>JAEEXY010000005.1 GCA_016288005.1 Lachnospiraceae bacterium
CGGACCTTCGTCGTGAATGGGTACTTACAAACGGTATAGGAGGATATGCGGGAGGCTCGGTAACAGGCGCTCTGAACAGGACACATCAGGGCTATCTGATAGCGAGCCTTCATCCTCCCGTGGAGAGGGTTATCGCTCTTTCAAAAACCGAGGAGCGCGTGATCGCGAACGAATGCGTAACGGACCTTTCGGCATCTGTGCATCTGAAGGACGGCAGGGAGACTGCATGTGAGGGCAACCGTTACATGAAGTCTTTCTTAAGTGACGGCGCTGTGACATTTTCCTATGAGGTCGGGAGTCTGCGCATACGCAAGACGATCGCTCTTCAATACGGTGAGAATAAATGTGCGATCATCTACAGAATCGAGAATCTTGGGAGTGCAGCAAAGTTCATCGTGACGCCTCTGTTTAACTGGAGAGAGCACAGCAGCCCGCATACTCCCGAAACCGTAAAAGCGGTGCTGGCAGCAGACTGTGCCTGCGCTGGCAACCGGGATACAGTTGGGAACGAGACTGCATATGCGGCAGAAAAAGGACAGCCTGAGGAGACCGAAAACGGCTCCGACGCAGCCGGACTGATAACTGTCGTGCCGCGGACGGGAGAAAATGCCTGTATCCGGTTCACGTTCAGCGGCGGCAGGGTGCAGGAGCGCAGTGATAAATATGACCTGAACATGCTTTTAAAGACCGAGACCGACAACGAGGCGGAGGGCCTCGACTGTGCCTTTAAGCCGTACGATATCGTGTATGAAGTCGGCGCGGGTGAGACAAAGGTCATCGGATGCATATGCGAGGTATCATCGGCAGAGGATGATCGGAGCGCCGATAACGCAGCCTCCGAAGATAAGAATATCGCAAACGAAGCGCAGGCAATCATCATGGGTGCCCGAGAGCGCGCGGGGGAACTGGCTGATACAGCGCTTAGGGATCCTGAAGCCTTTCCCCATCATAAGCATATTCTCACCGTCCCTGCAGACGTTTCTGACAGTATGCTTTTCGAGGCACTGTCTCAGGCGGCCGACAATTTTATAACCTTCCGCAGCTCCACAGGGCTCTCTACGGTCCTTGCGGGGCTTCCGTGGTTCACGGACTGGGGACGCGACACGATGATCGCGTTTACGGGGCTTACGCTCGTTACAGGGCGGTTTGATGAGGCGGAGGCGATATTAAAGACCTTTGCCCGTTACGAAAAGGACGGTCTGATCCCGAACATGTTCCCGGACGGCGGGCAGGAGCCTCTGTATAATACCGCCGACGCGTCGCTGTGGTATTTTTATGCCGTGCATAAATATCTCGAGTATACAGAGAGCAGACATGCGGACGGAGAGAACGGCATGCTGCAGGAAGCAGACCGGCAGCCAGAAAAAGACCGCGCTCACCGGGGAGCTGACGAATTCATAAGAACGGAGATCTGGCCCTGCCTGAAGAACATAATCGCCGGTTATAAAAACGGGACGCATTTCTCGATAAAAATGGACGAGGACGGCCTGATACACGCGGGCGGAGGCTTCGACCAGGTGACCTGGATGGATGTGCGCGTCGGCGACTGGGTGGCTACACCACGCCACGGCAAGCCCGTCGAGATCAACGCGCTCTGGTACAACGCTTTGAGGATCGCGGAGCGGCTTGCGAAAGACTATGGTGACCCCGATGCGGGAGAATATGCCGCACTCGCAGATAAAGTCAAAGACAGCTTCAATAATCGCTTCCGGTACGAACAGGGCGGATATCTGTTCGACGTGGTGGACTGCGACGTGGACAGTCTGCCCGGCAGGAAAGATTACGACACCGAAGGAACTAAAGCAGCGGACGGTGAGGCAGTCGATACAGGAGCTGCAGCAGCCGTTGCATGGAACGCCGCGGTTGATGCCGGAGACGATCCCCGTCTGCGCCCTAACCAGATATATGCCGTGAGCCTGCCGTATCCTCTGCTCGATCCCGGATACGAGCTCAGCGTGGTCGAAGCCGTTAAGGAAAAACTGTATGCGGGCTGCGGCCTGCGTTCCCTCGATCCTGCAGATCCCGACTATCATCCGATCTATCTCGGCTCGCTCGAGAAACGCGATCACGCATATCATCAGGGGACGGCATGGGGCTTCCTGCTCGGCGCTTTCATCACGGCTTATGTTAAAACTCACGGTCGGACCGAAGAGACGCGCAGCGAGGCAGCAGGGCTTATCGCGCCGGTCAAGGCGCATCTGTTTGAGAACTGCATCGGTTCCGTCAGCGAGATATTTGACGGCGATGCGCCTCACAACGGCAGAGGCTGCTACGCGCAGGCATGGAGCGTGGGAGAGATCCTTCGCTGTCTGTACGAGGATATTCTTATGTCCCGGGATGTATAAGTATAAGAGAAATCTTCAAGATATTATTGCAAAAACAAAAGAAGAGTGATAAAATATCTTATCTGCGCGGATGGCGTTTTGAAGAATGTGTAGTTTGACGAAACCTACACATGTTCTCTGAATAAGACGGAGATTATATATGGCTGAAGTTGGGTATATTTATTTTGATATGGACGGAGTATTGTCGGATTTTGCCAGAGGGGTCAAAGAGCTGCTGCATCTCGAACCTCGCGACCAGGAGCATTCCACGGCGGAGAGCGACGAGGAGCTGTTTGGCGCCATGCGCGGTTATCCCCATTTTTACGACAGTCTTGAGCCTATACCCGGCAGCATAGAGATATTTAACGAGCTGTATGCCGAGTACGGCGACCGGTGCAGGATACTTTCGGGTATACCCAAGCCCCGCAGAGGCATCGTTACGGCGGCCGAGGATAAGAATTCCTGGGTGAGGAGATACCTGCCCGAGGGAGTTATCGTCCACACGGTCTCACGCGCGGAAAAAAAGGATTTTGTGCATAACAGGAACGACATCCTGATAGACGATTATACCAAGAATATCTCCGAATGGGAGACGGCGGGCGGCACGGGCGTGCACTGTACCTCTTCCGAGGAGCTTAAAAACAAACTGACAGAAATGGGAATTCTGCATAAGCGCTGAAGCGGCTTGCAGAAGGAGCGGATATGAAGGAAAAAACCGGCGTTAACGGCGAACCGAAATCGTCGATACTTTTTAAGACGGTGCAGATAGGACTGAGTATCATACTTGCGTGCATACTCGGGTTCTTTATCTATGGCCAGTTTTTCACTCAGTCGACTCATTATTTCACCGGCAGCTGTGAGGTTTTCAACAATACCTGGTCATACGCGGACTCAGACGGGGAGGTCCGTCATGTGCGCTTCCCCGGATCGCTCGAGATCGGGGTCGGAGATACGGTAACGCTGACTTCGAGGCTTCCCGGAGCTGTGGACGAGAATTCCTACGCATGTTTCCTGACCAACAGGAGCATGAGGGTATATGTGAACAATGAGCTTCGTCTTGATTTCGACAGCAGCGATAATCCGCTTCCCGGCGGCTACGTAAAGAGCCATTATATGCTGGTGGAGCTGCATGCCCGCGACGCGGGTCAGGCGATCGTGCTCGAGTGCTATGACGAGGGCAAGGACAATACCAATTTCAACGCCGTGCTGATCGGCGATAAGATCGGCATGATCCTTTATATGCTCAAAAAGGACGGAACGCAGTTTATCGCTGCGGTGATCCTTTTCATACTCGCGCTGATGTTCTCGGTCGTTACGATCGTGATGCGCTTCATCTACAAGAGAAAATTCTATATCATCAACCTGGCGATCGGCGTCATGCTGCTGTCGCTGTGGTTTATCTTCGACTCATTCCTTTACCAGATCGCCATGCGGAACTATTACGTAGACGGACCCATGGAATATATGCTGGTAATGACGATCCCGTTCTTCTTCCTGCTGTGCCTTAACTACGCGCAGGACAGAAGACATGAGCCGTTGCTGATGATCGTAGGGCTCATATACCTGATCACCGATGTAGTCGTCGCGATCAGTCATTTCTGCGGGATCCGTTCTTTCCAGGACAATCTTTTGTACATCGGACTGGCAGGTATCATAATGCTGGTTACGATGATCGTCACGATCGTCACCGATGTGGTCAAAAAACGGGCAAAGGGATACTTCTTCCTTGTCAGCGGTTTTGTGGCGCTGTTCGTAGCGGCCATCTTCCAGGCGATAAGGTTAGTCACGACCTATGACAATCATGACGCGTATCCGTTCATCGTGGGCATGTACCTGATGCTTTTCTCGGGCGTGTTCACCTTTGTAAAGAACATCTCGGGCATACTCGACGAGGAGCGCTATGCGCAGCATGTAAGCGAGCTGAAATCCAATTTCCTTGCGAATATGTCGCATGAGATCAGAACCCCTGTCAACGCGATCCTCGGAATGAATGAGATGATCAGCCGCGAATCGGGCGAGGAGGATATCAGGAATTATTCCGAGAATATCAGGAACGCGGGCACGAACCTGCTCAGCATCATCAACGATATCCTCGATTTTACAAAGATCGAATCGGGCAAGCTTGAGCTGGTTTCCTCAGATTACAGTTTAAGAGACCTGATCAGGAATATCACGAATCAGATCGGCGAGCTGGCTAAGAAAAAGGATCTGGAGCTCAAGGTAGAGATGGATCCCAATCTCCCGAACGATCTGCACGGCGATGAGAACAGGATCGGACAGGTATTGCTCAACATCATGAACAATGCGGTCAAATATACCGAGAAGGGCTCCGTTATTCTGCGCGTCGGCGCTGAAAGCGATACGGGCGCGGAAAATGCGGATCAGGATCATTTCGTGATGCTTAAGTTCGAGGTCGAGGACACCGGCATCGGCATAAGACCAGAGGACATGGCAAAGCTCTTCAACAAGTTCGAACGATTCGAGATGCAGCGCAACAAGGGCATCGAAGGAACAGGTCTCGGACTTGCGATATCGAACAATCTGGTCCACATGATGGGCGGAAAGATAGACGTAAAGAGCACATACGGCGAGGGTTCGACCTTTACCGCGTATATTATCCAGGAGATCGCCGGACCCGGCAAGGTCGGAGAACTGAGCGATACCGAAAGCAGCCGCGAGGAAAGAAAACCGTACGTGCCGAGCTTTACGGCGCCTGAAGCAACGATACTCGTGATCGACGATTCGCCTGTAAACATCATGGTCGTAAAGGGATTGCTCAAGCAGACCGGCATTAATGTCGATCAGGCGCTCTCGGGCAAGGAAGGCATCGAGCTCTGCTCAAAGAACAGATACGATTTGATCCTGCTCGACCATATGATGCCGGGCATGGACGGCATAGAGACGCTCCACAGACTCAGGGAGGATCCGGACTTTGACTGTCCCGTCATCGCCCTTACCGCGAACGCCATAGAGGGCATGAGGGAGATGTATCTGTCGGAGGGCTTTGACGATTATCTTACGAAGCCCACAAAACCCGAAGACCTCGAGCGGACCCTTGCGGAGTATCTTCCGAAGGACAAGGTCAAAAAGGCCGTTAAAACAGAATGATCGCAGCCAATACTCTATAGAGGACAGACCCGTTCTGTCCTCTATAATTTTTTGGTGTAAAAAACAAAATCATTTAGTGTGACAAGCTTTCATCTTTGGTGTAACATAGATTGAAAAGGTTAAGCGACGGGGAAAGAGCAAAGGAGCTGAATCGAATGAACAAAAAAATCGTGCTTGAAGACGGTCTCGAGTTTGTGGGTACCGGATTCGGATCACCGGAAAACCGTATGGTCGAGCTGGTGTTCAACACTTCTATGGTCGGTTATCAGGAAATAGTTTCCGATCCTTCTTATACGGGGCAGGCAGTCGTGATGACTTATCCGCTTATCGGCAATTACGGTATGTGTGATGACGATTACGAAACCTTAAGACCCTCCGTATCGGGTCTCATAGTCAGAGAATATTGCGAAAAACCTTCAAATTTCCGTTATACCAGAACCCTCGAGGACGTCATGAAAGAATTTGACATCGTGGGTGTTTGCGGTATTGATACCAGAACGCTCGGCAGATACATTCGTAATTACGGTACCTGTAGGGCGTATATTTGTGATTCGGGGATTTCCACGGAGGATGCGGTCGCGGCGCTCAAGGCCTGGGTTCCCGCAACGGACTTCGTGGCGCAGGTCAGCACGCGTGAGACCTACGACTGGAGCACGGCAAAGATCAGCGATCTCTACCCTCTCCAGAGCAACCATGTTGTGGCCATCGACTGCGGCATGAAGCGCAATATCCCGAGGAGTCTTGCCCGCCGCGGATGCAAGGTCACTGTGGTTCCGTGGGACAGCAGCGCGGAGTATATCTTAAGCCTCAAGCCCGACGGAGTGTTCATCTCAAACGGCCCCGGCGATCCGCAGGACGCGGTTCCGACGATCGCGGCCATAAAGCAGCTGATCGGCAAAGTCCCGATATTCGGCATCTGCCTCGGACATCAGATCATCTCGCTCGCGTACGGTGCCGACACATACAAGCTTAAGTTCGGTCATCGCGGCGGCAATCACCCCGTGAAAAACTTAAAGACCGGCAAGATAGAGATCACCTCGCAGAACCATTCCTACGCGGTCAGGGAAGAATCCCTCGCCGGAACCGGTCTGGAGGTAACGCACATTAATATCCTCGACAATACGATCGAGGGCGTTGAATGCAAAAAAGACAGAGTCTTCTCGGTACAGTACCATCCCGAGAGCGCGCCGGGACCTCAGGACTCCGCGTACCTGTTTGATGAGTTTATCGATATCATGAATGAGTCAAAGGGGGTAGTGGAAAATGCCTAAGAGAACGGATCTGAAGAAAATACTCGTTATCGGTTCGGGCCCGATCGTTATCGGACAGGCCGCCGAATTTGACTATGCGGGCACACAGGCCTGCCTTTCCCTTCGTGAGGAGGGCTACAAGGTCATCCTGTGCAATTCCAACCCCGCGACCATCATGACGGACGAGACCATAGCGGACAAGGTCTATATGGAGCCGCTCAATCTCGAATTTTTGGCCAAGATTATCCGTATGGAGCGCCCCGACGCCATACTTCCCGGTATCGGCGGACAGACCGGTCTGAATCTGGCCATCCAACTGGAGAAAAAAGGAGGCCTGCGTGAGTGCGGCGTTGAGCTACTCGGCACGAGGACCGAAAGTATAGAGCGCGCCGAAGACAGAGAGCTGTTCAAGGAGCTCTGCATGAGCCTCGGCGAGCCCGTCCTGCCTTCCATCATAGCCGAGAATATGGAGGAGGGTCTCGACGCCGCAGAAAAGATCGGCTATCCGCTCGTTCTGCGCCCCGCGTTTACATTAGGCGGCACAGGCGGCGGCTTTGCGTACAACGAGGAGGAGTTCCGCGAGATCATGAAGAATGCTCTCGAGATGTCTCCCGTGCATCAGGTCCTCATCGAGCGCAGCGTAAAGGGCTATAAGGAGATCGAATACGAGGTCATCCGTGACGCGAACGATACCGCGATCACGGTCTGCAACATGGAAAATATCGATCCCGTCGGCATTCACACCGGCGATTCGATCGTGGTATGCCCTTCGCAGACACTGACCAACAAAGAATATCACATGCTCCGCGACAGCGCACTGAAGATCATCCGCGCGCTGAAGATCGAAGGCGGCTGCAACGTGCAGTTCGCGCTCGATCCCGAGTCGTTCGATTATTACCTGATAGAGGTCAATCCCAGGGTTTCGCGTTCATCGGCGCTGGCTTCAAAGGCGAGCGGATACCCGATCGCGCGCGTTTCGGCAAAGATCAGCGTAGGCATGCATCTCGATGAGATCATGCTCGCGAATACGCCCGCATCCTTCGAGCCCGCGCTGGATTATGTGGTATCGAAGATGCCCCGTTTCCCGTTCGACAAGTTCAACGACGCGAACAACCGCCTCGGCACCCAGATGAAGGCGACCGGTGAGGTCATGAGCGTCGGCAGGACCATAGAGGAAAGCATCTTAAAGGCCATCCGCTCACTCGAGATCGGCGTATTCCATCTGCATCACAAAAAGTTCGACCACATGCCTGCGGACGAGCTCAAAGAATATATCACGACGGGTACGGACGACCGTATCTACGCGATCGCGCAGCTGCTGCGTCTCGGCGTTGAAGTAAACGAGATCCATGATCTGACCGGCATCGATACCTTCTTCATCGAGAAGTTCCTGAACATCGTGAGGACAGAGAAGGAGACCGAAGCACACAAGGGCGACTTAGAGTACCTTAAAGCAGCCAAGAAAATGGGCTTCGCCGACAAGGAGATCGCCGTGCTCTGGGGCATGACCGAGCGGGAGATCTACGAGATCCGAAAGGCGGAGAATATCAGGCCCGTATACAAGATGATCGACTCCTGCGCTTCGGAGTTTGAGAGCTACATCCCTTATTTCTACTCGACTTACGAGCAGGAGAATGAGTCGCAGAAATCCGACAGGAAAAAGATCATCGTACTCGGTTCGGGTCCTATCCGTATCGGACAGGGCGTGGAGTTCGACTATTCCACCGTACACGCGGTCATGACGATAAAGGCGCACGGTTATGAGGCCATTATCATCAACAATAACCCCGAGACCGTATCTACGGATTACACGACGAGCGACAAGCTCTATTTCGAGCCTCTCGCGGTCGAGGATGTCATGAACATCATCGATTACGAGCAGCCCGACGGCGTTATCGCGATACTCGGCGGACAGACCGCGATCAATCTGGCCGAGCCCTTAAAGGAGCACGGAGTCAGGATCATCGGTACCGACTGCGACGCGATCGAGCGCGCGGAGAACCGCGACGCGTTTGAAAAAGTATTAAAGGACCTTAACATACCCCAGCCCAACGGTGAAGCAGTAACGAGCATCGAGGACGGCGTGGCCGCGGCCGAGCGCATCGGATATCCCGTGCTCGTGCGCCCGAGCTTCGTTCTCGGAGGCCGCGCGATGCAGATCGTATCAAAGGAAAACGACCTGCGCCATTACTTAAAGACCGCGGTTGAGGTCGATGTAGATAAGCCCGTTTTGGTCGACAAGTACATCATGGGCAAGGAGGTCGAGGTCGACGCGATCTGCGACGGCAGAGACGTATTCGTTCCCGGCATCATGGAGCTCGTAGAGCGTACCGGCGTGCATTCGGGCGACTCGATCAGCGTATATCCGACATTCAGCATCTCTGATAAGGTCAAGGGCACTATCCTGACCTATACGAAGCAGCTGGGTCTCGGCATCGGCATAGTGGGACTCTTCAACATCCAGTTCATTGTTGACGAAAAAGAGGACGTATACATCATCGAGGTCAACCCCCGCTCGTCGAGGACCGTTCCTTTCCTCTCAAAGGCGACAGGCTATCATCTCGCGGACATCGCTACCCTTGCGATACTCGGCGTCAGTCTTAAGGAACAGGGCATATTCGAGCTCTATCCTAAGGAGCGCGAGCGCTGGTGCGTAAAAGCGCCCGCATTCTCGTTCTCGAAGCTCAAGGGCATGGACGTATATCTCTCACCCGAGATGAAGTCGACCGGTGAGGCTATAGGCTACGACGAAAAAATGCACAGGGCCATGTACAAGGCGCTGATAGCGACCGGACTCAAGCTCTTAAACTACGGCACCGTCATCGTATCCCTAGCCGATGAGGACAAGATCGAGGGCATACCGCTCGTACGCAGATTCTACGACATGGGCTTCAACATCGAGGCTACCTCGCTTACCGGAGAGTACCTGCGCAATGCGGGCATCCGCTGCAGGATCAGAAAAAAGCTCAGCGAGGGCAGCGAGGACATCCTCGACTCGATCAGGAGCGGAAATGTCAGCTATGTGATCAATACCAGAGCCATTTTCTCGGGCGTGCATTTTGAGGACGGCGCCAAGATCCGCCGCTGCGCGATCGAAAACAATGTTACGATATTCACATCGCTTGACACCGTACGCGTGCTGCTCGACGTGCTCGAGGAGATTACGATCAAGGTTTCGACAATTTTTTAAAAAATGTTCTTGACAACCATTTTTAAGTGGTGTAGACTTCAGACCTATAAAAGACAAGGGCGTCTTGAAGACATAATCTTCAAGGCGCTTTTTCCGTTTTTTTCGGGATCCGGTAAGCTGTTCCCGTTGGGACGGAAAGACGGGGAGGCGTCAGCATGTGTTCTATTTTTGGTTTTTGCGGGACCGACATCAGATACGAAACGGTAAAGACCGCACTTTCAAAAACTCATTCGAGAGGACCCGATGCAAGCCGGGTAATAAATACGGGGAACGGCTGGCTCGGCTTTAACCGCCTGTCGATCATGGGACTTACCGATGCGGGGATGCAGCCCTTCCTTTTCGGAATGAAAAAGACTTTATCGGTAACCGCTTTTGACGATCCTATGACGGATCACGGCCCCGGCAAGTTCTGCGAGACAATTCTTGTATGCAACGGCGAGATATACGGCTTCAGACCGCTGAAGGACGAGCTGATCGCGAAGGGCTACACCTTCGGAAGCGATTCGGACTGTGAGATCCTTCCGGCACTGTACAAAGAGTACGGGACAGAGATGTTCAAAATGCTCGACGCCGAATACGCATTGATCATGTACGACGCAAAAAGCGGTTCGTACATCGCCGCAAGAGATCCGATAGGCATCAGGCCGCTCTACTATGGCAGGAGCGCGGCAGGCAGCTACATATTCGCGTCGGAACCGAAAAACCTGACGGGGCTTACCGATAAGATATACCCGTTCCCTCCAGGACATTACTTCAAGGACGGCGAGTTCATAAAATACCGCGACATGTCCGAGGTTAAGGAAGTAAAGCATGACGACATGGACGAGATCGCGAAGAACATACACGATCTGCTGACCGAGGGTGTCAGGAAAAGGCTTGATTCCGATACTCCGGTAGGCTTCCTGCTCTCGGGTGGACTCGATTCGTCTCTGGTATGCGGCATCGCGGCAAAAGAGCTCCCCAAGCCGCTCGAGACCTGGGCGATAGGCATGGATATCGACGCGATCGACTTAAAATACGCAAGAGAGGTCGCGGACTACATACATTCGAACCACCACGAGGTCATCATTTCGAAAAAGGATATCCTGAACGCTCTCGAAAGAGTCATCGAGCTGCTGGGAACTTACGATATCACAACGATCCGCGCATCGATCGGAATGTACCTCGTATGCAAGGCGATACATGAACAGTCCGATATACGCGTGATCATGACCGGCGAGATATCGGATGAGATATTCGGATACAAATATACGGACTTCGCCCCGAACGCGGAGGAGTTCCAGAAAGAAGCCGAGAAGAGGATCAGGGAGCTGCATATGTACGACGTACTCCGGGCGGACAGATGCATCAGCGTAAATTCCCTTGAAGCCCGTGTTCCGTTCGGGGATCTGGCATTCGTCGGGTACTGCATGGCGATCGATCCGGAGAAGAAGCTGAACCGTTACGGAAAAGGCAAATACCTCTTAAGGCACGCGTTCGAGAAGGACGCGCTGATCCCCGAGAGCATACTCTGGAGAGAAAAGGCGGCGTTTTCCGATGCGGTCGGGCATTCACTCAAGGACGACCTCGCGGAATACGCAGAGAGCCGGTACACCGATGCCGAGTTTGAAGAGGGCATCAAAAAATATAGTCACGCGAAGCCTTTTACAAAGGAATCGCTCCTGTACAGGAATATTTTTGAAAAGTATTATCCCGGGCAGTCGGAAATGGTCGTTGATTTCTGGATGCCGAACAAAAACTGGGAAGGCTGCGATGTTAAGGATCCGTCCGCGAGAGTGCTCGCAAACTACGGAGACAGCGGCAAGTAAAGCAATAATAAACCGAAAGACAAAGGCGTCTTAAGAGTTTATCTCTTTGGCGTCTGTTTTTTTATTCAAAATCACAGGAGGGAAAGATTATGGAAAAAAAGAATGTACCTGAACTATTCGGAACTTTGGTGTTTGACGACAGAGTAATGAAAGCAAGACTCTCTGCAAAGGTATACGATTCACTCAGAAGGACCATCGATGAGAACGGGCAGCTCGATGAAAGCGTTGCCGAGGCGGTGGCAAAGGAAATGCGCGACTGGGCGGTAGAGCACGGAGCCACTCATTTTACTCACTGGTTCCAGCCCCTGACGGGAGTTACGGCTGAGAAGCACGACAGTTTTATCTCTCCTTCACCCGACGGCGGCGTGATCATGGAGTTCTCGGGCAAGGAACTGATAAAGGGCGAGCCCGACGCGTCCTCATTCCCTTCGGGCGGTCTCAGAGCCACATTTGAGGCGAGAGGCTACACAGCATGGGATCCGACATCCTATGCGTTCATAAAGGGTCACACACTCTGCATCCCGACCGCGTTCTGTTCCTACAGCGGCGAGGCACTCGATAAGAAAACTCCTCTGCTGCGTTCGATGCAGGCTCTCGATAAGCAGGCAAAGCGCGTACTGAAGCTGTTCGGCAAGGATGTTAAATATGTCAGGACGAGCGTAGGTCCCGAGCAGGAATATTTCCTGATCGATGCCGAGATGTACCAGAAGCGCCCTGACCTTGTATATACGGGCAGGACACTGTTCGGCGCGAAGCCTCCCAAGGGACAGGAGCTCGACGACCATTACTTCGGCGTTATCAAGCCCAGGGTAAACGCGTTCATGGAGGACCTGAACGAGGAACTCTGGAAACTCGGCATCTTAGCCAAGACCGAGCATAACGAGGTTGCTCCCGCGCAGCATGAGCTGGCTCCTATCTATTCCACGACCAATGTGGCGACCGACAACAACCAGCTGACCATGGAGATCATGCAGAAGGTAGCCAGAAAGCACGGTCTCGTATGCCTGCTCCATGAAAAGCCTTTTGCGGGCGTAAACGGATCGGGCAAGCACAACAACTGGTCAATGGCAACCGATAAGGGCGCGAACCTTCTCTCACCCGGTGATACCCCTCATGAGAACGCGCAGTTCCTGCTTTTCCTGTGCGCGGTCATCCAGGCGGTCGACGATTATTCGGATCTGCTCCGTCTCTCCGTTGCAACCGCGGGCAACGATCACAGACTCGGCGCGAACGAGGCTCCGCCCGCCATTATCTCCGTATTCCTCGGCGATGAGCTCTCCGCCATCCTTGAGGCGATCAGGACCGATTCTCCTTACCAGGGAAAAGAAAAAGAAGTCATCAAGCTCGGCGTGGACAGCCTGCCGAAGTTCTCGAGAGATACCACCGACAGAAACCGTACTTCGCCGTTCGCGTTTACCGGAAACAAATTCGAGTTCAGATCGCTCGGCTCGTCAAACAGCATCGCATGCTGCAATATCATGCTGAATGCAGCGGTAGCCGAGAGCCTTAAGCAGTACGCCGACAGGCTCGAGGGAGCGTCGGATTTCGAGAGCGCTCTGCACGATCTGATCAAGGAGACCATTACAAAGCATCAGCGCATCCTCTTTAACGGCAACGGCTACGGTGAGGAATGGGTAAAGGAAGCGACCGAGGTCAGAGGTCTTTCGAACCTTAAGACCACGCCCGACGCGATGCCTCATCTGCTCGATGAGAAGAACAAGTCGATGCTGATGGCGCATAAGGTATTTACCGAGTCCGAGCTGCATTCGAGATGTGAGATCATGCTCGAGAATTACTGCAAGACCGTTACGATCGAGGCGCATACGATGGTCGACATGGTAAGGAAGGATTACCTTCCCGCGATCGAGGACTATCTGTACAAGCTGGCAAAGACCACTTCGATGATGAAGTCGGTCAGCGGCAATGTAAAATGCAATTACGAGATATCCACGATGGAGAGGCTGTCCGAGCTCACCGACTATATACTCGAGAGAGTAAAGGATCTCGAGCAGTCGCTCGAAAGCGTAAAGAGCTTTGATACAGTGCTGGCGACCTCAGAGTTCATCAGGGACGATATGATCCCCAAGATGGAGCATTTGAGAAAGCACGTGGACGAGGCCGAAATGCTCGCGAGCGAGGAGTGCTGGCCGGTTCCGAGCTACGGAAAGCTGCTGTTCAGTGTATACTGAGCCAATTTTTGAAAAAAATGAGTTGCCACAAAGGGGTGGTGAAATAACACCCCGAGTGGCAGCTCTTTTTTAATAGTTAAAGGGAGGATAAAGATTATGATTGATGAGATTATGAGTTTGGTGAATGAACAGATCTTTGCGGTGTGGTTTTTGATCGGCGCCGCACTGGTTTTCTGGATGCAGGCAGGTTTTGCGATGTGCGAGACGGGCTTTACGAGAGCGAAGAACGCCGGCAACATCATCATGAAGAACCTGATGGATTTCTGTATCGGTACCGTAATGTGGTTTATCTGCGGCGCGTCCCTGATGCTGGGGCCCAACATTTTAAAGGGCTTTATGGGCGGCTTCAGCTTTGACGTTTTCTCGGGTTATGCGGATTTTGACTATTCCGCATTTGTATTCAACCTTGTATTCTGTGCGACTACAGCTACGATCGTTTCCGGATCGATGGCAGAGCGCACCAAGTTCTCGAGCTACTGTATCTATTCGGCTATCATTTCCGCTATCATTTACCCCATCGAGGCTCACTGGGTATGGGGCGGCGGCTTCCTGACAGACTGGGGCTTCCACGATTACGCAGGTTCTAACTGCATTCACATGGTAGGCGGTATCTGTGCTTTCATCGGCGCATGGATGTTAGGCCCCAGAATGGGTAAGTTCGAGCGTGACAGAAACGGCAAGGTAACCAAGGTCAACGCATTCCCCGGCCACAACCTCGTTATCGCAGCACTCGGCGTATTCATCCTGTGGCTCGGCTGGTACGGCTTCAACGGCGCTGCGGCTACCGACGTTCCCACTATGGGTTCGGTATTCCTTACAACGACCGTCGCTCCCGCTGTTGCGACTGTAGTATGTATGTTATTTACCTGGATCAAGTACGGCAAGCCCGATGTTTCGATGTGTCTTAACGCTTCACTTGCGGGCCTTGTTGCGATCACCGCTCCCTGCGACGTTACCGACTGCGCGGGCGCTGCGATCATCGGCGCCGTATCCGGACTTCTCGTAGTATTCGGCGTTTGGTTCAATGATAATGTTTCTCATGTCGACGATCCCGTCGGTGCCGTTGCGGTTCATATGTTCAACGGTATCTGGGGTACTCTGGCGGTAGGTCTGTTTGCGACTGAGACAGCTCCCGGCTTTGCTGTTGCAGGCATCGAGGAAGGTCTTTTCTACGGCGGAGGCTTTAAGCAGCTCGGCATCCAGTTTGCGGGCATGTTCGTAACCGCGGCATGGACTGCGGTAACTATCTTCATCGCATTCCTGCTCATCAAGAAGACTGTCGGCTTACGTGTTTCGGAAGAAGAGGAGATCACCGGTCTCGACGCTACCGAGCACGGTCTTCCTTCGGCATATGCAGGTTTCTCGATCATGGATATTTCGAACACCATGACCATGAGCGTAAACGAGAACACGAACCTCGGAACCGAGAGTTATGAGCAGGCATCCGAGGCCAAGAGAAAGGCTGCGGTACCTGTGATACGCGAGACTCCGACGGGCTCAGCGGACTTCGATACCGGAATTTCAAAGGTTGTAATCATCGCGAAACTCTCCAGATACGAGACATTAAAGCGCGCAATGAACGATCTGGGCGTTACGGGCATGACCGTTACTCAGGTTATGGGCTGCGGTATCCAGAAGGGCGCGGGCGAGAAATACCGCGGAGTCGAGATCGATATGACCCTGCTCCCGAAGGTTAAGATCGAAGTAGTCGTAAGCGAGATCCCCGTTGACAAAGTCATCGAAGCGGCAAAGAAGGCTCTTTATACCGGCCGCATCGGCGACGGCAAGATATTCGTATATCCGGTCAGCCGTGTCGTAAAGATAAGGACGGGCGAAGAGAATTACGCAGCGCTGCAGGACGTAGAATAACGTTAACCGGTAATCTTTGGTTTCTTATTTCTCCCCGGGAAAATGGTATAATCCTTCCCGGGGAGGTTTTGTGATAATTCGGAATTATTGTATTGACACTTTAAAGTGACAGAGTTATAATATCTTCCTGTAAAAGGCAAAGGCGCCCCGGAGGAAACTCCCGGGGCGCCTTCTCTTTTTTTAAGAGCTTTTCGGGGACCATAAAAACAACAGGCGGTGAAGGATCATGACCGGTACGGCATCGGAAGACAAATTGCATGAGGAATGCGGCGTTTTCGGCATATATGCGCAGGAAGGCGCCGAAGCGGCTAAGGACATATACCACGGTCTTACCGCACTGCAGCACCGGGGACAGGAATCCGCCGGGATTTCGGTTTCGGATACTCAGGGACCCAAGGGCAATTCGATGACAAAAAAGGGCATGGGACTCGTAAGCGAGGTATTCTCCGCATCCGATATCGAGGCCCTGAAAGGCAACATAGGTGTCGGACATGTCCGCTATTCGACTACGGGAGGCAGCATCCCGGAGAATGCCCAGCCGATCACCATGAACTACATAAAGGGCATGATATCGCTGGTCTATAACGGCAATCTGGTGAATACGAAAGCCCTTAAAGAAAAACAGATGTATCGCGGACAGGCGCATTTTACCACATCCGATTCGGAGGTTATCGCTTACGAGATCATCAGCGCGAGGATCGGCTCCGACAGTATCGAGAGCGCGGTCCTGAACGCCGCAAAAGGCCTTAAAGGCGGTTACGCGCTAATAATCATGAGCCCGAGAAAGCTCGTGGCACTCAGGGATCCGTTCGGTATAAAGCCGCTGATCATGGGGCGCAGAGACGATGCGTACATCATAGCGTCGGAGAGCGCAGCGATCGAGGCGGTCGGAGGCGAGATACTGAGGGATATAGAACCCGGTGAAATGGTCACGGTCGGCACCGACGGCATTAAGTCGGACAGGAGCCTTTGCGGATCGAAGCATGCGCACTGCGCTTTTGAATACATATATTTCGCGAGATCGGATTCGCGCATCGACGGTGTTGAAGTGCGGGACGCGAGGACGGAGGCGGGCAGGCTGCTGGCGGCCAATGATAAGGTTGAAGCGGATATCGTTGTGGGTGTTCCGGATTCGGGCCTGCTGGCCGCGGAGGGATATGCACGGGCTTCCGGAATACCGTTTGCGATAGGCTTTCACAAAAACAGCTACATCGGAAGGAGCTTTATCAAGCCGTCCGACAGTGAGAGACAGACTGCGGTTCATATGAAACTGAGCGTACTGAAGCCGGTTGTGAACGGAAAGCGCATCGTACTGATCGATGACTCGATCGTGCGCGGCACCACGATGCGGCAGATAATCGAAATGCTTAAGGCTGCGGGAGCAAAGGAAGTACACGTACGCATAAGCTCCCCGCCGTTTTTGTATCCGTGCTATTACGGCACGGACGTGCCTACAGCCAAGCAGCTCATCGCGTCGGAGCATTCGACCGAAGAGGTATGCGGACGGATAGGCGCGGATTCACTGGAATATTTAAGAGTTGAGGACCTGAATGTAATGGCCGGCGGCCTGGGTTTGTGCAAGGCCTGCTTTGACAATGACTATCCCATAGATTATCCGGAGGAAAAATAAATGGCCGATCTTTTTGAAAAAGTTAAGGGACAGGGGCTTTACCGCCCGGAATTTGAGCATGACAACTGCGGTATCGGAGCCATCATCGATATCGAGGGGAAGCCGAGCCATGCCCTGGTTTCCGACGCGCTCTCGATCGTTGAGAATCTGGAGCACAGGGCAGGCAAGGACGCGGAAGGCAAAACTGGCGACGGAGTAGGCATACTTACCCAGATACCTCATGCGTTTTTCGTAAAAAAGCTTAAAGAGCAGGGTATCACGCTCCCCGGTCCGAGACAGTACGGCGTCGGCATGTTCTTTTTCCCGCAGAACGATCTCGATATGCGTCAGGCAAAGTCGATGTTCGAGATAATCGCGAGAAAATCGGGACTTAAGATACTGGCCTGGAGAAAGGTCGATACAGAGCCTGAGGTGCTCGGCAGCAGGGCAAGAGAGTGCATGCCGGCTATTTACCAGGTATTTATCGCGAGACCCGAGGGACTCAGCACGGACCTCGATTTTGACAGACAGCTCTACATCCTTAGGAGGGAGTTTGAGCAGTCGAGCGCAAATACCTACGTGCCTTCGCTCTCATGCAGGACCGTTGTCTATAAGGGAATGTTCCTTGTGGGCCAGCTCCGCACATTCTTTGCGGATCTCAGGGACGAGTCCTACGAGTCCGCGATAGCCATGGTACATTCGCGTTTTTCGACCAATACGATGCCCAGCTGGAACAGGGCGCATCCCAACAGATTCATCGTTCACAACGGCGAGATCAATACTATCAAAGGCAATGCGGACAAGATGCTCGCGCGCGAGGAGACCATGCATACTTCGGCTTTTTCGGCTGAGGACATGACTAAAGTGCTCCCTGTTATCTCACAGAGC
Source organism: Lachnospiraceae bacterium (assembly GCA_016288005.1). Classification (GTDB taxonomy): domain Bacteria; phylum Bacillota; class Clostridia; order Lachnospirales; family Lachnospiraceae; genus RUG11977. The sequence goes on from JAEEXY010000005.1 coordinate 18,236, forward strand.
GGCTCGGATTCCGCGATGCTCGACAATGTGCTCGAATTCCTCGTAATGAGCGGCATCGACCTTCCGCTCGCGATGAGCATCATGATCCCCGAACCCTGGACGCACAACGAAACGCTCACTCAGGAAGAGAGGGATTTCTACCAGTATTACGCGACGATGATGGAGCCCTGGGACGGTCCTGCGTCGATACTTTTCTCGGACGGCGATGTGATGGGCGCGATCCTCGACCGCAACGGACTCCGCCCTTCAAGATACGTTGTTACCGATGACGGAAGGCTGATCCTTTCATCGGAGGTCGGCGTTCTGCCTTTGGACGAGAGCCGTATAGTGAAAAAAGAAAGACTCCATCCCGGCAAGATACTGCTCGTGGATACCAAGCAGAAGCGGATATTCGTTGACGAGGAGATCAAGGAAAAATACGCGCTTTCCGAGCCTTTCGGCGAGTGGCTCGACAGCAATCTGATACATCTGGCGGATCTGAAGATCCCCAACAGGAAGGTGCCCATGCCCACAGGCAAGGTAAGGTCACGCCTGCAGAAAGCCTTCGGCTACACATGGGAGGATTATTACGACGGCATCAGGAACATGGCACTGACCGGCAGCGAGAGCATCGGCTCGATGGGTATCGATACACCCATAGCGGCGCTGTCCGACAAGTACCAGCCCCTGTTCTACTATTTCAAGCAGCAGTTCGCGCAGGTAACGAACCCTCCGATCGATGCGCAGCGCGAGGAGATCGTAACCTCACGTACCGTATATGTAGGCAAGAACGGCAATCTGCTCGAGCAGAAACCCGGCAACTGCCATGTGCTCAAGATCAACAATCCGATCCTTACCGACCTCGATCTTCTGAAGATAGAGAGCATGAAGAAGGACGGGTTTAAGGTATCAAAGGTTTCGACCCTGTATTATAAGAGCTCTCCGATGAAGATGGTATTAAAGCACCTCTTCCTCGAGGTCGACAAGGCCTACAAAGAGGGCGCGAACATCCTGATCCTCTCCGACAGGGGAGTAGACGAGAACCATGTGGCTATCCCGTCCCTGCTGGCGGTGGCGGCGGTTCACAAGCATCTCGTAGACACGAGGAAATGTACCGCGATGTCGCTGATCCTTGAGTCCGCAGAGCCCAGACAGGTTCATCATTTCGCGGCCCTGCTCGGCTACGGTGCATCGGCTGTCAATCCTTATCTTGCGCACGCCACGGTCGCTCAGCTGATCGAAGAGGAACTGCTCGACAAAGACTATTATGCGGCCGTTGACGATTATGACGACGCGATCCTTTTCGGCATCGTAAAGATCGCCTCAAAGATGGGCATCTCCACGATCCAGTCATATCAGGGCAGCAAGATATTCGAGGCGATCGGCATCTCTCCCGAGGTTATTGACGAGTACTTTACCGGCACGGTAAGCCGTGTGGGAGGCATCACACTCGAAGACATAGGCAGAGCGGCAGACGCCCAGCACAGCCTGGCGTTCGATCCTTTGGGACTCGATGTTAATCTTGAATTTACCGCTCTCGGAAGGCATAAGTCGAGAAGCCAGGGTGAGAACCACAGATACAATCCCGCGACCATACATGCGCTGCAGACCGCGACCAGAGAGGGCAATTACGAGCGCTTCAAGGAGTACACAAAGCTCGCGGATGCGGAAAGAACCGGGTATTTGAGGACCCTGCTTGATTTCAATGAAACGGCGGAAAAGGTACCGCTTGAGGAAGTAGAGGACGAGCATTCGATAGTAAAGCGCTTCAAGACCGGAGCCATGTCCTACGGATCGATCTCGGAGGAAGCGCATGAGACGCTCGCGATCGCGATGAACCGGCTTCAGGGCAAGTCAAACAGCGGCGAGGGCGGCGAGAGCGACGAAAGACTGATGTCGGCCGGAACCGACCATGACAGGAGTTCGGCGATCAAGCAGGTAGCGAGCGGACGTTTCGGCGTGACCAGCAGATATCTGGTGAGCGCCAAGGAACTCCAGATCAAGATGGCGCAGGGCGCGAAGCCCGGCGAGGGCGGTCATCTGCCCGGCAAGAAGGTTTATCCGTGGATCGCGAAGACCAGGCATTCAACGCCCGGCGTGAGCCTTATCTCACCTCCTCCGCACCACGATATCTATTCGATCGAGGATCTGGCACAGCTGATCTACGATCTGAAGAATGCAAACAAGAACGCGAGGATATCTGTAAAGCTTGTTTCCGAAGCAGGCGTCGGCACGGTTGCTGCGGGTGTTGCGAAGGCCGGAGCCGGAGTCATTCTGATCTCGGGCTATGACGGCGGAACGGGCGCCGCACCGCTTTCCTCGATACATAACGCGGGACTTCCGTGGGAGCTCGGACTGGCGGAGACTCATCAGACGCTGATCGCGAACGGCCTCAGGAATAAGGTCGTAATCGAGACGGACGGCAAACTGATGACCGGCAGGGACGTGGCGATCGCCGCGATCCTGGGCGCCGAGGAATTCGGATTTGCCACGGCTCCGCTTATCACGATGGGCTGCGTGATGATGAGACAGTGCCAGTCGGATACATGTCCGATGGGCGTTGCGACACAGAATCCCGAGCTCAGGAAGAGATTTGCGGGCAAGCCCGAATACGTAGAGAACTTCATGCTCTTTATAGCGCGGCAGCTCCGCGAGATCATGGCGTCGTTGGGCGTCCGCTCGGTTGAGGAACTCGTCGGAAGAACGGATCTGCTCAAACTTAAAGAAGGCCTGACCGACGCGCAGAAAAAGCTCGATCTTTCGGGAATTCTGCTCGACATGTCCGATACGCCCCGCGACAAGGCTGTATTCGGCAAGGGTAATCTCTTTGATTTCGGACTTGAGAAGACTCTCGACGAGAGAGTGCTCTTAAAGTCAAAGAAGCTGTTAAAGTCGATAAAGGAAGGCACGGCGTCGACTATCCAGGTCAATGTCGGCAATACCGACAGAACCTTCGGAACCCTGCTCGGCGCTGAGATCACGAGACATCACGCCGACGGTCTTGCCGAGGATACGATCACGATCGACTGTGCGGGAGCGGGCGGACAGAGCTTCGGAGCGTTTATACCGAAGGGTCTGACGCTGAACCTCACGGGCGACGCGAACGATTACTTCGGAAAGGGTCTTTCGGGCGGAAAACTGACCGTTCAGGCACCGAAGGAAGCCAAATACGATCCTTCGGAGAACATCATGGTCGGCAATGTGGCTCTGTACGGCGCGACCTCCGGACAGGCTTACATCGCGGGAATGGCGGGCGAGCGCTTCGCCATCAGAAATTCCGGCGCTGTGGCTGTGGTTGAGGGCGTCGGTGAACACGGCTGCGAATACATGACAGGCGGATGCGTGGTAATCCTCGGACCTACCGGAAAGAACTTCGCGGCAGGCATGAGCGGCGGCGTGGCTTACGTGCTCGACATGGACAACAGGCTGTACAGGAACCTGAACAAGCAGCTCGTCAACATGGAGACCGTTGAGCACAAGGCCGACCTCGACGAGCTGAAGCGCCTGATCACGGCACATGTCGAGAATACGGGTTCGGCGAAGGGAAAAAAGATACTCGATGATTTTGACAGGTATGTATCGCATTTTAAGAAGATCATACCCGTGGACTATAAGGAAATGCTGAGACTGATCGCGAAGGCCGAGGAAGAGGGAATGGATCCCGAAGCCGCGAAGATCGAAGCATTCAGGACGTTTGTCGGCGAAAAGGCTTAATTAACGAAGGAGAAGACAATGGGAAAGACAACCGGTTTTCTTGAATATGAGAGAAGAGAAGGGAAGGTCAGGGAAGAAGCGGAACGCGTGCAGGATTTCAAAGAGTTCCACGAGAGGCTTCCTCTCTCGGAGCAGCAGATCCAGGCGTGCAGATGTATGAACTGCGGCGTTCCTTTCTGCCAGGCGGGCGCTATGCTCGCCGGGATGGCTTCGGGATGCCCGCTGCATAACCTTGTTCCTGAGATAAACGAACTGGTCTATCGCGGAAGGATGGCTGAGGCATTCAGAAGGCTTTCCGTCACGCATCCGTTCCCCGAGTTTACCTGCAGGGTCTGCCCCGCGCTGTGCGAAGCGGCCTGCACCTGCGGATACGAGGGCGAGGCTGTTTCGACGAAGGAAAACGAGAAAGCCGTTATCGAGTATGCTTTTGAGCACGGTCTCGTTTCGGACGGTGAGCCCGCGGTCAGAACCGGAAAGAGAGTGGCGATAGTCGGAAGCGGACCTTCCGGACTTGCTGCTGCGAAGGAGCTTAACCGCAGAGGTCATCTCGTAACCGTTTACGAGCGCCGCGACCGTATAGGCGGACTGCTGCGCTACGGCATCCCGAACATGAAGCTTGACAAATCGGTGATCGACCGCAGAATAGAACTTATGGAAAGGGCAGGGATCAGTTTTGTGATCAACACCGACATCGGTAAGGACATTCCCGCGTCGAAGCTTGTCAGCGAATACGATGCTGTCGTACTTGCGTGCGGAGCATCTAATCCCAGGGACATCAAGGTTCCGGGACGCGATGCGAAGGGCATACGCTTTGCGGTGGATTTCCTTTCCGAGGTTACGAAGAGCCTGCTTGATACGGGCTTTGCGAAGTTCCCGACAGAGCTTGCGAAAGGTAAGCATGTGATCGTCATCGGCGGCGGAGATACGGGCAACGACTGCGTTGGAACGAGCATCAGACTCGGCGCGAAGAGCGTTACCCAGCTCGAGATGATGCCCGAGCCTCCGGCAAAGAGACTTCCTTCGAATTCCTGGCCCGAGTGGCCCAGAGTCCTCAAGACCGATTACGGCCAGGAGGAGGCTATCTGGAAGTTCGGTTCGGACCCCCGCATTTACCGGACTACCGTCAAGGAATTCATTAAAGATAAAAAGGGTAATGTGAAGGCTGCGGTGCTGATCTCGCTCGAACCGAAAAAGGACCCCGCTACCGGACGCATGAACATGGTTCCGATCGAGGGCAGCGAAAAAGAGGTACCCGCGGATCTCGTGCTGATCGCGGCAGGTTTCCTCGGCAGTGAGAAATACGTGACGGACGATTTCGGAGTGGAGCTTGACGGCAGGACCAATGTCAGGACCGCACCCGGCGAACATGCGACATCGCGCGCTAAGGTTTATGTCACGGGAGATATGCATCGCGGACAGTCGCTGGTCGTATGGGCGCTTTCCGAAGGCGTGGGCGTCGCGAAACAGGTCGACAGGGACCTGATGGGGTATACGAATCTGTAATAAAGGAGTTAGGCTTAAAATGGCAAAGATCAACGCAAATTATAAAAAGCTTCCGGGAAGCTACCTCTTTTCGATGATCGGAAAGAAGGTCAGGGAATATCAGGAGGCGCATCCCGAGGCAAAGATAATCAGACTCGGTATCGGCGACGTAACGCAGCCGATAGCGCCGAAGGTCATTGAAACACTGCATTCGGCAGTGGACGAGATGGGGGACGCATCCACTTTTAAGGGCTACGCACCCGACCTCGGATACGAATTCTTAAGGAGCGTGATCGCCGAAAAGGACTACAGGGACAGAGGCTGCGACATTTCCGCCGACGAGATTTTTGTCTCCGACGGCGCGAAGTGTGATTGCGGTAATATACAGGAAATATTTGACACAGGAAACAGGATCGCCGTGTGCGACCCTGTTTATCCCGTTTATGTGGACTCAAATGTCATGGCGGGAAGGACCGGTGCCTACGATGCGGCAGCGGAGCGTTTTGAGAACGTTATCTACATGCCCTGCACGGCGGAGAACGGCTTTGTTCCGGACCTTCCAGAGGAGATCCCCGACCTGATCTACCTCTGCTTCCCGAACAATCCCACGGGAGCGGTCATCAAAAAGGCGGAACTTCAGAAGTGGGTCGATTTTGCAAGAAAACATGACAGCATTATACTTTACGATGCGGCTTATGAAGCGTATATTAGTGAAGAGGATGTTCCTCACAGCATCTATGAATGCGACGGTGCGAAGGAATGCGCGATAGAGTTCAGGTCATTTTCGAAAACAGCGGGCTTTACGGGCCTCAGGCTTGGTTTTACCGTTATTCCCAAAGATCTTGAGACCGGAGGAGAGCGGCTCTGGCCGCTGTGGGCGAGAAGGCACGGAACAAAGTACAACGGAGCGCCTTACATCGTACAGAAGGCCGGAGAAGCGGTTTATTCGCCCGAAGGCAGGCAGCAGGTGCGTGAGCAGATCGCTTATTATATGGGCAATGCGAAGATCATCCTCGACGGTCTGAAGGGGGCCGGCTTTGAGGTTTCGGGCGGCGTGAACGCGCCGTACATCTGGCTTAAGACGCCACGGAACATGACGAGCTGGGAGTTCTTTGACTATCTGCTCTCAGAGGCCAATGTGGTAGGAACTCCGGGATCGGGCTTCGGACCGCACGGAGAGCATTATTTCAGACTGACCGCTTTCGGAAGCAGGGAGAACACGGTCGAAGCGGTTGAGAGATTCAAAACATTATGATGGGGGAGAAGGCGATGGAGAATCGTAAAACAAAGTTTATTTTTGTTACAGGCGGTGTTGTTTCAGGTTTGGGAAAGGGCATCACGGCGGCGTCGCTCGGACGTCTGCTGAAGGCCAGGGGACTTAAGGTCGCCGCGCAGAAGCTTGATCCGTATATCAATGTCGATCCCGGCACGATGAGTCCATACCAGCACGGTGAGGTTTATGTGACCGAGGACGGAGCCGAGACCGATCTGGACCTCGGACATTACGAGCGCTTCATCGACGAGGATCTTACAAAGTACTCGAACCTTACTTCGGGTAAGGTTTACTGGAACGTTCTGAACAAGGAAAGAAGGGGAGAATATCTGGGCTCGACCGTACAGGTCATTCCCCATATCACCAATGAGATAAAAGAATTCGTATACCGCGCGGGACGCGAGAAGGACGCCGACATCGTCATCACCGAGATCGGAGGAACGATCGGTGATATCGAGTCGCAGCCTTTCCTCGAGGCGGTGAGACAGATCTCGCTCGAGATCGGAAAGCAGAACGCGCTGTTCATCCATGTGACGCTGGTTCCGTTCCTTCACGGCTCGGACGAGCATAAATCGAAGCCCACGCAGCATTCCGTAAAGGAGCTTCAGGGCATGGGCATCAACCCCGACATTATCGTGCTCCGCTGCGATGAGCCCCTTGAGGAGAGCATCTTCAAGAAGATCTCGATGTTCTGCAACGTTGAAGACGACTGCGTTATCGAGAATATTACGCTGGACAGCCTCTATGAGGCGCCGCTGATGCTCGAGAAGAGCAATTTCTCGGGCGTTGTCTGCAGAAAGCTCGGAATCTGGGCTCCGAAGCCCGATCTGAGGGAGTGGGAGGAGCTGGCCCACCGCATCAAGGGCAGACATAAGGACGTTACGATCGCTCTCGTCGGCAAGTATGTGCAGCTGCACGACGCGTATCTTTCGGTAGCGGAGGCGCTCACACACGCCGGCTTCGCGCTCAATGCGAAGGTACATATCGAGTGGATCGATTCCGAGGAACTCAACGAGTCAAATTATAAAGAGAGGCTGGGCGTCGCCCGGGGCATCATAGTTCCCGGCGGTTTCGGAGACCGCGGCATCGAGGGCATGATCCTCTCGGCAAAATACGCGCGTGAGGAGAAGATCCCTTATCTTGGAATATGCCTCGGAATGCAGATATCCGTTATTGAATTTGCAAGACATGTCGCGGGAATCGCCGACGCCTGCTCGGGTGAAGCCACCAACGCGACCGAGCACAAGGTCATCGACTTCATGCCCGGACAGTCCGATGAGGTGGACAAGGGCGGCACACTGCGCCTGGGCAGCTATCCCTGCGTGATCAAATCCGGTACGCTGATGGAGCGCTGCTACGGTGAAAAAGAGATCACCGAGAGACACCGTCACAGATACGAATTCAACAACGATTACAGAGAGGTGCTGACAAAGGCCGGCCTTGTTCTGTCGGGAATCTCGCCCGACGGCAATCTGGTCGAGACCGTGGAGATCGCGGATCATCCCTTCTTCCTCGGCGTACAGTACCACCCCGAATTTAAATCAAGACCGAACAGGCCGCACCCTGTATTTAAGGGCTTTGTGGAAGCTTCGTTAAAAAAAGACAGTGAGGAATAAAACAGGATGAAAAGAGAAGAAATCAACATACGTGATCCCTTCGTGCTTGTGCACGAAGGGAAATACTATCTCTACGGTACGAGAGGAAACGAGTGCTGGGGAAAGGGGACCGGGCTCGATGTGTATGTGAGCACGGATCTCGAGGAATTTGACGGTCCGTTCGTCTGCTTTGCGCCTCCCGCGGATTTCTGGTCGGATATGAATTACTGGGCGCCCGAGGTGCATAAATATGAGGGAAGCTTTTATATGTTCGCCTCATTCAAGGCCGAAGGAGTGTGCAGGGGAACGCAGATACTGAAGGCGGACAGTCCCTTAGGGCCGTTCGTGCCTCACTCCGACGGACCCGTAACTCCCCGTGACTGGGAGTGCCTCGACGGAACGCTCTATATCGAGACAGCCGAGGATAACAAACCCTACATGATATTCTGCCACGAATGGGTCCAGGTAAAGGACGGCGAGATCTGTGCTGTGGAGCTTACGCGTGACCTGAAAAAAGCGGTCGGGGAGCCGAAACTCCTTTTCCGCGCGTCCGAGGCACCGTGGATCAAAACGATACGCGACGGCGCATATGTGACCGACGGTCCGTTCGTTTACAGGAACGATGACGGCAGGATCACGATGCTCTGGTCGAGCTTCGGCGAGGAAGGCTATACGCTGGCGCTCGCGCACAGTGAAAGCAATACCGTGCACGGACCCTGGAAGCAGGAGCCCGAACTGCTCTTTTCGAAGAACGGCGGACACGGGATGCTGTTCAAGTCAATTGAAGGCAAATTGATGGTGTCATTACATTCTCCCAACGTCAATTTAGATGAAAAACCGGTCTTTTTCGAAGTAAAATGCAGTATTTGACAGACCGTATAAGTTAAATTAATGGGCGGCTCCGGCCGCCCTTTTGTTATGCAAGTAAAAATAAGTTGAAAACAATGAATTTCGAAGTGATTTTTGTTTGTTTTTCGATAAATATTGACTTGAAAACCGCCCTAAGTCTATACTGTGATTACCGTGAAGGTAACAACAAGAAACATCACAGAGAAGGGAGACTTATTTATGAGAATCAAGCGGTTTTTAGCTGTCCTTCTGGCACTGGCCATGGTACTCGGCACCGCAGCCTGCGCAAAGACTGCGGACGACAGCGACAGCAAAGTAACACAGGGGGCGGACAACAATGCGGCATCGACCGGAAATGACAAGACAGACAATTCCGGCAGCGCATCAAATGAGCCTGTTAAGCTCAGAATGGCATGGTGGGGTTCACAGACCAGACATGACAGAACCATCGCCGTTATCGAGCTTTATGAAAAGCTTCATCCCAATGTAGACATCGAGTACGAGCCCATGGATTTCGACGGCTATTTCAACAAGCTGGCAACACTTGTGGCTTCGAACGAGGTTTGGGATATCTTCCAGCTCGGCAGCAACTTCCCCACTTACCAGAGCAAGATCTATACCTTAAACGGATTCATCGCTGACGGAACGATCGACGTATCCGGTACGACAGACGCATTCTTAAGGATCGCGGCCGATGAGAAGGGCAATCAGGTTGGACTCTGCAGCGGCGTTAATACTTACGGTATCGCTTACGATCCCGCTCTTTTCGCCAAGGCAGGCGTAGCTGAGCCTACTGAGAACTGGACATGGGCAGACTACAAACAGGCATGCCTTACCATCCATGAAAAGCTCGGCATCTACGGTTCATCCAAGTTTGATGACTGGCAGGCAGGCGCTTCCATGGGCGTAAACCAGGAAGGCTTCGGCATCGGATTCTTCAACAAGACAAACGACAACCTCGGCTTCAGCGATTACAAGATGCTCACCGATTACATGCAGATGAGAGCGGATCTTGTTGACGCAGGCGCATATCCGGATCCCGGCGCATGCCAGGAGATCAGCGATATCGAGAACGACTTCGTTGTATCGGGCGAAGCAGCCATGACATGGGTTGCATCGAACCAGTTCGTATCACTTTGCACTGCTGCCGGCAGAGAGCTCAAGCTCATCAATCCTCCCCGCAAGACCGCTAACGGCCCTGCAGGCGTATCGATCCAGTCATCGCAGATGCTCTGCGTATCTTCGGATTCGAAGTATCCCGCTGAGGCAGCAAAGTTCATCGAGTTCTTCCAGAGCAACATCGAAGCAAACCAGATCCTGCTCGCTGAGCGCGGTATCCCTACATTCACCGCTGTACGTGAGGCACTCGCAGGCAATCTGACAGACGTTGAGAAGGCAGTTTACGCTTACGTTGACGTTGTAGGCGCTTTCGATACCGGCGGAGAGACCGTAAATCCTTCGAGCCCCGCATGCACCGATACCATCAAGGAGCAGTACAACTACTACCTCAACAAGGTTATCTACAAAGAAATGACTGCTGATGAGGCTGCAAAGGCACTCTACGATTTCGCGGCATCCCAGTTCTGATCATAGTCTTTTCACTTTTTCATAAAAGCCCCGGCGATGCCCGCAAAAAGGCATTTCCGGGGCGATTCCCCCAAGGAGCGTCTTTTAAATGAACATTGCAAGCAAAGCCACGGACAAAAGCGGCAGAACCCCCTGGAATAAGTTTGTCTACAATACGAACACGGTGGGCTATGTTTTCGCGTCGCCTTTTATCATAGGATTCCTGATCTTTACGATCATTCCGATGATCAGTTCGCTGTACTATTCGTGCACGAACTACAATCTTATCGAAAAGGAAGAATGGATCGGGCTTTCAAACTATATTTACCTCTTCCGTGATCCCAGATTCCTGAATTCCATAAAGGTCACGCTGCAGTATGTATTTCTTTCGGTACCGACCAAGCTCGCTTTTGCGCTGTTCATCGCTTTCCTGCTGACGAGACCGAGCAAGATGGTCAGTTTTTACCGTTCTCTCTACTACCTGCCTTCGCTGATCGGCGGAAGCGTGGCGGTAGCGCTCGTGTGGAAGGAGCTCTTTGCGAGAAAAGGACTGATCAACACAAATCTGGCGGCACTCGGACTGAAGACCGTCAACTGGTTCGGCGGCATGTCTACGGCAAAATGGCCTATCATCCTGATGACCGCATGGCAGTTCGGCTCTTCGATGCTGATATTCGCGGCGGGATTAAAAGAGATCCCGGGCAGTTACTATGAGGCTGCCAAGATCGACGGAGCGAACGGCTGGAAGATATTCTGGAAGATCACGATGCCGTGCCTGTCACCCGTTATCCTGTTCAACCTGATCATGCAGCTGATCTCGAGCTTCATGGTTTTCACGCAGGCATTCGTCATCACGGCCGGCGGACCGAACGATGCGACCATGTATTATGCGCTCTATGTTTACAAACAGGGTATACAAAGCAGAAATATGGGCTATGCAAGCGCGATGAGCTGGGTTATGCTGTTAATAATGGGTGTGATCACGGCTATCGTATTCAAAACTTCCAAGCATTGGGTTTTCAACGAATCTGAAGGTTAAGGTGGAATATGAAAGCTAAGAGAATTATATCTACAACGTTCTATCACATATTCATCCTCGGCCTCGGACTGCTGATGATCTACCCCGTGCTCTGGATGATATCGGGCTCGCTAAAAAACAATCCCGAGATTTTGAGCGGCTCGCTGAACCTGGTGCCTCCCGCATGGAGATGGGATAATTTCTCGCGCGGCTGGTCAGGCTTCGGACATGTTACATTTACAACGTATTTTAAAAATTCGATCATCATAACGGTGATCGCAACGCTGGGCACGGTACTGAGCTCTTCATGCATCGCGTACGCTCTCGCCAGGGTAAAGTTCCGCGGGAGCAAGATCATATTCACGATCATGATCGCAACGATGCTGCTGCCCGGACAGGTGGTAATGATACCCCAGTATCTGATCTACAACAGGATCGGATGGGTCGGAACGGTACTTCCCCTGATCGTTCCGCACTTTTTCGGAGCTGCGTTCTTCATTTACATGATGATGCAGTTCATGGCCGGCATCCCGAAGGAGCTCGACGAAGCCGCGATCATCGACGGCTGCAGTAAATACACGGTATTTACGAGAGTTGTGTTCCCGCTCCTTAAGCCCGCTCTCATTTCCACGATCATCATTCAGTTCTACTGGAAATGGGACGATTACATGGGGCCGATGCTGTACCTTGGCAAACCCGAATCCTACACCGTATCGATCGCGGTCAAGCTTTTCGCGGATGCTACGAGCACTACGGATTACGGCGCGATGTTTGCCATGTCGACTTTGTCAATGATACCTGTTTTCCTGATATTCCTGTTCTTTAACAGGTACCTGGTGGACGGTATAAGTACCAGTGGATTAAAAGGATAATTTATGATTCATCGTGAACTGCTGATAAGACATTTTAATCCTACCCTGAAAGAACGCGATCTTCGCTCCCCGCTTACGGTGGGGAACGGGGATTTCGCGTTTACTGCGGATATAACCGGACTGCAGACCTTCGCGGATGATCATTCCGCGGGCGGCGCTCCGCTGCTTACCATGGCATCGGCTTTCTGGCATACCGCGCCCGACGGGGACGGACATTTTGCGGCAGACACGGATATAACTTATACGGATTATGAGCGCCCCGACAGGATGGTAAGATATCCCACGGAGTGCAAAAAGGGTGAAGAAGAAAGTTATGACCGGTTACGGCAGAACCCTCACAGATACAATCTTGTGAGGCTCTCCCTGCTGCTCGACGGCAGGAAGGTCAGACCGGATGAAATAAATGCGGTGCGGCAGGAACTGGACCTGTATACGGGTGTATTAAGGAGCTGTTTTAAGCTCGAAGGCAGGGAAGTAAGCATCGAGACGGCGGTCGGAGACGGGCTGAGCCTGGGTGTTTCGATCGAGGCGAGACTGTTAAAGGACAGGCTCTCGGTGCTCGCGGAGTTCCCTTACGCGTCGCCTGAGCGTGACGGCGGTGTGTTTGACAGGCCCGAAGCGCATACGACCGAAGTTTTATCATTTGAGACAACAAAGGGGCACTCGAAGATGTGCCTTAAAAGAAACATGGACCGCGATGTGTACGGAGTATGCATATCCGGCCAGACGGGTATAAAAGAGGCGGGAGACCATTCATTCACACTCTCCGCCGCGGAAAGTGCAGGTGCCGCGTACTGGTTTAGCATGAGCTTTGCGGCAGAGGGGCTCGAGCCCGCGGAATACAGCTTCAGACAGATCAGGGAGGCTTCGGGGAAGCGCTTCTATCTGTTCTGGAACAGAGGCGCCATGATCGATGTCCTCGAGTCCGCGGACAAGAGAGCCGAAGAGCTCGAAAGAAGACTGATACTCTCTATGTATCTGACCTTCGTACAGTGCACCGCAACGCTCCCGCCTCAGGAAACCGGCCTTACCTGCAACAGCTGGTACGGCAAATTCCATCTCGAGATGCACCCGCTGCATACCGCATGGCTCGCGCTGTACGGCAGGGGAGACCTGCTCGAGAAGTCACTGGATTTTTATGTGCAAAATCTTCGGGAAGCGGTGGAACTGGCGCGTTCAAACGGGTTTGACGGAGCCAGATGGCCCAAAATGACCGGACCCGACGCCGCAAACTCGCCCTCGGTGATCGCGCCGCTCCTTATCTGGCAGCAGCCGCACATCATCTATATGCTCGGACTCTTAAGAGCCGCGCGCTATTCGGAAAAGAGATGCGAGGTAGCTGTTGAGGATGAGCGTACATTCCTCGAAAGATACAGAGAGGTCATAGAAAAGACCGCCGATTTCATGGCGGATTATGCGCTGTATGATGAGGCGGACGGGCATTATCATCTGCCCGCGCCCATGTATTCGGTGCAGGAAAAGGGTGATCCGAAGGTTATAAACGACGCGCCGTTTGAACTGGGGTACTGGCGATTCGGGCTGAAGCTCGCGTATGATATGCTCTCACCGATATCCGCGGTGAAGGAGAAATGGCTCGAAGTATCGGAAAAAATGGCCGCGCCGGAGATAAAGGACGGCCTGCTCCCCGCGTACAGGGGCTGCGATGACACGTTTACGGCTCTCAATATCGACCATCCCTCGATGGTATTTGCAGAAGCGCTGTTCGATACCGATACCGACAGGTCAGTCCTGCGCGCGACGCTCGGCAGGATAGAAGAGGCGTGGGACTTCGATTCGCTTTGGGGCTGGGATTTCGCGGTGCTCGCGATGGCTTACGCGAGGCTCGGGATGTACGGAAAAGCCTTCGATATGCTGCTGCGCGTGACCGGCAAAAACTCATATGCGGCCAGCGGCAACAACTATCAGGCTGACAGGCGCGACCTGCCGCTGTATCTGCCCGGGAACGGCGCGCTGCTGCTCGCGATGACAGCCATGCGCAATGCGCCCGGATGGTACATAGAGACCGAAGGGATCATGGAGTATCCGTTTTGACAAGTGAGGTGCGGCGCTTCATGCGGTGCTTGTACTCGCTGCGGTATTTCAGCGGAGTGATCTCCCTGTAGGTCTTGAAGACTTTTTCAAAATAGGTCAGGCTCTCATAGCCGCATTCCGACGCGATATCGGTTACGGACATGTCGGTCGAGGAGAGCAGCTCCTGAGCCTTCTGTATGCGGTGCACATTGATGTATTCGTTGATCGTAAAGCCGGTGATCTCCTTAAAGATACGGCTGAGATAACATTTGTTGACGAAGAAGGTGTCCGCGACGCTCTCGAGAGATAACGGGCTCGTGCAGTTGGTGGCGATGTATTTGGCCACATCGTCGACCTTCTGGTGCTTGGGATTCTTCGGCAATGATGAATGGGTGCTCTGCCCGTCCTCCGCGTGACGGTGAGCGAATATCAGCAGAGACGCCAGCCTGTTCATAACGGCCAACCTGTAGCCCGGCTTTTTATGGTGGATCTCGGACTGGATGCCGAGGAGCAGGTTCTCCACATGATTGCGCTCGCGCTCATCGAACTCCATGATGCCCTGATGCTTTTCGAAGAAGGCTTCGAGGCTCAGATCACCGAAGAACGAATAGAAGCTGCCGAAGGGCTCGCCCGCGAACTCTATGAGGATGCGGTCGTGATAGGGACCCGAAGCCAGACCGGTCTTGTGGATGACATTTTTGTTGATGAATACCATGGTGCCCTTGCCGATAAGGTAGGTATTCTGCCCGATAAAGTACAGGCGCTTGCCTTCGAGCAGATAATATATTTCATATTCA
This sequence comes from Lachnospiraceae bacterium, assembly GCA_016288005.1. GTDB lineage: Bacteria > Bacillota > Clostridia > Lachnospirales > Lachnospiraceae > RUG11977. The sequence goes on from JAEEXY010000005.1 coordinate 33,412, forward strand.
TCGTGAAAATGTTTTGTCGGCATGGTATACTCATAATCGCGGATGACGCGGTCGATCGTGATGCCGTCGGTGGTCTCTTCAAAAACTGTCTGGCGCATGTGATACCTCAATAAGTAAATTATGATTGAAAATGAATAGAATAACCAAATAAAGTATAAGAAAATTATACTGCGGTTGGGATATAATGTAAACAAATAACAGAACGGAGAAAGACAAAAACATGAATTACCGCAACGGAAAGATCGAAGATCTGAACATCGCCTACATCGGAGGCGGTTCGAGAGGATGGGCATGGACCTTTATGACGGATCTGGCGCTGGAGCCGCAGCTGTCGGGCAGCATCCGCCTCTACGATATTGACAGGGCGGCGGCCGAGAACAACGCCGTTATCGGAAACCGCATTTCCAAGAGAGACGATGCGGTGGGCAAGTGGAACTATGTAGTGAGCGGGTCGCTGAAGGAAGCTCTCACCGGAGCCGATTTCGTAGTGATCTCGATCCTCCCCGGAACCTTCGATGAGATGGAATCGGATGTACATATGCCCGAAAGACTCGGCATCTACCAGTCCGTAGGCGATACGGCGGGCCCCGGAGGCATGATAAGGGCGCTGCGCACGCTGCCGATGTTCGTGGAGATCGCTGAGGCGATAAAGAGTTATTGCCCTTCGGCATGGATCATCAATTATACGAATCCCATGTCGCTGTGCGTCAAGGTACTCTATCATGTATTCCCGCAGATCAAGGCTTTCGGATGCTGCCACGAGGTATTCGGCACACAGGAAGTGCTGGCCGGCATCCTGCAGAAGGAGGGCTATGTGGCTGAAAAGCCCGAGCGCCACGAGATCAACATCAACGTGCTCGGCATCAACCACTTTACCTGGTTTGACTATGCTTCATATAAGGGAATAGATCTGTTCCCTGTTTACAGAAACTATATAGACAAGAATTTCGATAAGGGCTGGGTTGAGGACAACAGCGAACATTGGGCGAACAGCCATTTCACCTGCAAGCACAGGGTTAAGTTCGATCTGTTCAACAGATACGGTCTGATCGCCGCAGCGGGTGACAGACACCTGGCCGAGTTCATGCCCGGAGATATGTATCTGAAGGATCCCGAGACCGTCAGAGGCTGGGATTTTGACCTGACTCCGGTATCGTGGAGAAAAGAAGACTTAAAGCACCGTCTCGAGCGCTCCGCCAGACTGGCTTCCGGTGAGGAGGAGATCAATCTCAAGCCCACCGGCGAAGAGGGCATACTGCTGATCAAGGCGCTGTGCGGACTGACACGTGTCATCAGCAATGTAAATATCCCGAATACTTCGCTCCAGATCCCGAATCTGCCCGAGAGCGCCGTGGTTGAGACCAATGCGGTATTCGAGCGCGACGCGATCAGACCCGTGGCGGCGGGCAAGCTGCCCGAGCAGGTATATGCTCTCGTTATACCTCATGTGCGCAACCATGAGAGGATACTGAAGGCATCGCTTACCTGTGACCGCAGTCTGGTAAGAGAGGCGTTCATGACCGATCCCCAGGTTATCGGACGCGCATCCGAGGACGAGGTATACAAGCTTGTCGACGACATGATCGACGCGACGATCAAATACCTGCCCGACGGCTGGAAAAAGTAAAAAGGCGATAATAAAAGTGCCTGTCACCGAAACGGTGGCAGGCACTTTTGTCAGAAGAAATGGGTTTTGTATATTAACTGGTAGGTGAAACCTTGGAATCGATGTGCATGCCCATACCTGCGGTGTGAGCGGAAACCTCCGATGAAAGGAAGAGAACCGCGTCGGCAACCTCTTCAGGTTTAGCATAGCGCTTATCCATAGCATACTGACCTGCGATGGCAGCCATAGCCTGCTCGTGGGTCATCGAATCTCCGAAGAAATCCTTCTCGATACGGAGCATCATGGGTGTATCTACGGGGCCGGGGCAGATGTAGTTTACCTGTACGCCTACGGGGCCGAGCTCCATGGCTACGCACTTGGTAAGACCTGCTACAGCGTACTTCGATGATACATATGCGCTGTTGCCCGCTGTGGGCTCATATGCTGCGGCCGAAGCGATAACGACTACCGCGCCGGACTGCTTTTCGATAAGAGTGGGAGCAGCATACTTCATGAGAAGCATAACAGAGAATACGTTGAGCATGTATGTCTGCTCGAACAGCTCGAGTGTCATGTCCTGAACGGGATGTGACTTGCCCTCATAGCCTGCGTTGGGAATAACGATGTCGAGTGTGCCGAACTTTGCCTTTGCGCTCTCAACGAGGTTCTTTATGTCTTCCTCCTTATTCATGTCGGCAACAAATCCCGCTACCTGTCCGGGAGCCGCATTGAGTGTGGGGATCAGATCGTCGATCTTTTTCTGGCTGGTGGAAGAGAACGCTACCTTTGAGCCCTCTGCCAGGAAAGCCTTAACGATGGCGGTGCCGATGCCGCCTGTACCACCTGTTACAAGAACAACTTTGTCTTTAAGTTTGAGATCCATAAAATGCTCCTTTCATTTTCAATATAACATTATACGCAGTATGTAAGTATGATATCGATATACGATATATCGATTGTTACTGATTGTATTGTACAGCCCAAATTGTGATTTGTCAAATAAATTTTATTTTGCTTGAGGGCATATCGGGGGATATGCTATATTCTTATAGTGGAAAGTAAAGAAAACCCGCATGTTCGGGAGAAAAAGGAGGAAGGCCGTATCTGCGGCCGATGTAAAGATGAAAGAATACGTACCGGTTAAGTCGGGAAAAGTAAGAGAGATCTATGATCTCGGGGACAAAATGATCCTGGTCGCGTCGGACAGGATCAGCTGCTTTGATGTTATCCTGCACAATGTCATCAAGGGCAAGGGAAATGTGCTCACCCAGATGTCGAAGTTCTGGTTCGATCTGACCGAGGACATCGTGCCGAACCACATGATCTCGACAGACCCCGCGGATATGCCCGAGTTTTTCAGGACTCCCGAATTCGCAGGCAAGTGCATGCTCGTCAAAAAGCTGCGCATGCTGCCCGTAGAGTGTATCGTAAGAGGCTATATCTCCGGCTCGGGATGGAAGAGCTATAAGGAGGATCAGACCGTCTGCGGCATTAAGCTTCCGGCAGGCCTTAAGGAGTCGGATAAGCTGCCCGAGCCTATCTTCACGCCTTCCACAAAGGAGGAGCTCGGAGACCATGACATCAATATTTCCTACGAGCAGTGCATCGAGCACCTCGAGAAGTATTATCCCGGCAAGGGAAAGGAATATGCCGGGAAGATCCGTGATTACACGATCGCGATCTATAAGAAATGTGCTGATTACGCTCTGACCAAGGGCATCATCATAGCGGATACCAAGTTCGAGTTCGGCCTCGACGAGAATGACAATATCGTAGTCGGCGATGAGATGCTGACTCCCGATTCATCGAGATTCTGGCCCGCGGACAAATACGAGCCCGGCCACGGACAGCCTTCGTTCGACAAGCAGTTCGCACGCGACTGGCTGCTCGCGAACCCTCATGATGACTGGACTCTGCCCGGGGATGTCGCGCAGAAGACTATCGACATCTATCTCAAGGGCTATGAGCTGATCACGGGCAAAGCACTCGAGTGCTGATCACGGGTAAGGCACCGGAGTGCCGATAAGATCGCAGCAGTGAGTGTATCGGAAAGCGGGTGAAAGCTGTGGGAACGCAAGGGAAAGCATTGATAGCGATGAGCGGCGGCGTGGATTCATCCGTCGCTGCGAAGCTTACCCTGGATATGGGATATGACTGCATCGGATGCATGATGAAGCTCTATGATATCTCGGATGAAGGCGTGCCGGAGAGCGGAAATGCGGCGCGGACCTGCTGTTCGGTCGATGACGCCGAAGACGCGAGGAGTGTGGCGTACCGTCTCGGGATGCCGTTTTATGTCTTTAATTTCAAAGATGAGTTCAGGCAGCAGGTCATCGACAGGTTCATTGACAGTTATCTGAAAGGCATAACTCCCAACCCGTGCATAGAATGCAACCGACATCTGAAGTTCGAGAGGCTGTATCAGAGAGCGCTGGAGCTCGGCTGTGATAAGATAGTGACCGGACATTATGCGCGTATAGAGTATAACGGAGAAAGATATGTACTGAAAAAAGGGCTGGATGCGTCGAAGGATCAGAGCTACGTACTGTTCCGGCTGACGCAGGAACTGCTCGCGCATACGCTGTTCCCGCTCGGAGCACTCAGCAAGGACGAGTCGAGGCAGATTGCGGCGGAAAACGGTTTTGTGAACGCGTCAAAGCCTGACAGCCAGGATATATGTTTTGTGCCCGACGGGGATTACGCATCGGTGATAGAGCGATATACAGGCGTAAAGGTACCCGGGGGTGACTTTGTCGATATGTCCGGGAAAGTCCTGGGCAGGCATAAGGGGATCATCCACTATACGATAGGGCAGCGCAGGGGCCTCGGAATATCAGCTCCGGAACCGCTGTATGTGATCGCGATCGATGTGCCGGACAACAAAGTGGTTTTGGGACCCGACGAGGCGCTGTTCAAGCGGGAGGTTTTTGCGGCGGATGTGAACTGGATCCCGGGCGGAGACATACCGGCAAAGTACAGGTGTCTCGCAAAGATACGATATCATCATAGGGAGCAGCCGGGGACGCTGTATGCCGACGGCAACGGTCTCAGGTTTGTATTTGACGAGCCGCAGCGGGCGATCACGCCCGGGCAGTCGCTCGTGCTGTATGACGGCGACGAGGTGCTCGGCGGCGGAAGGATAGTTTGATATAAGAGTAAGACTAAGATTAAGAGGAAGACATGGGGACGGTTCTTTTGTCTGCGAATTCTGCAGAGAAGACAAAAGAACCGTCCCCATGTCTTCGGAACCGCCACTGCCTTCCCCTGTCTTCTCTTTCCTGAAAAGATCACAATCACAGCACCGTCAGGTAGATAGAGAAGAAATGCAGCACGCTGCCGCCCAGCACGAAGAAATGGAAGATCGAGTGGGTGTAGCGGATCTTGTCGCCGAGGCCGTAGAGGATCGCGCCGAGGGAGTAGATGACTCCGCCGATGATCAGGAGCTTCATACCCGTGCTGCCGATCGATGCGGCGAGATATCTGGCGGTAAATACGACCATCCAGCCCATGACGAGATTGATGACCGCGGATACGTTTTCAAATCTGTCGACATCGATCGCGTTAAATGTGATGCCGAGAGCGGTGAGGCCCCAGATGACTCCGAATACGGTCCATCCGAGGGCGCCGTGCAGACTTACGAGCGCGTAGGGAGTGTATGTGCCCGCGATCAGCAGGAACACGCTGCAGTGATCGATGACGCGGAATACACGCTTCGCGTCCCCGACAGGGAGCGCATGATATATGGCGGACATGCAGTAGAGCATGATCATCGTCGCTCCGAATATCGCGGCGCTGACAATTCCGATCGTGCCCACGGAGTCTATGTCGCGCGCGGCCTTTATGACGCCGAGCACGCAGGCCGAGATGGCCAGTCCCGCGCCGATACCGTGCGAGATCGAGCTGATGAGCTCTTCTGAAAATGAATATTTGGGAATAGAGATCGCCTTTGACATATTATCCTCCGTTCTGTGCCGTAAGACACTTTTTAATTCAAATAACAAATGTGATAATCACATCAAGTGGTAATGAATACTACGTTAGAAAGTATAGCACACGAGAAAACACGACGCAATACTTTTTATTCCTTTTTTATTATTCTAAAATCATTATTAAAAAACCGAAAAAGCCTTTCTTTCTGCAGAAAACATGGTATAATGCTAACGTAACGCAAAAATGTGACTATTTTTTCACGATTGTGCCAATGGCACGGAATGGAGTTAATTATGGAGATACAGCTTACAAACGATAACTTTAAGGAGAAGGTTCTTGAGTCCGATATCCCGGTACTGGTAGATTTCTGGGCTCCCTGGTGCGGCCCCTGCAAGATGCTCGGACCCGAGATCGAGAAACTGGCAGAGGAGCACGACGGCGAGTTCCTCGTAGGCAAGGTTAATATCGATGACGAGGAGGACCTCGCGGCAGAGTACAGGATCATGAGCATCCCTACTATGCTTGTGTTCAAGAAGGGACAGCAGGTCGGCAAAAAGGTCGGATATGCTCCCAGAGCCGAAGTGCTCGAGCTTATTCAGAATTCATAAGCTATAACGGACCGATAATGATCGGTGCCTGTGAAAAGGTGCCTGTCACCATAAAGAAAAGTTTATGGTGACAGGCACCTTTTTATTCAATTTCTGGAAACGTTTCCAAAAAATGATTGAAAACGTTTCCAACCTCTGTTATTATAGGTTCGTAGCGGGCCGGGAGGCCCATTTTGGACAGATATGAAATAAGGGGGTTTTTATGACTGCAAGGATTAAACGGATTACTGCAGGCCTGATCGCTGTATTGATGGTCGCTGCGCTGTTTGCCGGGATCATGCCCATGAGGGCTGTGCCCGTGAAAGCGGCGGACGGACCGGTCATCAGGCTGCATTATCACCGTCCGGACGGCAATTATGCCGGATGGGACGTATGGTTCTGGGAATACGGCAAGGACGGCGCGGCTTACGCGTTTGAGGACGTAAACGGCGAAAAGGTTGCCACGATGCAGGTGACCGCCGGAGTTACTTCGGTCGGATTTATCGTCAGGACCGAGAGCTGGGATAAGGATGTTTCCGAAGACCAGTTCATCGACATTGCCGAGCTCGTTACCGGATCGGTGGACATTTACGTCGAATCGGGCGTGAAGGGCTACACTAAGGAGTACGGCGGAGACGCTGCTGTCGGCATCAAGGTCAAGTCCGCAAAGTACAACATGGACGGTACGGTAACGGTTGAGATGACCGCTGAGCTCGAGGGAGATCTCGTTTCGCAGTTTTCCATGAAGGGAAAGGACGGCGATATCGGCATCACCGGCATTTCCCCGGATGGCAGCAAGATATACACTTTTACGATCGACAAGGAGCTGGATGTGTACGGAAAAGGCTATTATCTGACTTATGACGGCAATGACTATCCGATAACTCTGCCCGTGGTATTTTCGACGGATGAGTTTGAGGCTCAGTTCACATATAAGGGTGACGACCTCGGCGCCGTATGGAGCAAGACAGGCACGACCTTCAGGGTATGGGCGCCCACTGCGTCGGAGGTCAGCGTTAATCTCTATCAATCGGGCACCGACGGTACAGACGATCTGATCAAGACAGTTCCGATGACCGCAGATGTAAACGGAACATGGGTCGCAACAGTCAACGAGGACCTGAACGGAACCTATTATACTTACGCCGCGAACGTGGACGGAGAGCTGCGCGAGGCATGCGATCCCTACGCGAGGACGACCGGAGCGAACGGCAAGAGGGCGATGGTCATCGATCTCGATTCGACCGATCCCGAGGGCTGGAACAATGATAAGAATCCCCATGCGGGCGAGGGCATCAACGATGCGATCATCTACGAGGCGCATATCAGGGATCTGACGGTCAACAGCGAAGCAAATATACTGAACAAGGGCAAATACCTCGGACTTACCGAGACAGGCACCAAGACGCTTAAGGGTAAGGCTACCGCGGTCGATCATATGGTAGAGCTCGGCATCACGCATCTGCATCTGCTCCCCGTATATGATTTCGGTTCGGTCGATGAGACCTCCGCGATCAACAGATACAACTGGGGCTACGATCCCGTGAACTACAACGTTCCCGAGGGCTCGTATTCCACAGATGCTTACAACGGCGAGGTCCGCGTCAAAGAGTTCAAGCAGATGGTTCAGTCCCTGCATAACAGGGGCATCGGTGTGGTTATGGATGTGGTTTACAACCATGTTTACAGTGCCGCCGATTTCTGCTTCAACAAGCTGGTTCCCGGATATTTCTCGAGAATGAAGGACGGTGTTTATTCAAACGGTTCGGGCTGCGGAAACGATACGGCTTCGGAGCGTTCGATGGTCCGCAAATACATCGTGGATTCGGTGCTCTACTGGGCCGACGAGTATCATATCGACGGCTTCAGATTCGATCTGGTGGGCCTGCTCGATGTCGATACGGTGAATGAGATCGTCGAGACCGTTCACAAGACTCATCCCGACGTGATATTCTACGGCGAGGGCTGGAGTTTATCCACCAATCCCACGAAGGAAAACGTTGAGCTCGCGACACAGACCAACAGCAAGCTCACACCCGGATTCGCATACTTCAACGATACGATCCGCGATGCCTTAAAAGGCAGCGTGTTCAATACCGCGGCAGGGTTTGTTTCGGGCGCCGCAGGCAACGAGACAAAGATCCAGAGATGCTTCATCGGACTCGATACCTGGTGCAAGACACCTGCGCAGACGATTAATTACGCATCGTGCCACGACAACAACACCCTGTTTGACAGGCTGAGACTCTCCAATTCAAAGGACGATGAGGAGACGATCATCAAAATGAACAATCTCGCTGCGGCGATCTATATGACAGCGGAGGGCGTGCCTTTCATGTCGGCCGGCGAGGAGATGTTAAGGACCAAGACCAACAAAGACGGCACCTACAACTCCAACAGCTACAACGCCGGAGATACGGTTAATTCGATCAAATGGGCTACACTCGAGGAGCAGAAATACGCCGATGTATATGATTACTACAAAGGCCTCATCGCCTTCAGAAAGGCTCATCCTTCGTTAAGACTCGACAATGCGGCCGATATCGAGGCAAATGTTTCGACGATCGCGGAGCTGAACGATCAGGTGGTCGGATTCAATGTAAAGGGCGGTCAGGCAGGTGAGACCGTCGAAGAGATGTACCTGTTCTTCAATGCTAAGACAGAGCCTGTTGAGTACACACTTCCCGACGGCAGCTGGGATGTATATATCAACGGTACAAAGGCAGGCACCGATATCCTCGGCAGCGTATTGGGCAAGATCACGATCGAGCCTGTTTCGGCACTGGTTGTGGCAAAGACGATCCCGGGCGCTGCGGTAACCGATACACCTGCGCAGGACAACAGCGGCACACAGCCTCAGGTGACAGGCACCGACGGCACACAGCCGGCTGACGGCGCGACAAAGTCCAATACCGGCACACATATCGTTATCGGACTGGTAGGCCTCGCAGCAGTTGCGGCAGTGATCGCGCTGGCAAGAAGAAACAGAAAGAAATAAGATACGGTAAGATAAGGGTAAGACATAAGACATAAGACATGGGCAAGACATGGGGACGGTTCTTCTGTCTGCGTAATTCGCAGACAGAAGAACCGTCCCCATGTCTTCACTTGTCTTCCCGGGTCTCTTAGTGCCCGATCACGGTGTTCCCGGCATCTTTATAGTTTCCCGAAGGGGTGAAATCATCGGCGATGCCGGCGGTTATATATATCCGCCCGTCTTCGTCGATAAACAGCGCGTCGAAGTCGCCGGCAGAGGCGCAGAAATCGAACGCTCTGTCTTTTCCCATTACGAAAAGGGCGGTGGAGAGGGCATCGCACAGAACTCCTTTGTCGCCGACGACGGTGACCGAGACGAACCCGCCCGCAGCGGGAGAGCCGGTCGACGGATCTATGATGTGATGGTAGCGCACTCCGTTTTCCTCAAAAAAGCGCTGATAAGAGCCGGAGGTGATGACGCATTTATCCCGGACACTCAAGGCTCCCGCGTATTCGCCGCCGAAAGGGTCTGCGATACCGACACGCCAGGGGCTGCCGTCGGGCTTACTCCCGAGTGTCTGAACATTGCCGCCCAGGCTTACGATCGCGCTCGTGATGCCGTTTGCCCTGAAATGTCCGATCAGGCGGTCGCCGGTATAGCCCTTGGCTACCGAGCCCAGATCGACCATCGAATCATCGGGGATCGCAACGGTACTGCTGTTTATCTGCAATTTCTTATAGTCTGCGGTTTCGAGAAGTTTTTGCAGCTCATCGGCGGAAGGAATGCGATACTCGCCGGTCGTAAAACCCCACGCCTTTACGATGGGGTAGACCGTGATGTCGAGAGCTCCGTCCGTTCGCTCGCATATATCTTTTGCAAAGCCGATCAGCTCGAGCGTGTCTTCGCTCACATCGGCCTGTTTGTCTCTGTTTAATCTGTATATCTCACTGTTCTCATCGGTCACGGAGAGCTTATGCTCAAGACCGGTAATGATATCTTCGGCACTTTTTAAGACGGCGGGATCCCCGTAAACAGTCAGTTCCATGACCGTGTCCATTGCAAATAATTCCGCAGTCTGTTTTTGGCTGCCGGAAGCGCTGCCTGCACCGGAAAAAGCTGAACAACCGCAAAGAATCGCAAAAAACGCCGCCACGCAAAGAAGCGGGATTCTTCTTAAGTGACGGCAATTTATCATGATGAGCTCTCCTCCAGATCGTCTTTTCGGCAGTTCAGCAAAATCTGTCGGCTTTCCGATATGAGACTGCCTTTCCTTTCGATTATACCCCTGTTGTTCGGATGAGTACAAGCCCAAATGGGAGAAAGGGGGATCGGAAGACCCATGGCCATCCCGTGGCGGGCTCCGGGGATCGTATCGTCAGTCGGTGACGGGCTTTATCGCGGCCTCAATAGCTGCACTACACCGATAGAATGATAAAGATTTATTGAGATACGATAAATTTATATTGACATTTGAGAGAGCGTGTGTATAATCGATATCGTACAGGGCATCGGAAGGGTGTCCGAAACCGGATCCGGGGAGGAAGCTTCATATGAACAGACAAAACAAAAAGCGTCAAAAGGAGACCACGCAGGCAGGCATAGCCATGAGACTCAAGCTGCTCACGATAGGTGCCGCGATCGTCGGAGCCTTATTTTTCGGCGTCTGCGGGGTTAGTATAATCAGGAATGAACATTTGCTAGAGGAGCACGGCATAACGGATATGCCGGTGCTGTTGCTGCTGGGTATCACTGCCGTTTTCTGTTATGCGGCACTGTGGCAGTTCTGGAAAGTGTGCTGCGCGATAGGGAACGATAACTCATTCTCTAATGAAAACTATGTCGCGTTCAGGATCATGAGCGGCCTGTTCGCGATACTCGGCGTCATCTGGCTGCTCAGTATCGCGATATATTTCTTTATTGCGGAGAGTACGGACAATATGATCCTGTTCAGGATGTTTGAGTATTCGTTTGTCTGGTTCGCGGTGGGAGGCCTTACGGGTTCGCTGGCGAGGCTTATCGACAAAGCCCGCCGGATCCGTGAGGAAAACGATCTTACGATTTAAGGAGGCGGTGCGTTATGGCTATCATCATCAATGTGGATGTAATGCTCGCCAAGCGTAAGATGAGCGTTACGGAGCTTGCGGAGCGTGTAGGGATCACCATGGCAAATATTTCGATATTGAAGAACGGCAAGGCCAAGGCGATCAGGATCGACACTCTGGACAAGATCTGCCGTGCCCTGAACTGCCAGCCCGGAGATATCCTGGAGTTCGATCCGGATATCGCGGCTGTCGAGGCACTGGACGAGACCGAAAAATAATATGCAAAGGGTTGTGGGAGGTTTTTAAGAGAAAACATGGACGAGTATGATGTTAACAATATAACCGGAACGAGGAGTGAAGATATTTATACCGAGAGTGCTATGACGATGCCGACGGCAGCGCAGTCCGCGGCAGAGCAGTCTGTATCGGCTCAGCCCTCAGCGGAAACGGCTCAGGCAGGCCCGGCCGCGGCGGATGCCGAGCGCCAGCTTGAGCTCAACAGATCCTGGAATTTCAGGCTTCTGGCGCTGCCCTGCGCGATATACGCGCTGGTCTTCACATTCTGCATGTTTAAGAACTGGTCGGGAGTGCTCACTCCCGTATGGATCGGATCGCTGGTATTTCTGGTGGCGTATCTTACGCAAAAGACCGGAAAACAGCTTAAAAAAGGCAGCGTATTCATGATGACTGTCATGCTGATCATCAGCGTATCCTGTTTCTGCACGGCCAATGAGCTGGTGCTTTTCTCGAACTATGTGGCAGAGTTCCTGCTCCTCATGACACTGCTGCTGCATAATTACGCCGACGATTCGAAATGGGATCTGGCGCAGCTGTTCGGAGAGATAGTTATTGTATCCGCAGGCTCGATCACTAAAGTTATCACGCCTTTTTCAGACGGGGGATCGTATTTCAGCCTCAGTGATAAGGAAAAGAAGAGCAAGGCAGGCCCTATTCTGGCGGGTATCCTTATCGCGATACCCACATGCATAGTCCTCGGGCTCATCCTGGCGTCCGCGGATGCGGTATTCGAGAATATCTTCGCGAGGTTATTCGTAGAGATAATTCAGTGGCAGAACATCCTCGGCATATTGTTCATGCTGGCTTTCGGCTTCATCTCCGCATATTGCGGTATGAGGCATGTAAGGGATGAGGCTCCGCTGATCACCGTTAAGGAGCCCAAGAGAGCCGAGCCTGTGGCGGCGATCACGGTCACTTCGGTGGTGGCGCTGCTTTATCTGGTATTCTCCGCGGTGCAGATCCTGTACCTGTTCATCGGCGGGTTTGAGCTTCCCGAGGGCATCTCTTACGCGGAATACGCGCGCAGGGGCTTCTTCCAGCTGCTCATCGTGAGCGTCCTGAACCTCGCGGTGGTGCTCATCCTCAAAAAGCGCATCGAAAAGAGCAGGGTACTCAACGCGATACTGCTGGTGATCTGCTTCTGCACCTACGTTATGATCGCTTCGAGCGCGATCAGGATGATCATGTATATTCAGGTATACAATCTTACGATGTACAGGATATCCGTGCTGTTCGCGCTGCTGACGCTGGCGGTGCTGCTGATCGGAGTGATAATACTGGTACTTAAGGACGATTTCTCGTTCAGACGCTTCTGCGTTATCGCGGTGAGCATAGTGTATATCCCGTTTGCTTTCCTTAACGCCGATGCCAGGATCGCGAGATTCAATCTGGCAAACGATAATGTTATCAAAGGCGCGGTATCGACGCGCAGCCAATACGGCTACGATTATTACTATATCAGCAGCCTTTCGACCGATGCGGCACCTGCCATCCTCGAATACTTCGAAAACTCGGGCATACCCGAGAACGAGATGGTCGACACGGACTGGTATATCGAGTATTGCAGGAACAACGGGATCGACGGAAACTCTGTCGGGATCAGGACGTTTAATGTCTCTGAATATCGCGCAAACAGGATTCTCGCGATACCGGAAGAAGAGGATCCGTTCACCTGAAAAAACGACATTTATTCTATCGCTGTAAGACTTAGAAAAAGCACCGTTCTACAAATTGCGCATTACGTGAATTTTTACACATGTAAAATTCACAAAAAATATAAAAAAGGGGTATACGAATTCTTAAAGTATGATATAATTATCCTTGGAGGGTTCTGCAGGGGAGTGCGGAAACCCTCAGAGGGGTGTAACTGCATATGGCTGCTTTTAACTATTCGTATGACCTGATCGCGATCCTGCTGGCTGCGATCCTGCTTGGCATGTATTTGCTGCAGCGTCCGTATCCGACCAATTCGGGTTCGATCTATCTGTATCTGCTATGTATCACGATGCTGCTCGGGATATCGGATCTGTTCGCGCTGAGTGTTATCTGGTACCATCCGGACAGCGCTCTGTGGCTGAAGTATCTGGTACAGATCCCGTGCCTTCTGTGCTATATCTCACTTAACTGCGGATACTATTATTATATTCTGTTCATTGCGAAAGGAGAGTATTGCGGACTGTTCAACAAACTGTTCGGCATTACCCTCTGGGTCATCACATCCGCATTTATCATCACCACACCGTTCACTCATTTCATTGAGGACCTCTCCGTTCCGGGTGAGGTTATCATGGGTCCCTTCTTCTTCTGGATGTTCGCGGTCAACGGACTGCTGCTCATCGCGGACATAGCGATCACACTGTCGTTTCGGAAGTACCTCAGCAGGCTTCAGGTAGGTGCTGCGTTCACGGGTATCGTTCTGATATTTGCCGGCGCGTACGTACAGTATAATATGCCCACGGAGCATGTTATCACCGTAGCGGCAGCCATAGTTGCGGTTGTGGCATATGCGGCGATGGAGGATCCTTCGAACTATCTGTTCAACAATTCCAAGTGCTATAACGACAAGGCATTTTACATAGCCGTCGGAAAGAGCATCAACAGCAAGCGCGACAGGATCATCATCTTCAGGATAGAGGGATATGAATATGTCAGCCACATGCTTGACGAGGTCCACATCAAAAAGCTCGGAGATGAGCTCAGCACCTTCTTCCGCAAGATATACGGCAGGTATTCGACATTCTGCCTCAGCAACGACATCTACGCGTCGATCGTTTCCAATGAATGGACGGACGCGGCATCGGAGGCCATCTCGTCATTCGGCGGCTACTTAAGCGTCGACGATACAAAGGTCGCAGCATCCTTAAAGGTAACCGAGCTTAATCCCGCGCATTTCAGTTCGTCGTCGGACGTTCGCCACATCGTCGAGACTGTCATCCAGCAGCACCTCGAGGGCGACGGACAGCGCGTCAACGAGATGACGAAGGAGTCCCTTGAGATGAGGGACAACGAGCAGAGGATACTGCAGTGCGTACGTCATGCGATCAAGACCGACGGCTTCGAGATATGGTACCAGCCGATCTATGAGGACCGCTCGGGCAAGTTCGTTTCGGCGGAGGCGCTGATCCGTCTCAGAGACAATCTCAACGGCAACGGCGGCTTCATCCCGCCTTCGGTATTCATTCCTTTGGCTGAGCGCAACGGTCTCATCGTACAGATAGGAGAGATCGTATTCGAGAGCGTCTGCAAGTTCTACACCGAGAGCAAGCTCGAAAAGCTCGGCGTGGAGTATATAGAGGTCAATCTTTCGCCGGTACAGTGCGTGCAGCAGGATCTGACCCTGCGCCTGCAGAATATCATGCGCAGATACGGCATAAGCCCCGAGCATATCAATCTCGAGATCACCGAGACCGCGCAGAGCCGCGACAAGCACGTTATGCAGCGCAACATCAGGACGCTGCTCAACCGCGGCGTGACATTCTCGCTCGACGATTTCGGTACGGGCTTCTCAAATATCGATAACCTCGCGAGTCTTCCGGTCAGCCTCATCAAGTTCGACAAATCGCTGATCGACAACGCCATCGCCGATGAGAATTCCAGGATAATCCTCGGCAGTCTCCTAAAGATGCTCAAGTGCCTCAAGTACAAATGCGTGGCGGAGGGCGTCGAAAACGAAGAAACGCTCGCGATGGTCCGCGAGATGGGCTGCGACTATTTCCAGGGCTATCTGTTCTCGCGTCCCGTACCCAGTCCGGAGTACATCCAGTTCCTTAAAAAGAACTGAACTTTTGCTTGACGAAAAAATCATCCGGCTTTAAAATGTATTTCACGCAGTTTTTTCAGCATCAAAAAAACCGCGTAAGGCAGAAAGAGACATGTTTCGCATACACTCATGTCTCTTTTTGTTTTGCGGGAAGTCAGCTTTGCTTGCGAGATGCCGTAAGGTGTGCTACGATAACTATGATTGGGGCAATCTGAAAATCTTCCTTGCGGAGGTGATCATATTGAATATACGTGAATTATTCGACAACAATATAAGACTGCTGGGCTTCGTCGAGAAGGCGATCCTGCTGTTCAGGCGCGGACGTTACGACGAGGCGCTCGGGATGGTGGCGGACAGCGCAGAGGGCATCAATAAGGTGTGCGATGCGGTGCTGGCCGACAGGAGCTTTTTTAAGAGCATTCCGTCCGATTTCGTCGGTGAGATGCTCGAGGCTGTGATCGCGGCTAAAAAGAACAGGGATTACGTGCTGCTCGCGGATCTGTACGAGATGCAGCTTTCCGCGTTCGTATGCAATGTGCAGGAGCTGATCATGACGGCTGAGGACCTCTACGGCTTTGACGTGAGCACCTACAACCGCAGGATCCGCATGATGGAGCAGAAGCTCACCGCAGGCATGGACGGGCTGGCTCAGAATCCGGACGATGAGGACGAACGCGAGAGGATGCGCGTCAACAGGAACGCCGAGCTCGAATCGCCGCTCTCTCCCGAGGAACTGCTCGAACGCGGCTACAGCGTGGAGTTTTCGTCGAGCGGACTGATGACCGTCAGGGTACCCTCGGCTACGGGTGCGCCGATCTATCTGCATACCAACGGCAATATACTTCGTGAGAGCTTTCTGCTCGCCGATGATTTCAGGGCGGAGGGCATAGACAGCTACATAGTTTTCGGACTGGGCATGGGCTACCATATCGAAGAGCTGCTCGAGCGCGACAGGTTCGCGAAGGTCACCGTCTTTGAGAGCGATATCAACATACTTAAGCTTTATGCGGCGTTCACCGACGGAACGCTTCTGGAGAACCGCAGGTTCGGCCTTGTATACGATCCGGACAGGACGCTGATCGAACAGCGGCTTTCGAATCTCGGACCAAACGAAAAGGGCTGCGTGCATTATCCTTCGATGAGACGCGCGGCATCGGGTAAGCGGCTCACCGAACTCGCGCCGTTCGCCGATATTGTTGAGAGGTGCTGAGATTGAGCGGATTTATGACACTGATCGTCTCCCTGCTGGGATTTGCGGGGGATGAGATTTCAAAAGAATGGGCCCGCAGGAACCTGGCGGGCAAAGACAAGTCACTGGCCAGCGGCAGGGTAAAACTCATGCTGCGCGAGAACAGGGGCTTTGCGATGAACAGGCTCGAATCGAACCGCAAGGCGGTGGTCACGGTTTCGGCCGCGGTGTTCGCGGTGCTGCTCGTATTTTACATCCCGGTCGTATTCGATTCGGGGTACCGCGCCGTGCGTCCCGGCTTTTCGCTGCTGTTCGCGGGAGCCGCGGGCAATGTTTACGACAGGCTCGTAAAAGGCAGAGTGACGGATTTTATCAATGTTTCATTCTTTAATAAAATAGTATTCAATATTGCGGATGTACTGATCGTGGTCGGAGGACTGATGGCGGTCATCGGCGAAGCCGCAGCTAAATAGGAGGAAATTGACATGTTGAACGGCGATATCAGTACTGTTCCGCTTACGAATCTCATCGAAAAGATGAATCTGGAGAATCTGACTCCGGATGTGGACATCAATAAGATCGAGCTTACCATGCCCGATATCAACAGACCCGCGCTTCAGCTGGCGGGCTTCATGAAGGATTTCGACCGTCACCGTATCCAGATCATAGGAAACGTTGAGCATTCCTATCTGAGGGCGCAGGAAGACGGTATCGAGAGGATGAAGGAGTTCTTAAAGACCGGTATCCCCTGCGTGGTCTTCTGCCGCAACATCGAGGTGGAGGATGAGATCATAGCGGCGGCGACCGAGGCACAGGTTGCGCTCCTTCGTACTTCCAAGACCACTTCGTCCTTCATGGCCGAGGTCATCAGATGGATGAACGTTCAGTTGGCACCTGCCATGACCATCCACGGAGTGCTCGTCGACGTATACGGCGAAGGACTGCTGATCACGGGTGAGAGCGGCATCGGTAAGTCGGAGGCTGCGCTCGAGCTGATCAAGAGAGGCCACCGTCTCGTAAGCGACGACGTCGTTGAGATCAGAAAGGTCAGCGACGATACGCTGATCGGCATGAGCCCCGAGATGACCAGGCATTTCATAGAGCTGCGCGGTATCGGCATCATCGACGTTAAGACGCTGTTCGGTATTGAAAGCGTTAAGAATACCCAGCAGATCGACCTCGTCATCAATCTCGAGGAGTGGGACAGGGACCGCGAGTACGACAGGATGGGTCTTGAAGAGCATTACGTAAATTATCTGGGCAACAACATCGTATGCCACAACATCCCGATCCGTCCCGGACGTAACCTCGCGATCATCTGCGAGTCCGCGGCGGTCAACTGCAGACAGAAGAAGATGGGCTACAATGCGGCAAAAGCGCTCTACGACAGGGCGATGGCAAATATAAACAAAACACAGGAATAATAATCGGGAGGATCATCATGAAATACTGTTTTGGTGTGGACATAGGCGGAACTACGGTTAAGCTGGGACTTTTTACCGAGGACGGAAGCATCCTTGAGAAATGGGAGATCCCGTCGAGGACCGAGAATCACGGAGTTAACGTTCCGACGGATATCGCGGAGGCTATTCTTTCAAAGCTTTCGGAGAGAGGCATAGACAAGGCCGATGTGCTCGGTGTGGGACTCGGAGTACCCGGACCCATCACTCCCGACGGCACGGTCATGAAATGCGCAAACCTTAAGTGGGATATCTTTAATGTCAATGAAAAGATGAGCAGCCTTACCGGACTTAAGTGCATCGCGGCGAACGACGCGAACGTCGCGGCTCTGGGCGAACTCTGGAAGGGCGGCGCGCAGGGCTGCAGGAGCATCGTATTCATCACGCTCGGCACGGGAGTCGGCGGCGGCATCGTTATCGACGGCAAGATCGTTCACGGTATCCACGGCGGCGGAGGCGAGATCGGCCACATCGTGGTCAACCCCAACGAGACCGAGCTGTGCGGCTGCGGCTGCAGGGGTCATCTCGAGCAGTACGCTTCGGCTACCGGCGTTGTAAGACTTGTTAAAAAGGCTCTTGCCGAGACCGACGAGGCGAGCTCACTCCGCGGCAGCGAGAGCATTACCGCAAAGGATATATTTGACGCGGCAAAGGCAGGCGACAAGCTTGCGGCGAAGGCTGTGGACACCATGTGCAGATATCTGGCACAGGCTCTTTCGGGCGTGGGCGCGACCGTTGATCCCGAGGCTTATGTCATCGGCGGCGGTGTTGCGCGTGCGGGCAGCATTATCACCGATACGGTAAAGAGATATTTCGACGAGAACAACCTCAATGTTCTCCGCAACCGTGAGTTCAGACTCGCGACACTCGGCAACGACGCGGGCATGTACGGCGCTGCGTACCTTACGTTATAAGATGGAAAAAGACCTGTTTTTAATGCTGAAAGAAGCCTCGCCCCGAGGACGGGTGCTTACCGGGGCGCCGCTTTCGGAATTCACGTCCTTCAGGACCGGAGGCCCTGCGGACTATGTCGCGATACCCTCGGACGAGGACGGGATCAGGAATATTATTTTACTTGCAAAAGCAAATGAAATTCCTTATTATATCATTGGCAACGGAACTAACCTTCTGGTTTCGGACGACGGATTCCGCGGGATCGTGATCGTCATAAAGGACGGAAAGGCTGATGTTTCCTACACTGAGCGCGGCGATGAAGTGCTTGTCACGGCGCATGCCGGCGCGTCTCTGGCTAAGGTCGCGTATGACGCCGCGAGGAAAGGTCTCGCGGGCTTTGAGTTTGCCGCGGGCATCCCGGGTTCGGTCGGAGGAGCGGTATTTATGAATGCCGGCGCCTACGGCGGAGAGATAAAGGATGTTATCGTGAGCGCGCGCGTGATGGACACGGACGGCAAAGTCTTTGACATCGAACGCGACGGGCTGGAGCTGTCTTACAGACACAGCGTGATCGGCGAGAAGGGTCTCATCGTGCTGAGCGCGGTATTCGCTCTGAAGCGCGGGGATACGGAGGCCATACTTGCGCAGATCTCGGAGCTTAACGCCAGAAGAAGAGAAAAGCAGCCGCTTGAATATCCGAGCGCGGGCAGCACTTTTAAGCGCCCCGAAGGGTATTTCGCGGGAAAACTTATAGAGGAAGCGGGGCTTAAAGGCTATTCGGTCGGCGATGCCTGCGTTTCCGAAAAGCATTGCGGATTCATCATCAATAAAGGCCGGGCTACATCGTCCGACATCATTAAACTGATCCGGGAGGTTTCCGAGCGGGTGTATCGGAATTCAGGGGTCAGGCTGGAACCCGAGGTCCGGATGATCGGCTTTGATTGATGTGACAATAAAGGGGTGAGGGCATGTCTTTCTCGCTTAATGTGAAAAAAGAACTGGTTTCGTCCATACCGAACGCGCGGCACTGCAGGATAGCGCAGATGGCGGCGGTAACGGCGATGTCAGCCGTTTTGCGGGACGGACGGATAGTGCTCTCGAGCGAAAACGAGACGGTTAACGAGTGTTTTGCGACACTTTTTAAAAAGCTGTCGGGCAGGGACCCCTCTTGCGGGACGCTGACAGAGAAAAAAGGCCGCAAGACGGTCTGGGTCACGGCTCTGACACCGGAGGAGACACAGGAACTGCTTAAGCTCCTCAAGATGCGGGACGATCTGGTACCCAACAGGATGATCACGCAGCAGACCTGCTGCAAGAGAGCGTTCTTAAAAGGCGCGTTCATCGCATGCGGTTCGATCACCGATCCGCACAAGGATTACCATCTTGAATTTGCCGCGGACGACGCTGATAAGGCGGCTTTTACGGCCGAGCTGATCACTTCGTTCGACATCGAGGCAAAAATAGTTAACAGAAAAAAATATAATGTAGTATACTTAAAAGACGGGGAGCATATCGTTGATGTCCTGAACATAATGGGAGCGCATGTAAGTCTCATGGAGCTCGAAAATGTCAGGATCGTCAAGGAGCTGCGCAATTCAATAAACAGACGTGTCAACTGCGAGGCTGCCAATATCGGAAAGACTACGGCGGCAGCGAACAGGCAGATAGAGGACATACGTTATCTGAGTGACACGATAGGGCTCGATTCATTGAGCGATGAGCTGAGAACTACGGCTCTGCTGCGGCTTGAGTATCCGGAGGCATCACTTGCCGAGCTTGGGGAGAAGCATGATCGGAAAGTGGGCAGATCGGGTGTCAACCACAGGCTGCAGAAACTCACGGACATGGCTGAAAAGCTGCGTTCGGGGAAGCCGTGACAATATCGTTATTTTTTCAAAAAGCGGAGGGAAAAAAGGAAATGGTTCAGAAGAAGATGGCTATCGACATTACAGCAGATCTGGACAGAAGGCCGATCGCCAAGCTTGTGCAGGAAGCTAGCAAATTTGAGAGCACGGTGTACTTCGAGTACAAGGACAAAAAGGTCAATGCCAAGAGCATCATGGGCATGATGACCTTTATCAGCATTATGAACAGGGCCACCGCGGCCAACGACCTGATCGACGTGATCGTCAACGGCAGCGATGAAGAGGAAGCCATGAAGAGTATCGAGGCTTTCTTCGCATAATGTCAAAACGGGAACGGGAGACCGTTCCTTTTTAAGAAAATGGGGGGAGCAATTTGAAGAACAGCAGAAACAGGACCATAGTCATAGCGGCGGAGCTGATCATCATCGGTATCCTTTTTGTCTGCATAGGCTTCAACGAGCTGAAAAAGGACAAGAAGACTAGAGCTTACGGCGGGGCTGAGACCGAGATGGCGGCGGATACGGTGGACATCGGCGACACAAAGGTTCCGACATCTTCAAATGTGAAGAAGGACACACCCGCTACGCCCACCCCGGAGCCCACGCCCACGCTTACTCCCGAGGAGCAGGCGGAGCTTGAGAGGCTCGCCCGTGAGGAAGAGGAGCGCATCGCGCGTGAGAAGCTCGAGGCAGAGGTCGACGGCATACTCGCGCAGACCGATGTCATGGCGCAGATGTATGACTATGACAAAGCAATAGAGACGGTCAAGGCTGTCGAGGGCTACGAGAGCGTTGAGCGCCTTTCGGCCGCGATAGCTTCGTATGAGGAGCAGAAATCAAAGCTCGTTAAGTGGCCCGACAACACGCAGATCAGCCACCTGTTCGTACATTCGCTGATCGTTGACACATCCCGTGCGTTCGGCAAGGGCAGCAGCCAGCCTTTGGGCTACAACCGCTACATGACGACGGTCGACGAGTTCAATAAGATGCTCGAGCAGATGTATGAGCGAGGCTACGTTATCGTGAGTGTTCATGATATGGCTGAGCGCGTTATAGGCGAGGACGGTCAGGAAAAACTCGTTATGAAGGATATCTGGCTGCCCGAAGGCAAGATACCGTTCGTGCTTTCGCAGGATGACGTCAACTACTACGTTTACATGCAGAAAAACGGCTTTGCCGAGAGGCTGGTCGTAGGTGAGGACGGACTGCCCACCTGTGAGTACATCGACAAGGACGGCAATGTCCTCTACGGCGAGTACGACATGGTTCCGATCATAGACCGTTTTGTGAGGGAGCATCCCGATTTCTCATACAGAGGCAGAAAGGGCATCCTCGGAATCACAGGTTTTGAGGGCGCTCTTGGGTATGATACCGGACTCAGCATGAAGATCTACGACGGCATGTCCGAAGCCGACAAGATGGCTAAGATCGAGGCCCAGAGAGAAGAGGCGATCAAGGTCGCCGAGGCTCTTAAGGCTGACGGCTGGGAGTTCGCGAGCCACAGCTATACTCACAGCAACATGACCGATATTTCTGTCAGCAAGCTCGAATATGACTGCCAGCGCTGGCATGACGAGGTCGAGATCATTCTCGGCGACACAGACATCTACATTTATCCGTACGGCGCCGATATCTGCGGCTGGAGAGGCTACAGCGGCGAAAAGTACGAGCTCATGAAAAAATACGGTTTCTGGTACTTCTGCAACGTGGATTCGGCGCAGTACTGGGTTCAGGTACGCGACGGTTATTTCAGACAGGGACGTATCAATGCGGACGGAGAGCGTATGGTAAAGACGCCCGAAAAACTGAAATACTTCTTTGACGTGGAATCCGTGTTCGACAAGACCAGACCTAAGCTTGATCTATGATAAATACGCCGCTTGAACGGCGTTTTACGGAGTTGGCAAAGGGGACGAACAATGGCATTTACACACTTGCATGTGCATACTGAGTACAGTCTGCTCGACGGATCGGGTAAGATAAAGGAGATCACGGCCAGGGCCGCGCAGCTCGGTATGGATTCGCTCGCGATCACCGATCACGGCGTGATGTACGGCTGTGTGGATTTTTACCGCGCGTGCAAGGCGGTGGGCATCAAGCCCATCATCGGCTGTGAGGTGTATGTTGCGCCCGCGTCCCGCTTTGAAAAGGAGAATTCGGTATCAGACGAGAGATACCGTCATATGATCCTTCTGGCCGAGAACAACGAAGGCTATCAGAACTTAATAAAGATCGTCTCACGGGGCTTTACCGAAGGTTTCTACTATAAGCCCCGCGTCGACGATGAGATACTGGAGCGCTATCATCAGGGGATAATAGCGCTTTCCGCATGTCTGGCCGGAGAGATACCCAATCTGATCCTCAAAGGCCGCTACGAGGACGCAAAGGCCTCGGCACTCAAATACGACCGTATATTCGGTCACGGCAATTTCTTTCTGGAACTGCAGGACCACGGCCTGCCCGATCAGGGTACGGTCAACTCGGCGCTTCTGCGCATGCACGAGGAGACCGGCATAGATCTGGTGGCGACGAACGACGTTCACTATACGTTCGCCGATGACGCCGTGCCTCACGACATCCTGCTCTGCATTCAGACGCAGAAAAAGGTCACCGATGAGGACCGCATGCGCTACGAGGGCGGGCAGTTCTATCTCAAATCCGAAGATGAGATGCGAAAGCTCTTCGGATATGTTCCCGAAGCACTGGACAATACCTATAAGATCGCGCAGAGGTGTAATGTCGATTTCGAGTTCGGACATTACAAGCTGCCGCATTTTGACGTGCCCGAAGGCTATAATTCGGAGACGTATCTTACCATGCTCTGCGAGCAGGGCCTTAAGGAGCGCTACGGGGACAAGAGCGAGACGGAGTTTAACGAGCTGAAAGAACGCATGGGCTATGAGCTCACCACGATCAGGAATATGGGCTTTGTCGACTATTTCCTGATCGTATGGGATTTCATACATTTCGCGAAGACCCACGACATACCGGTCGGCCCCGGCAGAGGCAGCGCGGCGGGCAGCATCGTATCCTACGTGCTCGATATAACCGAGATCGACCCGATGCCCTACAGCCTGGTATTCGAGCGTTTCCTCAATCCCGAGCGTGTAACGATGCCCGATATAGATATCGATTTCTGCCCCGAGAGGCGGCAGGAGGTAATAGATTACGTTATGCGCAAATACGGCAAGGACCATGTCGTGCAGATCGTAACGTTCGGTACACTGCAGGCCAGAGCCGTACTGCGCGATGTCGGACGTGCGCTCGATATGAGCTACGCCGATGTGGACCGCATCGCGAAGATGGTGCCGAAGGAGCTCGGCATCACACTGGACAAGGCGCTCAAATCCAATCCCGAATTCAAATCCGCATATGACAACGAACCCGAGACCCATAAGCTCATCGATATGTCGATGCGTCTTGAGGGACTTCCGAGGCACACAGGCATCCATGCCGCAGGCGTTGTTATCGCGCCGGCGCCCGTGGATGAGTTCGTGCCGCTGTCGCGTTCTTCCGATAATGTCATCACGACACAGTATACGATGACCACGCTCGAGGAGCTGGGACTGCTGAAAATGGACTTCCTCGGCCTTAGAAACCTGACCGTTATCGACGATGCCGCAAAGGCAGTCAGGAATTCGGGCAAGGATCCGGATTTTGACATTGATAAGATAGATTATTCCGACAGATCGGTCTACGATCTGATCTCGTCGGGACGCACCGAGGGCATATTCCAGCTCGAATCCGCGGGCATGACCGCGTTCATGAAGGAGCTGAAACCGGAAAATATTGAGGATATCATCGCGGGTATCGCTCTGTACAGACCGGGCCCGATGGATTTCATCCCCAAGTACATCAAGGGCAAGCAGGAAAAGGACTCCATACACTATGAGTGCGAGGAGCTGCGCCCTATCTTAGAGCCCACGCACGGATGCATAGTCTACCAGGAGCAGGTTATGCAGATCGTACGCGATCTGGCGGGCTACAGCTTCGGCCGCAGCGACCTGGTGCGCCGCGCGATGTCCAAGAAAAAAGCCGAGGTTATGGCGAAGGAGCGTCAGAACTTCGTATACGGCAATCCCGATGAAGGCGTTCCCGGATGCGCGGGCAGGGGCATTTCCGCGGAGGTCGGCAATAAGATATTCGATGAGATGACCGATTTCGCGAAATACGCTTTCAACAAGGCGCATGCGACCTGCTACGCGGTAGTCGCGTACCAGACGGCTTACCTGAAGCGATATTATCCCGCGGAGTTCATGGCGGCTCTGCTGACTTCGGTGCTCGACCAGTCGGGTAAGGTGGCTTCGTACATCTACGCCTGCAAACAGATGGGCATCGAGCTCATCGCTCCCGATATCAACGAGGGCGACGTGGCATTTACCGCAGTTAAGACCCCTGATGGGAAAGACGCGATACGCTACGCGCTTTCGGCGATCAAGGGCGTGGGCAACGCCGTTGTCGAGGGCATCGTTGAGGACAGGCGTGAGGGCGGGCCTTTTAAGGACCTGCAGGATTTCATCATCCGCATGACCTCAAAGGAGGCCAATAAGCGCGTCATCGAGAATATGATCAAGGCGGGCGCGTTTGATTCGCTGCCCGGCACGCGCAGGCAGAAGATGATGACCTACGCGAGGATCATTGACGATACCGCGAACGAGCGCAAAAGGAGCATTACGGGGCAGATGTCGCTGTTCGATATCTGCGAGGATGAGGAGACCTTTAAGGCCGATCTGTCCTTCCCCGATATCCCCGATTACACGAACGAGGAGATACTGAACTTCGAAAAGGAGGTTTTAGGTCTCTACATCAGCGGACATCCGCTCAATATGTACAAATACGCTCTCGATAAGAATACGACCGCGACCTCGCTCGATTTCATGATCGACGACGAGACGGGCAACGTATCGGTCGAGGACGGCTCGACGGCGGTGGTCGGAGGCATCATCGAGGCCAAAACGTTAAAGACCACGAGGTCCAATTCGGTCATGGCATTCCTCACACTTGAGGACATGTTCGGAAATATCGAAGTACTCGTATTTCCGAAGGATTACGAAAAGAGAC
Source organism: Lachnospiraceae bacterium (assembly GCA_016288005.1). Lineage (GTDB taxonomy): Bacteria > Bacillota > Clostridia > Lachnospirales > Lachnospiraceae > RUG11977. The sequence goes on from JAEEXY010000005.1 coordinate 59,079, forward strand.
GCAGCGACTTTGTCGAGGGCGAAAAGGTCCTGATAAAAGGCCGTGTGAGCGCTGAGGAGGACCGCGACGCAAAGCTGATATTCTCCGATATGGTAAAGCTTAACGAGCTCCCGAAAAAGCTCTGGGTAAAGTTCCCCGACATCCCCTCCTATCAGGCGGCGGAAAAGGAGCTGCTCGAGACGGTAGGCTCATACGACGGGCGCGACGCGGTAGTCATCTACTGCGAGGCCGAGCGCAGCATGAAGGAGCTGCCGATGTCCATGACCACGGGCATCTGCGATGAGCTCACCGCGAGACTAAAGAGCATGTACGGCGAAGAGGCGGTCAAGATAACCCAGGCGCAGGTACAGTGGAAGGGCGGACGATATTGACAAAGACAGGCAGCACTAAAACTGCAGGTTCCGGGAAAAAGAACCGGGCAGCAGGCGATCGGGAAAAGGCGGAGCAGAGGCTCGCGGGCGTCTATCCCGCCGTTAAAAAGGACGGAACGCCCTACTACCGGGCATCCCTGACCTACAGCTCAAAGCATATAAGTCTCGGCAGCTTTGATACGGCAGAGGCCGCGAACGCGGCATATAAGGCAGCTGCCGCGATCCTGCGGGGTGAGGGCGGCAGGCGGATAACGATCGACGATTACGATGAAGGCCCGCTCCCGTTCGAAAAATGGATCGCTATGATAAATCTCCGGGATAACGGCATCTACTGCCGCGGCCCGATATATCTGCGCAACAGGTATTTCGAGTATTATCTCGATAAAGACACTATACTCAGATTTGACGCGTCGGAGCTGTTTTATTATACGCATCATTCGATACAGAGGCGCGGCGGGCATCTGTTCGTCGCGGACTACGGCTCGCAGCTCAATGTTTACGCCAGATACGGGATCAAGAGCTTTGCGGTCTGCGGCAAAGACTATTATTTCAAGAACAACGACCGTTATGATTTCCGCTCGGGCAACGTCGTGATAGTCAATCCCTACTTCGGTGTGACAAAGGAGACCGTGCGGGCGAGGGATACATTTACCACGAGGATACATGTAAGATCCGATCTCATCGTCGGGCATTATTCGGAGCTGACGGACGCCGCGATCGCCTATAACAAGGCAGCGGATATCTTAGAGGCTGCGGGCGTCAGGTCGAATTTCAACAGGAATTATCTCGAGGACATTTCCGAAGCTGAGTATAAGCTGCGGTATGCGAGGATCAAAGTGTCGAAGCGGATCGCGAAAACTTGATTTTTGCGGGACGTGAGTTATACTGAAACTGAGGAAAATACTTAAACAGAGGCACGCGGAAACTGCGATGCCGGAACAAAATGAAGGTGGCGACTATGGCAGGAACCAAAAAAAACGAAGCTGTAAAAGACGAGACAAAGAAGGCAGCAAAGAAGGAAACCGCAAAGAAAGAAACCACAAAGAAAGAGCCCGCGAAGAAGGAGACCGCTAAAAAGGGAACCGGCGCAGGGAAGATCAAGCGCATAGGCGTACTGACCTCGGGCGGTGACGCTCCCGGTATGAACGCGGCCATCAGGGCCGTTGTGCGCACGGGTATCGCGTACGGCATGGAGGTAGTCGGAGTCAGGCGCGGATTCTCGGGCCTGATCGAAGAGGATTTTGTCGAGCTGACCTCAAAGAGTGTGGCCGACACCATACAGAAGGGCGGAACCTTCCTGTTTACCGCGCGCTGTCCCGAGATGCTCACGAAAGAGGGGCAGGATAAGGCAGCGGAGAACTGCCGCAAGCACGGCATCGAGGGTCTGGTAGTCATCGGCGGAGACGGCTCCTACCGCGGAGCGCAGAGTCTGGCCGCACGCGGGATCAACGTTATCGGCGTGCCCGGTACCATCGACCTCGACATTGCATGCACGGAATACACCATAGGCTTTGACACCGCAGTCAATACAGCGATGCAGGCCATCGACAATATCAGGGACACATCGACTTCCCAGGAGCGATGCTCGATCATCGAGGTTATGGGACGCCACGCCGGATTCATCGCGCTCTGGTGCGGTATCGCAAACGGCGCCGAGGCGGTGCTCTCGACGGAGATGTACAACTATGAGGAGCAGAAGCTGATCGGCGACATCCAGACTAAGCGTAAGTCCGGACGTAAGCATTACATCATAGTTAACGCAGAGGGCATAGGCGATTCCGAGGGCATGGCAAAGCGTATCGAGTACGCGACAGGCGTGCCCACGACAGCCACCAATCTCGGCTATATGCAGCGCGGCGGCAGCCCGACCTGTAAGGACAGGGTGTTTGCTTCGGCGATGGGCGCAAAGGCCGTGGACATCCTGCATAACGGCGGCAACCAGCGCGTTGTCGCTTTCAAGCACGGACAGTTCGTGGATTACGACATGGAAGAGGCGCTCGCGATGAAGAAGTCGCTCGATCCGTTCCTTGTAGATATGCTCTCAAAGCTTACCAGAAAGGGCGAGGGACGTCTCCTGCAGCGTGAGGGCATGCTCCCCGTCAACACCGAGTCCAAGGGCAGGAAAAAGATAGGTATCCTGACCTCAGGCAGCGACGCGCCCGGCATGAACGCCGCGATCCGTGCGGTCGTTCGTTCGGCGATCGGCTACAACATGAAGGTATTCGGCTTCTACAGAGGCTTTAACGGTCTGATCGAAAAAGACTATATAGAGATGTCCAACAGCACGATGTCCGAGACCGTGCAGAAGGGCGGCACGCTGCTGCTGGCAGCCGACTGCCCCGACTTTAAGACCGAAGAGGGACTGGAAAAGGCTGTCGAGACGATCAAAGAGCTGGAGCTGGACGCGCTCGTGGTCATCGGCGGAACCGGCACCATGCGCGGCGGCATGGACCTGATCGGACGCGGCATCAATGTTATCGGTGTTCCCGCCACGATCGACAATGACGTTGCGTGCACTGAATACACGATCGGATATGACACCGCGATCAATACGGCGATGGCGGCTATCGATAAGGTAAGGGATACTTCCGCCTCGCATGAACGCTGTTCCATCATTGAAGTAGCGGGCTTCAGGTCCGGACATAACGCGCTCTGGTGCGGTATCGCGACAGGCGCGGAGGAGATACTTACTCCCGAGTTCTACGACAATGACCAGCAGACGATCATCAGCGAGATCATCAATAAAAAGAAGCTCGGCAAGAGACTCCACCTGATCGTCAATTCCGAGGCGGTCGGCAAATCCGGGTCTCTCGCGAAGAATATCGAGTTCGCGACCGGACTCGAGACCAGAGCCACGATCCTCGGACTGATCCAGGGCGGCGGCACTCCTTCGTGTCAGGACAGAGTATATGCGTCGGCTATGGGCGGCAAGGCTGTCGAGGCGATCAACGCAGGCTCGAAGAACCGCATCGTTGCCTACTGCAACGGCGAATTTGTCGATTTCGACATGGAAAAGGCACTCCGCATGACGAAACAGCCCGACTCCTACATGTATGAGATGTCGAAAAAGCTCGCACGAAGCTGAAACGACAGAGAATTATAGATTTTTTTCGATTTTTTCGCAATTTGTCTATACATTTTTTTTGAAATTTGATAATATCATACATGAGGACGGCAAAAGCCGTAAAAAATCCACAAAGGGGATAAAAGAAGGAGGTTTTACCCATGGGTAAGTTCGTATTATCAGAGGCAAAAGCAGGCTTTAAGTTCAATCTCGTTGCAGGCAACGGAGAGGTTATTGCCACCAGTCAGGTTTACAAGTCAAAGGCTACCGCAAAGAACGGTGTTGCCAGCGTAGCTGCCAATGCACCCATCGCTGCTCTTGAGAATCAGACCGTTGACGGTTTCAAGGCAGAGTCCAACCCCAAGTTTGAGGTTTATAAGGACAAGAAGGGTGAGTTCCGTTTCAGACTTAAGGCTAAGAACGGCCAGATCATCGCTACCGGTGAAGGCTACTCGAAGCTTGACAGCTGCTTAAAGGGCGTTGAGTCCGTTCGCAAGAACGCGAAGGACGGCAAGATCGAAGACAAGACCGACGCTAAATAATCCGTAGCATATATTCAGATGCCCCCGGAACTTCCGGGGGCTTTTTTTGACGGTTCTTCGTATAAGGTGACAGCAAAAGCGGGCGCACAGATACCCGAACGAAGAACCGATAAGTCCGGCAAAAAGCCCCCGGGAGTTCCGAGGGCTTTGTATGGATGTGACGGATAATCTGTCGGTCTTGTACTCATTTGTTATCTGTGTCAGGGGTGGGAGCGGGCTGCTGCGCGGCCTGACGGGCTGCCCAGTCGGCCTGGAGCTTTGCCTGGAGCGCGGCCTGCTTCTTTTCCCTGCGCTTCTTTGTGCCTTTAACGATCTTAACGATCACGAAGATGATCACGAATATGATCAGTCCCCAGATAAGGATGTAGGGCAGATTTACAACGAAGCCTACAGCGAAATTCTCAAGGCCTACACCGAGATCGTAGAAAGTATCCGAAAGGCCCCTGCTGATGCGCTGTCCCATGGTGGTGGGCTCGGGCTCGGTGATCTTGACTACCTCTGTGAGGCCGATCGTAACGGTGCTGAAAGCTACGAGATTGTCGTAGTTTTTAAGGGTGCTTCTCTGTGCCTCGATCTGGTATCTGACGGTGGAAAGCCTGTCTTCGAGGGAGATGATCTCATCGACCGTCTCGGCCTTTTCGAGCAGGGCGAGCAGGCGTTCCTGCTGGATCTCTAAGGATTCGGTCCTGGCTTCGAGGTCGAGATACGAAAGAGTGATGTCCTCGGCGCTCGTCGACTGCGAAGTGATGTTGCCGATGTTTCCTACCTGGTTTAAGAAACCGTCGAGCCTCTCGCTCGGGATCCTGATCACATAGTTCGCGATCCTGGAATTGCGATAGTTGTTGATACTGTAATAGCTGTTCCTGTCGGTGATCGAAGAGCTCTCGATATAGCCGCCGAACGCGCCGACGCTGCTCTCGAGCGTATTTACGCTCTGTTCGAACTCAAGGGATTCAACGCTTAAGTTAACACGTCTGATGAGCTTTCTGCCGGACGCGGACTGTGACGCGTCGATATTGCTGCCGTCGGTATTGACGGGGGCGGCACTGCCCGGAGCATCGGTTTTGGCGTCGTTTGGAGCATAATCCTCGGTTGCCGCGTCTTCGGAATAGCCGTAGAACGCCTGGGTAGCCTTAGCGGCTTGAGGTGCGGAAGACCCGCCGCTGTAATAGGCATTGTTGTCTGCCATGCTCTTGGCGCATCCTGCGAGCATGACCGCACTCAGCAGTAATGCCGCAATGATCGAAAATCTTTTCTTCATAAACAGTTCCTCCTCTTTATCCTCGTTTATACGCCGGCGGATCGCCGTTTTCACACATTAGACGACAATATTATTATACAGGTTCCACAATATGTTTCGCAACAGTTCGGGCGATAAATGCCCCGATCAACTTCCGTATCATGAGTAGTGGACAACTGCCGCAAAAAAGTGGTAAAATGTAATGTGGCGGTTCATAAAAGCATTCAACCGCCGTAAGAAATCAACATAAGGAAGGCCTGAAAATGAACATCAACGAACAACTGGCAAAAGAACTGAATATTAAGGAGGCGCAGGTGGACGCCACAGTCAAGCTCATTGACGAGGGCAACACCATCCCCTTCATTGCACGATACAGAAAGGAGGTTACGGGCTCGTTAAACGACGAGGTGCTGCGTAATCTCTACGAAAGACTCACATATCTGCGCAATCTCGAAGAGCGCAAGGCTGCCGTTATCTCGAGCATCGAGGAGCAGGGCAAGCTCACAGACGAACTGAAAGAGGCTATTCTGGCCGCTACAACTCTTGTAGTCGTAGAGGACCTTTACCGTCCCTATAAGCAGAAAAAGAGAACCAGAGCGACCGTCGCGAAGGAAAAGGGACTCGAGCCCCTCGCCGACATCATCTGGGCACAGGAAGCGGACAAGCCCATCGAGGAGTATGCCGCGGAGTATATTTCCGAGGAAAAGGATGTCAAGACCGCAAAGGACGCCATTGCGGGCGCATGCGATATCATTGCCGAGAAAATATCGGATGAGGCGGATTACCGTATCTGGATCCGTAAGGCTACCGTCGATGAGGGCATCGTAACGAGCGAAGCAAAGGACGAGAAGGCGCAGTCCGTTTACGAGATGTACTATAAGTTCTCGGAGAAGGTCAGCACGATCCTCGGACACCGCGTGCTCGCGCTGAACCGCGGCGAGGAAGAGAAGTTCCTGACAGTCAAGATCGAGGCACCGGTTGAGCGGATCCTCGACTATCTGCAGAAAATGATCATCAAAAAGGACAATCAGTACACCAACGATCTCTTAAAGGCTACGATCGAGGACGCGTACGAGCGTCTTATCGCTCCCGCCATCGAGCGTGAGATCAGGAACGATCTCACGGAGAAGGCAGAGGACAGCGCGATCAAGGTATTCGGAAAGAACCTGACACAGCTCCTTATGGCACCTCCGGTTGCGGGACATGTGGTACTCGGCTGGGACCCCGCGTTCAGAACAGGATGTAAGCTCGCCGTAGTAGACCCTACCGGCAAGGTCATCGATACAGTCGTTATCTATCCCACCGACGGTCCCCAGAAGAACATCCCCAAGGCAAAGGCTATCTTAAAGCAGCTCATTGCCAAGTACAATATAACCCTTATCTCGGTCGGCAACGGAACAGCGTCGCGTGAGTCCGAGCAGGTCATCGTTGAGCTCTTAAAGGAGATCAACAAGCCGGATCTCAGCTACGTTATCGTAAGCGAGGCAGGCGCGTCCGTTTATTCCGCAAGTAAGCTCGCGACCGAGGAGTTCCCGAACTTCGATGTGGGACAGCGTTCGGCGGCTTCGATCGCGCGAAGGATCCAGGATCCGCTCGCGGAGCTCGTAAAGATCGATCCGAAGTCGATCGGCGTTGGCCAGTACCAGCATGACATGAACCAGAAGAAGCTCGGCGAGGCCCTTGAAGGCGTAGTTGAGGACTGTGTAAATAAGGTCGGCGTCGACCTTAATACCGCATCGGCGTCGCTGCTCGAGTACGTTTCGGGTATCTCAAAGCCCATTGCAAAGAACATCGTTGCATACCGCGAGGAGAACGGACGCTTCGTATCGCGTGCCCAGCTCCTTAAGGTTCCGAAGCTCGGACCGAAGGCTTACGAGCAGTGCGCGGGCTTCCTGCGCATCGTCGGAGGAAAGAACCCTCTCGACGCGACCAGCGTGCATCCCGAGTCTTATGAGGCTGCGACAAAGCTCCTCGAAAAGCTCGGATTTACACCCGATGATATCAAAAAGGTTCAGGCCGAGCAGGCCAAGGCCGTAAAGGCAGCGCAGAGCAAAGCGAAGGCAGAGGCCGACGCTGCGGATAAGGCGGCGCGCCGCGGCGACCGCAAGGGCGGAAACCGCGAGGTTACGATCAGAAACACCAACTCCGCGATGGGCCAGCTCCTGATGAAAGCCTATGCCAACTCCGGCATGACCGTTTCGGCAGGTAATGATGCAAAGCCCGACAAAAAGAGCGCGTCCCGCGGCAATGACAATTCATTTACCGATGTGAGCGCGGCAGGCAGCGGACTTTCGCATCTCGGCAGCCTCGTAAAGGATAAAAAGAAGCTGGCTGAGGAGCTCGGCATCGGCGAGATCACACTTACCGACATCATCAAGGAGCTCGAGAAGCCCGGCCGCGATCCCCGTGAGGATATGCCCAAGCCCATCCTCCGTACCGACGTTATGGAGATGAAGGACCTGAAGGAAGGCATGATCTTAAAGGGTACCGTGCGCAATGTCATCGATTTCGGCGTATTCGTTGATATCGGAGTACATCAGGACGGTCTCGTACATGTTTCGCAGATCACCAACAAAAAGTTCATCAAGCATCCTCTCGACGCCGTAAGCGTAGGCGATATCGTAGAGGTAAAAGTTATGAGCGTCGATCTCAAAAAACAGAGGATACAGCTCACCATGATCATCTGATCTTAAAACAGATACAGAATGCGCGTCCGCAGCACTTGAGCTAATCCAAACGGATGCGTTACCGGAACAAATATGTCAGGCAATACAACAGACGAAACCAAAAAGAAGAGAGGCATCAGCGAACTGGCCCACATCAGCACCCTTACAGAAGAGGAGCTCAGAGAGGCCGAAGAGGAGGCAGAGGCGGCCGGGAACGGAGCCGATGCCGCAGATGACGGGACCGAAGAAAGACAGAGCGTTGCAGATTATATGCCCGAGGCGGTCGCGGCAAAGACCGAACCTAAGAAAAGGATAGAGCACACCGAGCCGAGCTTTGTGATAGCCGCAAAGCCCGATCAGAGGTGCATGTTCGAGTTCATGTTCTATCATTCCTATATGAATGTGATGGGCGCGCTCTCGGCAGTGCTCGGCATCGCGGCCATAGTGTTCGTTGTCATAGGACTCGTGCAGGGTTATTCACCGATCCAGATAGTGCTGTTCGGCGCGATCGCTGCCATGTTCCTGGCCAACAGCCCCTTTACGCTGTGGTTCAAGGCGAAAAAGCAGTCCGATCTGATCTGCGATCCGAAGAATACGATCACATATACCTTCAGCGACGAGGGCTTTGACATGGCCAGAGGCGCCGACGAATACGCCGATTTTACCTGGGACAAGATGTTCAAGGTAAAGCAGGGCAAGTCGGGCTATTACATGTACATCGCGAGGAACCGCGCATTTGTGCTCCCCTGCGATGCGGTCATCGACAAAACGGGCTTTGAGTCGCTGCTCAAAAGGCATGTGGACGATAAGCGCCTTAAGCTGAAAAAAGAGGAGTTATAATGCTTACAGAGACTAATTCGGCCGAGGAAACCTTTGAAGCCGGACGCAGGATGGGCCTGGAGGCAAAACCGGGCACGGTCATAGCCTTAAGCGGCGATCTCGGCACCGGGAAAACCGTATTTACCAAGGGCGTGGCAGCGGGACTCGGTATTGCCGAGCCGGTAGTGAGCCCTACCTTTACGGTAGTCCAGATCTATGAGGAGGGGAGACTTCCCCTGTACCATTTCGACGTATACAGGATCGACGATCCCGGCGAGATGGAGGAGATCGGGTACCGCGATTATTTCTACGGAGACGGTGTCACGATCGTCGAGTGGCCGGAGCTGATAGAGGAACTGATCCCCGATGAGGCCGTCCGCGTCACGATCACCAAGGACACCTCACGCGGGTTTGATTATCGAAGGATTGAAGTAAAATGCTGATAATAGGTATTGAGAGTTCGGCACTCGTCGCGTCAGTCGCGATCGCGGAGGACGACAGGCTGGTCGCCGAATATACGATGAACAATAAAAAGACCCATTCGCAGACACTGCTCCCGATGCTGGAGGAGATAGTATCCGCGGCGGGCACAGATCTTAAAAATGCCGACGCGATAGCGATATCGCGCGGACCGGGCTCATTTACGGGACTGAGGATCGGTTCTGCTACGGCAAAGGGCCTGGGACTGGCTCTCGCAAAGCCTCTCGTTGAGGTACCGACGCTCGATTCGATGGCGTTTAACCTCTACGGGGCGGGAGACGCGCTTATCTGCCCGCTGATGGACGCGAGACGTCAGGAGGTCTATTCCGGAATATACGAATTCGTTCCGCTGAGCCGCTGCGACGCGGAGAAACAGGTCTATGCGCCGTTATCGGGCGTAATGAGAGGGGAGGACCCGCTGGTGCTCACTAATCCGGTTCCGGAGAGCGCCGGACCGGTCGCCGATGTTATCGGAAAGCTGAACACATACGGCAGACCCGTGATATTTTTGGGAGACGGTGTACCCGCATATGCCGATCTGATCGCGGAGGGCATGAAGACGGCATATTCGTTCGCGCCCGCACAGCACTCGAGACAGCGCGCAGGTTCTGTCGCACTGCTAGGAATGAGGCTTTTTGAGCACGGCATCACTGTGGATGCCGCGGATCACGCACCCACTTATCTGCGTGTATCGCAGGCGGAGAGAGAGAAAGGCTGAGGTGGATCATGGGAGTTATGCAGCTTCGAGACATGGCGGCGGCGGATCTGTTCATGGTGGCGGATCTGGAGAGACGGCTGTTTTCGGACCCCTGGAGCATCGATTCCTTCAGAGGGGCGCTGCGCAGCCGCAATCAGGTATTCCTCGTATGCGATGATGACGGAACGATCGCGGGCTACTGCGGGATGCTGCTCGTGCCCGGAGAGGGCCAGATACTGAATGTCGCGGTGGATGAGAGTTATCGCAGGAGAGGTCTGGCCACCGAGATGATAAATGCCATGATCGACATCGGCACGACGAATGAGATATTTCTGTACACGCTCGAGGTCAGGGAGAACAACGCTCCCGCGCTCGCGCTGTACAAAAGCATGGGCTTCGTTCCTACGGGACGGCGCAAAGGATATTACAAGAACCCCGAAGAGGATGCGATACTGATGGATCTGGACCTGACCGATCCCGAGACGCATAAACGCTTCGGTATAGAGGATTGAGGATAATAATGCTGGATGTTTGTTTACTGGGAACCGGAGGCATGATGCCGCTGCCCCGCAGGAGGCTGACCGCGCTGATGCTGAGGCTCGGCGGTCACAGTCTGCTGATCGACTGCGGCGAGGGCACTCAGGTTGCCATAAGGGAGCAGGGCTGGAGCTTTCACGATATCGATGTGATATGCTTCACGCATTTTCACGCGGACCATATCAGCGGCCTGCCCGGACTCCTGTTATCGATAGGCAATGCGGAGCGGACCGAGCCCGTGACTCTGATCGGACCCAAGGGCCTGATCCGTACGGTCGAGGCGCTGCGCACGATCGCGCCCGAGCTGCCTTTCGAGCTGAAATACATGGAGATACAGACTCCGGGACAGGAGTTTAAGCTGTTTGATTACAGGATCGGGACATTTAAGTGCAATCACAACGTACCCTGCTTCGGATACACGGTCAATGTCGACCGCCAGGGACGCTTCGAGCCCGAAAAAGCAAAGGAAAACAATGTTCCGCTCTGCTTATGGAGTCGGCTGCAGAAGGGCATGGAGCTCGACTACGACGGCAGGCATTTTACGCAGGACATGATCTTGGGCCCTGCAAGAAAGGGCATCAAGGTAACCTACTGCACCGATTCGAGGCCCGTGGAGGCCATGATCGGAGCCGCATCGGGCGCCGACCTGTTCATCTGCGAGGGCATGTACGGTGAGCCGGATTCCGAGGCAAAGGCGCGCGACCACAAGCACATGACATTTGCCGAGGCGGCAAAGATCGCCGCAAAGTCGGATCCGCAGCCCAAGGAGATGTGGCTGACGCATTACAGTCCGTCACTTATCAGGCCAGAGGAGTTCATGGAGCCGGTGCGGGGCATATTCCCGAACGCATATGCGGCCAAGGATCTTAAGAGCACAGTGATTCGTTTTGAAGAGGATTGATAAAATGGCACAGACCAAGAAGAAATCATCACTCGGGGCTACGATAGTAGGCATACTTTTCGGCGCGGTATTCATCGTGGGCATCTATCTGACCGTGACCAGAGGCAGGCAGCATAACGCCATTGAAGCTGACGCGGAAGTGAGCGAAGCCAACACGCTTATCTCGAGAGATCTCGAAAAGGATTATCCGGCGACCGTGCGTGAGGTCATGAAGTATTACTGTCGTATAACCAAGTGCCTCTACAGCGACGGCGTTTCAGAGGTACAGCTGACCGAGCTTACGGATAAGCTGCGCGAGCTGTACTCCGACGATCTGCTCGCGGCGAACGACAGGACTGAGATGATCGGACTCATCAAGACCGAGATCAAGAACTACGAAAAAGCGGGTTCAAAGATACAGAGCTACAATGTCGCGGAATCGGGCGAGATCAAATACTATCGCAATGAGACGCCCCAGCGCGCGATCATAAATATTTATTTTACGATAAAGCAGGAGAAGGACAATTCGTTTGACCGTGCTTACGAAGAGTTCGTTCTCGTGCAGGATGCGAAGGACCGTTGGAAGATAATGGGATGGCGCATGGCGGAAGGACAGTAACATTCATGGAAAAGGATACATTGATTCTTTCAATAGAATCGTCTTGTGACGAAACGGCAGCATCTGTCACGAAAAACGGACGCGAGCCGCTCTCAAACATCATTTATTCGCAGATAGATCTGCACACGCTGTACGGCGGAGTAGTCCCCGAGATAGCATCACGAAAACATATAGAGAAGATCAACCGCGTGGTGCAGGCCGCGCTCGATGAGGCGTCGGTGGGACTTAATGACCTCGACGCGATCGCGGTGACCTACGGCCCCGGACTGGTGGGAGCGCTGCTCGTGGGAGTGGCCGAAGCCAAGGCCATCAGCTATGCGGCGGGACTGCCGCTCGTGGGAGTGCATCATATCGCCGGCCATATAGCGGCCAATTATGTGGAGCATAAGGACCTCGAGCCGCCTTTTATGTGTCTGGTGGTTTCGGGAGGACATACCCATCTCGTGATCGTGCGCGATTACGACAAATTCGAGATAATCGGCAGGACGCATGACGATGCGGCGGGCGAGGCTTTCGACAAGATCGCCAGAGCCGTGGGACTCGGCTATCCGGGCGGACCGAAGGTCGACAAATGCGCGAAAGAGGGCAGGAGCGACGCGGTATTCTTCCCGCGCGGACATGTGGCCGGAAGTCCCTACGATTTCAGCTTCAGCGGACTCAAATCCGCGGTCCTCAATTATCTGAACTCCTGCAGGATGAAGCAGGGACTCGACGGGACGGTGGTATATTCGGCAAAGACCGGCAGATCGGATTTTGATCCGCACGAACTGATCGACCCCGAGGAGGGCATAACCGTCGCCGATGTGACTGCCTCGTTCCAGGCAGCGGTCGTAGATGTGCTCGTCAGCCATACGATCGAGGCCGCAAAGGAATACGGATTCGACAAAGTTGCCATGGCGGGCGGAGTTGCCTCGAATTCGGCACTGAGGGCCGGAATGAAGGAGGCCTGCGAGAAGAACGGGATGAAGCTGTACTATCCTTCGCCCGTACTCTGCACGGACAATGCGGTAATGATAGGCTGCGCGGCCTATTACGAGTATATATCGGGAACACGGCACGGGCTCGATCTGAACGCGATGCCGAACCTGAAACTTGAGGATTTTGCAAAGACTAAGGCAGCCCTCGGCAGCAGGATCGACTGAGGGCCGGCAAAAAAGGTGAACGCGGTTACCGATAACCGGAAAGGATGCCTATGATTAAAGACAAGACAATTGCGGCGATCATCGTTGCGGCAGGAAAAGGCCTGCGCATGGGTGCCGAAACCCCGAAACAGTATCTGATACTCGCGTCGGACATTGTGCTCGCTCACACGCTTGCCGCGTTTGAGGGCAGCAAGGTGGACTCAATCGTGGTAGTATGCCCCGAGGGAGATGAGGATTATGTCCAGCAGTATGTTGTACGCGACAGATTCCCGAAGGTAAAGTGCATCACGGGCGGCGGAAAGAAGCGTTTTGATTCCAGTTACGCAGGTATCAAAGCGGCCTGCGGACTCTATGAGTCGGGACCGGACTTCATCATGGTACACGACGGCGTCAGACCGCTCGTATCACCCCAGCTCATCAACTGCGTCGGAGAGGCATTGCTGAGCTACCCCGCGGTGTGCCCCGGCGTAAAGGCAAAGGAGACCGTCCGCACGGTCAATTCCGATGAGATCGCGACATCCGTTCCGGACAGGTCCATGCTGCGTATAATCCAGACACCGCAGGGCTTTGAGACCGGACTGATCCTTAAGGCCTACGAGCGTTTCTTTGAGGATACCGCAAAGGACCCGGCTAAGGCCGACGGCGTTACGGATGACGCCATGCTTGTAGAGAGATATATGCAGCAGTCTGTTTTTGTTGCAGAAGGAAGTTATGAGAACATTAAGATCACGACTCCCGAGGACCTGTTCCTCGCGGAGGCAATCCTCTCGAGGAGATATTGATAAACAGCATATTTTAGCGGTTGTGCTGCTGTTTGCGGCACTGATGCTCACTGCATGCACAGGCGGCGGGAATACGGGCAAAGGCGGTTATACCGCAAAGCCTTCTTCGGTGCCTGTGCTTACTTCTGTACCCTCGCCGGCCCCGACCTCAGCCGAGGCTCCGGACAGCGCGGGAGATAACGGCTCGGGACAGAGCGGAGAGATATCGGGACAGAGTACGAATGGTGCAGACGCACAGATCCCGGACAGCAGCGTCGATCAGGGACAGCAGGGTGACGACAGTTCAGACCGGGAACAGCAGGGTGACGCGTCCGCGCAGGATCCCGGCAATGAGCCGGAAGAGCCTCCGATCGGCCTCTACATCAACGAAGTATTGCCGACCAACAGCTCCGCCGTAAAGCACAACGGCGGATATTTTGACATGATCGAGCTGTATAACGGTTCGGATGAGACTGTCATGCTCTCCGACTTTTATCTCTCGGACTCGAAAAAGCATCTGACGGACTACCCTCTGCCCGCGGCAGAGCTCGAACCCGGCGGATACGCGGTATTTTACTGCACGGGTGAGTATTACAAAGAAAGTGAGTACGATCTGGCATTCAAGCTCTCGTATTTCGGAGAAAAGATATATCTTTCCGACGCGGAGGGCAATATCATCGATAAGGTCCAGTATACGCGCCTGCCCGCAGACGTGAGCTACGGCAGGGACGGGCTCGGAGGGTACAGACTCTATCCGTTCCCGAGCTTAGGTGCGGAAAACAGCGGCGGGTACGAGAGAATGGCGGAGCTCCCCGCGGTGGATGTTGAGCCGGGATTCTATGACGGCGCGGTATATATCAGCTTTACCACAGGCGGGACCATCCACTATACGCTCGACGGCAGCGCTCCCGACAAATACTCAAAGGTCTGGAACGGCGATCCGATCGCGGTCGACAAAACATGCCCGGTCAGGGCTTATGCCGAAGAGGAGGACTGCATCGACAGCTTTATCGCAAGCTACGGTTATTTCGTGGGCGAGCCCGATTATGAGATGGATGTTCTGATGGTATCGATCGCGGACAGGGATTTCGATACGATGAACGCCAACTACAGATCGAGCAAAAAGTATAAGGCGAATATCTCGCTGTTTTCCGAAGGAAAGGCAGAGTTTTCGATCGATTGCGGCATCTGTGTGACCGGATGCACGAGCAGGGCGTACGATAAAAAGAGCTATCGCGTGAAGTTTTCATCGGATTACGGGCCGACCAAGCTCAAATACAGGGTTTTCGACGGGCTCGACATAGATGAGTTTGACGCGCTGGTGCTGCGCTCGGGTTCACAGGATATCGACGGACCGATGATGAGGGACGAGTATATCTCATCGCTCTCATTAAGCAGCGGTTATATAGACAATGTGCTCGCGCAGGCATACAGACCGGTCAATCTCTATGTGAACGGCGATTATCGCGGCATCTACTATATCCGCGAACGCATAGACGAGGATATGATCGCGGCACATTGCGGCTGCGAGCCGGAGGAAGTGACGCTGATCGAGCAGATGAGCGAGATCAAAGCGGGCAAAGATTATAAAGAATGGCTGGATTTCTGGAAATATCTGAAGACGAACAAGCTGACGGACGATGCCGCGTATGAGTATGCGGAGTCGATAGTCGACTTAAAGAGCGTGGCGGATTATTTCATAATACAGCTCTGGTGCGGAAACATAGACACGGATAATGTGCGTGTGGCGAAAGCCGGAGACGGGAAATGGTTCTATGTGCTCTACGATCTGGACCTGTCGCTCTGCCGCGAAGTGCCCGGCAGCACCGACAGGCTGCTCGGGAAATTCAACAGCGGACTCTATACGTTTAACGCGCTGGCTTACAGGCTGCTCGAGACCGAACGGTTCAGGGAGCTGTTCTGCGAGAGGCTGGCCGAGCTCGCAAAGACCGTCTATTCGGACGAGACCGCGCTCGCGTATATAGACGCGTTGGCCGCAAAGCTGGACCACGATATGGTATACAGCTGCGAGAGATGGTACGGAGTCGAAGACTCGAGCAAGGACATCAAATACCGCAGCTATTCGAGCTGGCAGAAATCGGTGGAGGCGCTCAGAAAGAGCGTGACCGGACGCGCGGGGCTCGTGATAAAGGACTTTATCGCGGAAAAGGGTATCTCAAAAGAGCTGCAGGAGCGGTATTTTTCGGATTTCACCGGCACTGATCAATGATCTGCTCAAAGCCGATGACCTTCAGCTCTTTTATGACTTCCTTGATGCTGCGCATCTCAAATTTTTTCAGTATGCTGTGTATCTGGCTCTTTATCGTGACCGTCGAGACATAGCGGATCTCGGAGATCTGCTTGTAGGTCATGCCCAGATACAGACTCTTTAAAATTTCAAATTCACTGTTGGAAAGCCTGGTCAGAATGTTCATAAAATAGAGCAGGCTTTTTTGCTGCTCTTTTACGTGGCTGAGCTCGTCGATGATCTTTTCGGCGTATTTGGGGCGCAGGATCAGCTGGTTTTTGTAGACGTTCCGGATGGAGTTCAGCACCTGGCTGACCGAATCGGTCTTGATGATGTAGTCCATGACGCCCGCGCAGTATGCGCTGAAGAGCAGATCGTCGTCCTCTAAGATCGTGAGTATGACGATCTTGGTGTCGGAATGCTTCGCTAGGATCTGCGTGGCCGCGTCGATGCCGGCGGTCCTGGTCTCCATCTGTATGTCCATCAGTATGATGTCGGGCGCGTTGCTCTCGACAAAGCTCACGGCCTCATGGCCCGAGGAAACGGTACCTATGACCTCCATATCGGGCTCGTGCGAGAGGATATTCTCAAAATAATCCCGTATCTCTTTATTGTCATCGGCTATCAGCAGTTTGATCTTTTCCATTTTTTATCTCCTGTCTAATGCGGGCTCGCGGATCAATGACGCCCGGAACCCTTAAATACATGTCCGGGCGCTGCGGCCGAGGTCCTCGGCAGCAGTATTTCAACCAACGCGTGTCTGTTCTTTTCCTTTGTGCTTCCGGTGATGCGCATCTGTCCGAGCTGCGTGCTTATAACCCTGAACGCGTAGGGCAGACCGATGCCCCAGTTTGTATTTTTCGATTTTGTGGATGTAAAGGGCATCAGGTATTTGCGCACGGACCCGGTGTTGAGGCCCGAGCCGTTGTCGTAGAGCGACCAGTAGATCCACTCCTTGCTCGCGTCGATCGTGACGATCAGCTCCTTGTGCTCTGTATCGGACATCGCGAGGGAATCGAGCGAGTTGACTATAAGATTCAGCAGGGCATGCTCGGTGTGGTAAATGTCGAGAGTGCACAGCGCGGGGAAATCGCAGTATTTCTTTGTAACGGTGACATCCTCCGGAACATTGGCGCTCTCGAGCGCGGAATCCGTGAGGGACTTAAGGTCAACGGCACCGGGCTGGATGTGCAGGAGCTTGATGTAATTGAGCGACTCCGACACCGTGTTCATCTGCTTGTTCGAAATATCGAGGATGCGCTCGAGCTTTTCTTTGCCGTCGTCGGTCCCGTAGGAGGCGAGCGCTTCGTTTGCCAGGATGCTGATGCTGAACATCAGGTTTTTCTCGGAGTGGAATACGTCCTTTAAATTGTAATTCAGGTTATCGATCTGTTTTTTCAGGATCCTGTTCTGTGAGTAGGAGACCAGATCGAGCGCGAAGAAGCCGTTGATGCTGATGATTATGAGGATCAGCAGTATCAGCGAGATCACGGGATACAGGCTGATATAGACCGAAGGGATCCTCGATATCTTGTTGAAGAACCAGAAACCCGAGGAGAAAACATCGCCCGCTTTGTTCCTGAAAATGCCGAGGAACATAAAATAATAGAAGCCCGTGTGTATCAGTGTTACGCATGAACATAGCAGTATGACCGTGTTCGTAAAGCAGGTGACCTTTTTCCTGATGATATTGATAAGGAAAAACGCGAGCGGATAGAACATGTACAGCGCGATGAGCACGCTGACGAATACGTGCAGGCCGACAAAGAACAGCTGCAGACGGTCTCCCGCCGGGGCATCGGAACGCTGATATCTGAGGTAGGTCCGGTAGGCATTGTCGGGGCTGTAGAAAAACAGGTAAAAGAGGCTCAGCAGTACCAGCATGCATTTGGATATTATCGTCTCGCGCGCGGAGCTTTTGTACTCCTCATGCTTTAAGTTGCTGCGTATGACGTCGAGCAGGAACGAAACACCGCACAGATACGCGACAACGCTGATATTCCGCAGGGTCTGCATGAATGTCATAGGAAGCTTAAAGCTGCGGCCGACAAAGCGGTAGAGGTAAATATCGAGATTCCTGAAGGGCAGATATGCCGGCGGTACGTAGCTCGAGGAACTGTAGTACTGGAAGAGCACGGACAGGGTGGCGAGAACGACGCCGCTGATCATGAAAAAGAGCGGGAGGCCGTAGCGGCTGTGAGGAACCATAAATATCAGCACTATGGCGCAGATCATAAGCAGCAGCACGCTGATAGCCATGTGGTCACCTCCGTTTAATCGAATAAATTTCTCACTTGATTATATACCTAAATACACCTTAAGTAAATTGACGTAAAGGTGTAAAAAATTTCATCCTTCCGTGCTGTTGGACCTGCGCGGCTGGACAAAGGGTGGATGTTTTTTCTGACTACCGCGGGCGGGATCATTACACTAAAATGTAATTGCAAAGGATAAGCGGAAGGGGTTTCCGCGAGGTTTCTATGAGGAGGTAGTTATGAAAAAGAGACTTTTGGCACTGGTCCTTGTTCTGGCCATGACAGTCGTTTGTCTCGCCGCATGCGGCAAGAAGGAAAACGGCGATAACGGCTCGGCCGGCAAGACAGACAATCAGGCTCAGTCGGGAAACACGAATACGGGCTCGAACAGCTCGGATTCATCGAAGACCGACAGCAAGGCAAACAATGAGGTTCAGGTAGTTACGGTATGGAGCGACAGCGCGCATTCGCAGTCTATCAGAGACGCTCAGGTTGAGGAATTCAACAATACGATCGGTAAGGAAGAGGGCATCAAGATCGAGTATACGATCTACGGTTCCGACTACGCCGACACGATCAACGTTGCGCTGATGGCGAACGACGGTCCCGATCTGTTCAGCCCTTCGTCAAACACTTTTGCCCAGTACGTTGCGGCAGGATATGCGGTTCCGATCTCGGATCTCGAGGGCAGCGAGGCTCTGCTTTCCAAGTATGACAAGGCAGACCTGCTCATCGGCGATCAGATATTCAATGACAAGGTTTACACACTTCCTTTCAGCATTGAGTCTTACAAGATGATCATCAACAAAGATCTCTTCGACAAGGCCGGCATCGCTGAACCTCCCAAGACCTGGGACGAGGTAAGAAAGGACGCAAAGCTCATCACTGAGGCCAGCAACGGCGAAGCATACGGATACTTCCTGGCTCTCCAGAGCGGCTGGACACTCGATCACTACATCTACAGCGTTTCCGCTGCATCGCTCGGACATTTCGGATTTGATACCGTTACGGGCAAATACAGATATTCGGACGGTCTGCCGATCATCAACAACATCCTCGGCATGATCGACGACGGCAGCGTATTCCCCGGATACGAGAACATGGATGCGGATACCGCCAGGGCACAGTTCGCTGCAGGCAGGGTTGGTATCGTAATGGCAGCTTCGTTCGACGTTGCGGTCTACACCGACCAGTTCCCGGCAGTATGCAACTGGGTTGTATGCGATCCTCCTTCGATCAAGGAGAGCGGCTACGAGTACAAGGAAATGACCAGATCCGTCAACATCTTAGGTGTTGCGAAGAAGGCGCTCGAGGCAAAGGACACCTCCAAGATCGCCAAGGTTCTTGAGTTCTTCTATGCGGATGAGAACCTGGCTCCCATGTACGAGGCAGGCATGTATGTTCCTTACAGGAGCGAAGTAGTAGGAATGGCAAAGGAATCTTCCGTAAAGGGCTGGAAGGAATTCTCGACCTTTAAGGATGACCAGATGATCATCAGAATGCCCGATCCCAAGGGCGTTATCAAATACGAAGGACTTTCCGCGAGAGAGACTCTTGCGAAGCTCTTATCGGGCGGGTTCTCGGAAGATGCCGCCACTGTATTAAAGGATCTCGACGACAGACTCAACAGCGGTCTGGCAGCCCTCGATCCCGAGGTACTTAAGTCTTATGTGGCTCCTTCGAGCTACAATGTAAACAGGGAATAATTCTTCTCAGATATGGTTTCTTGATAATGCGGTCGAGTAGGGGGATGCTGCCTCCTACTCGGTTGCATGTAAAGGGGAGTTAAACATGCAGAAAAAAGGACGCAAGGTCAAAAGGATAAAAAGCGACAATGTGCAGGCGTTTCTGATGATCCTGCCGTTTCTTATCGGTTTTATCCTTTTCAGTTATGTTCCGATCATCTATATTCTCAGATACGCATTTACCGATTACAGCGGGTTCGGTGACAGCCATTTTACCGGTCTGGCCAATTTCGTGCGCGTATTTCAGCGCGATAAGGATTTCTGGCAGTCACTCGTCAATACCGTTGTCCTGTCGGCGGGCAAACTGGCGGTGGAGATCCCGCTGGCGCTGCTGCTAGCGGTATTGCTGAACAAAAAGCTTAAGGGACTTTCGTTCTTCAGGGTTACGCTTTTTATGCCCGCAGTCATTTCCGCGGTCATCATCGGACTGGTATTCTCACTGATGTTTGCCTCTTATAACGGCATGATCAACGGGATACTGCAGAATATCGGCCTGATAGAAAAGCCCATAAACTGGTTCAAGACAAAGCCCAAAGCGATGCTGATACTGGGTATTGCCTCCGTATGGCAGAACTACGGTATCAATATGATCTTCTTCCTGATGGCACTCCAGAGCATCCCCGAGGAGCTCTATGATTGCGCAAGCATTGACGGGGCGACTGGGATCAAGCGCTTTTTCAAGATTACACTCCCCATGATAGCGCCCATATTCCAGTCGATCCTGTTAATGGCCATTGTAGGCAGCCTGAAGATCTGCGATCTGGTGCTCGCCTGCACAAACGGACAGCCCGGAGGCACGACCGAAGTTGTTATGACGTACATTTACAAATCATTCTTCGGAAAATCGGGCAGGAACATAGAGGTCGGATATGCTTCGTCGATGGCGCTGATAACGGCCATATTCCTCGGAATAGTAACGGTGATCTACCTGAAAGCCACGAAGCGGCTTAAAGATGTGGAAGCGTAGGAGGGCGGACGTATGGGAAAGGCAAAAAGACATTTCTTCAACGCGCTCGTTTACCTCAGTCTGGCGCTGTTTTTCGTGATCAGTTTCTTTCCGGTATTTTTCACGTTCATGTCCTCGTTCAAGAGCAATCTGGACATACTTACGACCGGAAATACCCTGATACCGAAGCATTTTGTACTCGAGAACTACGCAAAAGCGTGGGAAGCGGCCGATTTCTCGACTTATACCAAGAACAGTGTCTTCCTGTCGCTGTTCTGCGTGCTCGGATCGATCCTTTCGAGCACCATGTGCGGATACGCGTTCTCGCGCGGCAAGTTTAAGGGCAAAGAGCTGATATTCTATTTCATGATCTCATCGATGTTTGTTTCGCTTGGATCGCTGACGCTGTATCCGCTGCTGATGATCATGAAAACGGTACATCTGAACAAATCGCTGTGGGGCGTTATCATCATCCGAGTATTCGGAATGAACGTCACGAACCTGTTTATCGCGCGCGGATTCATCACGTCGATACCTCAGGAGATAGATGAAGCGGCCAAGATCGACGGCTGCTCCTTCTTCGGGATCTACCGCAGGATCATATTCCCGCTGTGCAAGCCCCTGATCGCGACGGTCGCGATCCTCGCATTCAGGAGCGCCTGGAACGACTACATGCTGCCGATGGTATTCACGATGACGGATACCTCGAGAATGCCTCTGGTAGTCGGCATCATGCATCTTAAATCATCGGGTGAGGCGGCATCGAGCTGGAACCTGATGCTGGCCGGCACGGCGATATCGCTGATTCCCATGATACTTATTTACATCGGTTTCAACAGATTCTTCATATCCGGTATGACCGCAGGTGCGGTCAAAGGATAAACCCTCTGGTAAGGGGACGGTTCGTCCGTCCCCTGTCCTCCTGGCTGAAGACACGGGGACGGTTCTTTTGGCCTCAGAAAAAAACAGAACGCGGGGCTGCCGTACTTTTTCCGGTACGACAGCCCCGCGTTTGATATTCACATTAAGAAAGAGCGTGCAAGGTGACAGAATTGTCGCCGCAGTCTATGCCGTTGCGGGCGAGGAAGTCGGTGAGGCCTTCGATGTGTTCGGGCTGGCGGATGAGGTTGGGGTTGTGG
Organism: Lachnospiraceae bacterium; assembly: GCA_016288005.1. Taxonomy (GTDB): domain Bacteria; phylum Bacillota; class Clostridia; order Lachnospirales; family Lachnospiraceae; genus RUG11977. The sequence goes on from JAEEXY010000005.1 coordinate 81,230, forward strand.
GCGTCGAGGCCGATGACGAACTTCGGGTGGTATTCCGCTGCCATTTTGAAGAAGCGGTCGGAGGGATAATTGCGCCCGTCCACGAAGCCGTAGCCGTTGATCTCGAGAGGAAGATCGAGATCAACAGCGGTCTCGACCAGGCGGGACATGTGCTTTTTGTAGATGTCGTCGCTGCCCTCGAAATTGAACAGGTCGGGGTGTGCAAGATAAGTGAACAGGCCTGTCTTCATGCCCTCTATCGTATGAGCGACATAGGCCCTGAGCCTGTCCTCATCGTCTGTTTTAAATCCGACGTAAGAGCCGTCTACCTCATCGGGAACGTAGTGCTGGCCCTGGATGATGTAATCGACGGGGTATTTCTGCAGCTCCGAGATCAGGGGATCGAAGTATTTGAGTGTGTATTCCACTTCGAGGCCGATGAGTATATTGATGCGGTCCTTATATTCCTCGCGCAGGGCAAGGAGAGTGTCAACATATCCGGGCAGCTCCGCCATCGTCATCCGGATGCCAGATACGAACGAATCGGGATAGGGCTGGGGTGTATGGTCGGAGAAACCGAGTGTCTTAAAGCCTTCGGCGATCGCCGCTTCGATGTATTCCCTTTCGGTTCCGACCGCGTGATGGCAGCGGACGGTATGCGTGTGATAATTTGCGAGTATCATTTTCTTTACCTTCTTTCTTATAGCCTGATTATAGCGCATCTGCGAAATTTCGGCAATCGATAATATTATTATCGACAGGAAATGCTTGACATAGTATCGGAACACGTGGTATCATAATTTGCGTTGTCAGGAGAGTTGGCCGAGTGGTTTAAGGCGCTAGTCTTGAAAACTAGTGATCCCGCAAGGGACCGAGGGTTCGAATCCCTCATTCTCCGTCAGGGTTTCATCCGGATATTACCACCTGGTAAGAGGTGGTATTTTTGCGGAAACGGAACTCTCAAAAAATGAATACGTGATATTGTATTCGGTGTATTGGAGAAGTACCCAAGAGGCCGAAGGGGCTCCCCTGGAAAGGGAGTAGGGCGTTAGTAGCGTCGCATGGGTTCAAATCCCATCTTCTCCGCTCGGTAAGAAAAGCGTGTAAACATTGTGTTTGCACGCTTTTTTCGTTTTACGCAACACGATCCGGGCCAACGGCGATTTCACTCCTATGAACGATAGACCTTATTTCGGATGCATGATAGAATATATGAAAACGGAAAAACAAAGAGGAGGATACAGCAGTGAAAGATCCTGCCATAGAGAGCAATCGTATGCAGTGTATGTTTGCGCTGATCAGCGCCGGTATTGTGGCGGTGTGCGTGTGCGTCGGCGTGACCATGAACCTCGTGACGCCTTTTGATGAGAATTTTGACCATATGGGGATCCGCACCTTCTGCATGTTTACGGTGGATTCCAACATCCTTGCGGGACTGGCCATGCTGATGTGCCTTCCCTATACTCTGGACGGCCTGCGCACGGGCTATTATCATCTGCCCGACTGGGTGGTGGTCCTGATGCATATCGCGGTTACGGCCGTAGCGCTCACTTTTATGGTCTCGCTGTTCATACTCACCCCGGCCAAGGGCTTTGTGCTGATATTCTCAGGGTCCAGATTCTTCCTGCACGGAGTTTGTCCGCTGCTGTGCATCGTGGCCTTCTGCTGTTTTATCAACAGCCATCTGATCCGTCTGAAGGAGTCGGTGCTGGCCCTGATACCCGTGCTCATCTATGCGGCAGTCTATGTCGTGATGGTCGTTTTCATAGGCGAGGAGCGCGGCGGCTGGAACGATTTCTACGGATTTACGACCCGCGTGCCCATATGGGTATCATTTTCGGTGATCATACCGATGACCGTCGTTATCATACTGCTGCTCCGTCTGGGGCACAATAAGTGCTGTGAGCTGAGACGCCGCAAGGACGCCGAGCTCTATAAGGAGGCCTACAGCGGCAGCGACCTGCGTGAGGTGGTGGAGAATATGGCAGCGTCCCACAAAAAGGAGCTGAAGACCGAGAGCATCGTGATACCGTCTCAGACACTGGGCTACATGATACAGAACAGCGGCAATGACCTGGATATCAAAGAGGGGTGCCTGCTCTATCTGGAGTCCTATATGAGAGAAGCCTAGAGAGGCGCCTATCCGCGGAACCGAAGCGGGACTCATCTCGTCTAATGAGTGAGATGAGCGGGACAGCCGCTTTGAGTTTTGGTGTTGACAGGAGGGAGTATATGAAAAAAGGTTTAAGGACTGCTGCTGCGATGATACTGATCGCGGTTATGCTCTGCGGTACGGCAGGCTGCGCGAAGAGCGGGAACGGTGACGACAGGATTATAAAAGCAAAGGCTGCCGACCTGATGAAGGGCGTGACGCCCGGAGAGGTAACGGTCGATGCGGTGCCTTCGGATTTCGGCGCGGCTGTGAATGATTTTTCGCTGCGCCTGTTCAGAGCGAGCAATAAAGCAGCAAAGGACGGTGAAAATACTCTGGTTTCGCCGCTTTCCGTGATGCTGGCACTGTCGATGACTGCAAACGGCGCGCAGGCGGAGACGCTCACGCAGATGGAAGCCGTACTCGGAATGCCTGTGGATAAGCTCAACGAATTTGCTTATTCATATATGCATTCGCTTCCCAAGGACAGGAAGTTCTACGGAGCATTGAGCATCGCGGATTCAATCTGGTTCAAGGCGGATCCGGATTTTACCGCGGACCGGGATTTTCTGCAGACAAACGCGGACTACTATGACGCACAGATTTATTCCGCGCCGTTTGACGGAAAGACGCTTAAGGACATCAACAAGTGGGTAAAGGATAAAACCGACGGCATGATCCCCACCATTCTGGATTCGATACCGGAAAGCGCCATAATGTATCTGATCAACGCGATGGCTTTTGACGCCGAATGGCGGGATATATACAAAGACTATCAGGTGCAGGACGCGATCTTTACCACGGCTTCGGGCGAAGACAAAAGACTGCCTTTTATGTACTCGGAGGTAAGATCATATCTCGAAGACGACGGCGCAGTCGGATTTATCAGATATTATAAGGGCAGCAGATATGCGTTTGCGGCGCTGCTCCCGAATGAGGGCACGACTTCGGCGGAATACCTCGAGACACTTACCGGGGAGCATCTGAGCGATATGCTGGCAAATGCGCAGAACTGCAAAGTGGCCACGGCGCTGCCGAAGTTTAAGACCGAATATACGGTGGAAATGTCCGGAATCCTTCAGGAAATGGGCATGCAGCAGGCTTTTGACATGATGAACGCCGATTTCGGGAAAATGGGAACGGTACCGCCCGATCGCAACATCAGTATCGGCAGGGTACTCCATAAGACATTCATAGAGGTGACCGAGAAGGGCACCCGGGCCGGAGCTGCGACAGTGGTTGAGATGCTGGACGGAACGGCCGCGATGCCGGAGGAACGCAAAGAGGTTTATCTTAGCAGACCTTTCGTATATATGCTGATAGACTGCGAAGCCGGGATACCGTTTTTTATCGGAGTCATGAACGATCCGCAGTGAATCTTTGGTGCCTGTCACCATTAAAAACTATAAACTCACAGAAGTTTATAATTTTTTAATGGTGACAGGCACCTTTAAATTGTAAATGCGCATTTCTAAGGTTATAATTATAGAGTGTATGTTACAGAATTATGCAGTATTATTGCGGGAGAGTACAGGAATGAGTCATTTACACATCGGGAGGAAAAAAGGTTTTATCTTTTTCTGTGTGTTCTTATATGCTTTGAGCGCTTTTATGCCCGGAGCGTCTTTTGCTCGCGCGGATGATGCCGGCAAAAACGACATCCGCAGTTCGTTCATGGATTCTATCATCAATTATACGAATTATTCGATGACCGTTTACGATGCTTCGAACGGTCTGATGAATTCTTCGGCGAATGCGATTGCAGAAACGAAGGACGGTTTTATCTGGATAGGAACCTCCAACGGACTCGTAAGATACGACGGCAGAGTTTTCGAGAGGATTGATCCGACAGGGAATATTTCCAATGTATTAAGCCTCTATACGGATTCTGCTGACAGACTCTGGGTCGGTACGTATTACAGCGGAGCGGTCGTAAT
>JAEEXY010000116.1 GCA_016288005.1 Lachnospiraceae bacterium
TCCTGTATACTCATCATCATCTGCTACAGCAGTAGGAATCTTACCTCCACCATATATACTTCCGACAACCTTCTGATTCACTCCCTTTGAGAATCTGATCTCGCCATCAGCAATAAGTGTAAAGTCTTTGATATTTGTATTAACGCCTCTGCTGGTTCCGACTTCAACAGTAGGCGCCTTAACCGACAGAACAAGGTCAGTACTTATAGTAGTCTCGTTGCCGTTTTCATCAATATACGTTACCGAAATGCCTGATATAGTAATAGTCTCACTGACAGGATCATATTTATACTTGGGAACACCTGTACCTGTCGTAATAGAAGAATCATCCGAAAAATCATACATCAGTTTCTGATAATCTTCATAACTGCCGCCCAAAGGTGTTTTGCCGGTCACCTCTATATAGTTCTTTACTGCCTCCTCAAAATACTCTGAAAACAGATCGCTGAACAGCTTAGACTGCTCCGCAGGGGTTACAAGAGTATAAGTCTGCAACCATTTTTCATAAGCCTTAACAATTGCTTCCTCAGCAAGACTCTTCAATCCATCTTTTAATTCATCGAGCGCTACCTCGTTTTTATAGAAATTATCGGTAGCAGACATGTTTGTCCTACTGCTTTCAAGGTTCGCATGAGAAATAGTCATAACGATACCCGCTATAATGCTCAGAAAAAGTACGCTGACAAGAACTACAATCAGCGCCGATCCTCTGTTATCCTTTCTCACAAACCTTACAATCATATCTGTGCCTTTCTTCTAAAAAATTACTCTTCTATTGTTGATGTCATGCTTCTGCACAGCTCGGTGCCATCATAGACTTTGACAGTCACATTCACGATATTATCTTCGTGTGAACTTGTACCTGATGTAGTAACGATCTTACCAAGTTCTGACGTTGTCTTGCCATTATGTGAAAGCGTTGCGTTACTGTAGAAGAAAGCATCCTTTGTTCCAACAATTCCCGTCTGAAGGCTGCTGACAAATGTTGCACCATATTTGCCCTGCACGACAATATAAAACTCCAGATTCTCAAGACTGGTGTTATTCTTCAGGTAAACATGCTGATTATGGTCACCCGATCCACCTGTTTTATCAAGATTGATAGTCCCAAGAGACGGATAAGCCCCTGTTGACTCTTTAAAGTTGCTCTCTGTTATATAGGGATATGGAATATAGAACAAATACACGCTTTTCAGGTCTTTAACGGGCTTTTCAAAACAGAAACCCGTTCCGGGATATGTTATTCCGCTCTGAATGTAATCGTATGACTCAGGAATGCTGTAGAGCATCTCAGCGCTTACCATGTATCTGTCATCGGTTCCACCGCCAACAGCAGTTTTGTAATCTACTGTGACAGTCAGATCACGAACGATCGCATCCCCGATGTCTGTTGCATACTGATAAGGAGACCCCTCTACGCCCGGCTTAAGCGGTTCTGGCTCCAGAGTAGGCTCCGGAGTGGTTGGATCGAGTTTCTTATCTGCATAATACTTTTCCCAGCGGGCACTGTTAATACTGTCAATCCTTGATTTCTCAGCATAATACTTGTTGTCGACATAGTCTTTATTGGAATCCGTAAAGAACTTAACAGCTTCCTCATCGTAATATATATCGGCAACAAGCGGATTAATCAATACACTTGAGTTTTCATCGAATGCATTGTAATTGTAAATAGGCTTATCATTAACCGTTACGGTTTTTGTTGTCTCAACTCCGCCCTCAGTTACCTCTTTATATGAGTATTCATAGTTTGAGTCAAATTCGATCTCTACGCGGTAGTTCTTCGTGCCTTCCGTGACATTGCCAACGGTATATTTATATTTGTTATCAGTATGCTGCTTAAAAGTGTACTCTGTTTTTCCGGCATTTTCCTTTTTTGTTATCGTCTCATCACCGGTAAGTGTGACAGCACTGACACTCAGCCCAAAAAAAGTCTTTGTCGGAGAAGTACTCTTATTCCACTCATACGCCTCGATAGCAGTTCCTTTAAGGCCGTTGACCTTTACTGCCTCCATGATGTTTTCAGCTACCGCATCCGCGCCTACCATGTCTTTGTTGACTTTGTTAGTGTTTGCTACACCGATAAACATCCTCAGGATTGAGGCTGAAACAATACCCAGGATAAGCAGAGCCACGATCAGCTCAACTAACGAAAGTCCTGCATTATCAGGCCGAAGATAACTGTATTCAGTTTTCCGGCTCCAAGCCGTATTCTTTCGCAATGACTTCTTCATGCTCTGCTCTCCTGTGTCATCATATTACTTTTAGCCTTCGGTTCCGTTTTCTCCGTTTTCTGAAGGCTGTTCACCTTCTCCGCCTTCACCGATCTCTCCGATTTCTGAAAAACTATCTGTCTCGGCACCGATCTCGCCTGTGTTGATCATATCTCCGAAGCCCGAACCGAATATATTCTCAGTTCCGAGAGATATACCCGATACAGAAGGATCTACATATTTATGGTTCGCATCCTTAACTCCGAAGAGATTAATGACCATATTTCCGGCCAAGAGACCACTCTCCTGATTGGGGCTGGCGGTAAATCCGCTGACATTCATGCGCTCCTTATACTTGGTGATATAGTCCATGCATGCTTTGAGCTCATCGTATGTTGCGCTATAGTTAACCGAAATATATGAAGTAGAAAACTCCACGTTAGGATTACCGTTCTCATCGGTATCTTCACTCGTAAATACCACCGTATCGGGGTTAAAAGCGATGCTTGACACTTCCACTCCGGTCGCATCCTCAAGCCCCTTTACAAACATAATACTCTTTTCCGGGGTGTTTCCGGGACCGTACTTTGCAAGGATGGCATCAATATTCTTCTGCGAATTATCGATAGCCTCACTCCATTCCGCACGATGCTCTTCTTTTTCATTCAGTTCAGATATGCGGGCCTCGATTGCCTTGTTATTGTTTTTAACTGAATTTGCTTTCTCAATAAAGCCCTGATAGCCGAACCAGTATGCACCGGCAGCGATGAGCACTATCAGCAGGAGGAGAATATACTGTATAGTTTTCTGTGAGATCTTCATAATTATTCGTTCCCTCCTTCTGCTTTATCGGGTACCTTATATGTGCATACAACTGAGAAGCTGACTGTCTTCTTGGAGGATTCTTCATCAGTATTCTCAGAGATTGAAGTAATTGCAACATCAGAGAAATACGGGATCTTCTGAAGCTGAAGGAGCAGCTTTGCTGCCGACTCCTTATCCGGGACGATCAGATTCATTGTAAGTGAATCGGCAGTTGAGGTAAGTGAAGAAACAAGTATTCCGCTTACGCTCTCCGTCTCCAGATAACTCAATATCTCATTCCAATTCTCATTATGATTAAACGTGCTCTTGTCCGCATCCTCCACGCTCTGGTACCTCGCCTGCGCTGCTGCGTACTCCTGCTCCAGCTGCTCTATCCCTGCAGCTTCCAGCGCATCCCTCTGCGCTGTCAGGCTCTTCTGTGCATCCAGTGCCTTATCATACTCCATCTTACCATTGAGTATGATGATTACCGCCGCCGCGATAACTATCGCCAGCGCCACAATGCTCAGGATCAGTGTCTTCGACAGGGCTTCCTTCGCGCTCTTGCGGAAGAAATTGATCGAAGGGTAGGCCGCGCCGATACATGCGATGAGCTCGGTGCTGTGGTTCTCAGCCACGGGGTTATCCTTTGCGATATTTAAACCGGGTAACGAATCTAATACGACTACCTCGATGCCGTTGAACTCATTCTCGATGAGCTCCTTGAAGCCCTGCACGTACGTGCCGGCGCCGCCGATGTAGATGCGGGCGAGCTTCTTGGCGTCCTCTTCGGCCTCGGTGATCATGCCGGGATCGGACTCGGAGCCGGCGCCGAGATTATCGGCGTCGTCGCCGGCCGCGGCACGTCTCTTGCGGCGCTCCTCGACCACGTCCTCGGTCTCGCGGCCGCGCATGATGGCGCCGCGCTTTTTGGTGTTATAGTACTCGAGCACGCTCGAGATATTGCCGATCATCGGGCGGGTCGCGTCGGTCAGCTGGGATTTCACGAAATTCAGCTTGCGCTCGGCCTCGTCCTCCGCTACCACGGTGTCCACCTCATTGAACGAGGAGAACAGGAGCTTCTGCTCCTTGAGCTTCAGGAGAGCGTCGTTGTACTCGAGCTCAGACTCGAAATAGCGCGTGGTGTTCATGACATTGACGAGGGTGTTTACGCCAAAATTCATGTTGCGCTGCAGCTCGAGCTTGCCCTCGTCCAGGATCGTGAACTGAGAGTTCTTCTCGTTGATCTGGAGGTACATCTCGATCGGATCGTGCGTGGGGCGCTTCAACCACTGGTAGATCGCATTGCCCGTGTAATCGATCGCAACGATGTTCAGGTCCAGTTCGCCTGCGAGCGCGGTGATATTCTTCACCAGGATCTCGGGAGCCGCGTATACGGTGATGCGCTGCTGCTTCGTCTCCTTGATCTTCTCCAGGATCTCAAACGCAAACAGATAGCCGTTCGTATCCATCGGGAAATACTCGTTGCGCTCGTTCTCGATCAGACCGGGGATCAGCTCCTGCTTCATCTCGGGAATGATGACCTCACGGTTGATGATCTTGTTGCTCGCCAGCGCGAATACGGTGTCGCGGGTCTTGATCTTGGCCGCGTCGATCGCGTCCTTCAGGGCGTTCTTGTAAACGCCGCGGTTCAGGACAAAGCCGTCTTCCACGGAAAACTGGGGGTTCTCGAATATTATGCTTTTGTATATGGTGGGATTCTTTTTGTTGTACCCTATCTCACAGACATGCGTGGTCATGTCGGTGATCTCAATACTAAGCACCCTGGATACTGCCATTGTTTGTTCTCCTTGATTTTATTTATTTGCAGCCGGCCCGTTTTTCAACACCCGTCGGGCCGGATGGTTTCGTGATTATATCCCTAACGAAAGATACCATTCAGGCAGGTCTTCCGCTCTCATGCAGCATCTGCCTTCTATAAATTCAGCGATACGTACAAACACCTTTGTATTATCATATACTTTAACTTTATCGCAAAGTGGAATGACTGTTTTCAACTGCCTCAGAGACTCATAATATCTGCGTTCGATATCTTCTTCCGGAATACCGTGACCGCCCTCTGAGACTCGTATCCGGACTCTTTCTTTTGCTGTTTCCGGGCTGTCAAGGCCAATATAATACAACTCAAGAAAATAGCCAAGTTCCTTTGCCCGCATGATATTCCTGATAATGCTTTTGCCGCAAAGTGTTGTCTCCTGATTAAATGAGACACCGGCATCAAAACATGCATTGATCTTTTCAACTGCCAGCCTTCCGGCTTCCATTACATCCTCAGGCTTTTTCCAGCTGCCAAAACTCCTGACTATCTCATCCAGATTAACTCTTTCCATATCTTCGATTAATCTGTTGGTCTGATAAAGTGTAGATTTTCCTGCGCCGTTTACGCCCGCTATGATAACATATCGCTTCAAATCAGAATTTCTTCTCCTCTATTACCTTCTTCTGTTTCTGTTGAAGTATAAAATCCGATATCAGTCTGAAAAACGCTTCTTCCTCCTCAGACTCCAAATGAATTTCACGTTCGGGAGAATCATCAAAATTCAGATTCAAATCCTTGCACTTAATGTATAACTCATGCATTGCTTCTGCAGTTGACATTTATCAGTTCCTCCCCCTTTCTCCATCCTCAGACAAAAGAACCGTCCCCGTGTCTTCTAGAAGAACCCTGCGTACCATTCCAGTATCGGTCCCCCGGCCCACAGCGCGGTCAGGATCCCGGCCGAGAGATACGGTCCCATCGCCAGCACGCTGCCCTCACCCTGCGTCTTCATGCGGATGATGTGGATCACGCTGCCGTACAGACAGCCCGCAATCAGCGCCAGCAGCACCAG
>JAEEXY010000039.1 GCA_016288005.1 Lachnospiraceae bacterium
CAGAAACAAACAATTACGAGGAGACCTATACCTTCAGATGCGCGATCCATGCGCTGATGCAGGCAGAGGGCTTTGCGATCCGTTATAATTTCGAGGACGACGAAGACAGGGCGATGTACGAGGAGCTCTATTTCGATGAGTATTCACGCATCTGGCGAAACCTTTACGCGAAGGGCTACAGGATATACACCTCGATCAATCCCGCGAAACAGGCGCAGCTGCAGGCTTCGATCGATGAGGAGCTCGCGGACCATACCGATACGAATAACGAGGGCATCTATAAATTCCAGTCGGCGGGCGTCTGCATAGACAATGACACCGGATTTGTGGTCGCGATCGTGGGCGGCAGAGGCCAGGAGACCGTCGGATACACGCTGAACAGGGCCTTCCAGAGTCCCAGACAGCCGGGCAGCTCGATAAAGCCGCTGATCGTTTATGCCCCTGTTTTTGAGCGGGGATATTATCCGGATACTACAGTTGTAGACGAAAAGTTCGAGGACGGTCCCGCCAATTCGGGAGGGGTTTATTCCGGAGAGATAGACGTCAGATACGCCGTTTCGGTATCGAAAAATACCGTCGCGTGGAAGCTCCTGCAGGAGATCGGAGTGGACAGGGGGCTCGCGTATCTTAAGAAAATGAATTTCGCGAGCATAGTCGATACCGACTATTATCCGGCAGCAGCGCTCGGAGGACTCACCTACGGCGCGACGGCGGTGGAGATGACGGCAGCCTACGCGACTCTCGCAAACGACGGTGTTTACCGCGCGCCGACCTGCATAGTCAGGATAACCGACACCTACGGCAGCCCGATCGTGGATAATTCGGGAGCGGTGTCAGTAGCTCCGATGACCGTCGAGACCAAGCGTATTTATGAGAAAAACGCCGCGCGGATGATGACCGACGTTATGACTACGGTCATGACGACGGGAACCGGCCGCAGATCGGCGATAGAGGGCATTACGACCGCGGGAAAGACAGGCACGACCAAGAACCAGAAGGACGGCTGGTTCGTAGGGTATTCGGCATATTATACGACCGGGATATGGGTCGGATGCGACATGCCCGAGACGATCGAAGACCTGATGGGCAATACCTATCCCGCATATATATGGCACAATTTCATGCAGGCGATACACGAGGGCTTTGAGGACAAAGCGTTCGAGCCTTACAGGGACGACAGACCGAAGCCCGTCGAGGTCGAGACATACCCCTACGGCTGGGTGGACAACGACGGAGACGGAGTGCCCGACGGTTATCCGACAGGTTGGATCGACAAGGACGGAGACGACATCCCGGACGGCTACCCCGATGACTGGATCGATACGGACGGGGACGGCATCCCCGATTTCTTCCCGATCGGATGGACCGACACCGACGGGGACGGGATCCCGGACCTGTACACGGGAGAGGGCATACCGTATCTGACGCCTGTACCGACTGAGGGAGTGCAGCCGGACGGCGGTGAAGGTAATCCCGGAGATGACGGAACAGTATGGGTTCCCCCGGGACAGGTCATAACAGATGCTCCTACGCCGACGGATATGCTCACCCCGACTCCGATACCCGACGCCGGCATAGATACCGACGGTGACGGACTGCCCGATACCTACCCTTACGGATGGATCGATACGGATGGTGACGGCATCCCCGACAGTTATCCTTACGGGTGGATCGACAAGGACGGTGACGGTATCCCGGACGGTTACCCCGACGGGCTGCCGGATGCGGACGGTGACGGGATTCCCGATCTGTACGAGAGTGATGAGACGATATGGGTAAAGCCCGGCACAGGCGTCGAATGGGTAAACCCGCGGACCGGCGAGACTTATATCATAGGCGGAGATGACTGATATTACCGGCAAAAACCGGACAACAGGGAGGAAAACATGAAAAACCTGATCATCAGCGCATGCCTGATAGGCTGCAGGACCAGATACAACGGGGAGACCTCAGAGATTCCCGAACTGGAGGAACTGAAAAAGAAATACTGCCTGATCCCGGTCTGCCCCGAGCAGCTGGGCGGACTGGCCACGCCGCGTGACCCTGCGGAGATAAGAGAGGGCAGGGTGGTGAGTAAAAAAGGCAGGGACGTGACCGCGGAGTTTGCAAAAGGCGCGGAGGAGGTCCTGCGCCTGGCGAAGCTTTTTGACTGCGACACCGCGATCCTTAAGGAGCGCAGTCCTTCCTGCGGATACGGCAGGGTCTATGATGGTACGTTTTCGGGAAATCTCACGGACGGGAGCGGCCTGACGGCGGGGCTTCTGGCCGAAAACGGAATACGGATCCTTGGGGAGAGCCGTGTGGGTGAGCTTTTGTAGGCGTTGGGAAAAGTGACGCCGATATCCCCCGATTTGACGATATGTGAAGTATGGGGTATAATTCAAAGGCCATGCTACAGGTTGGATTATTTTGGAAGGAAGATGTATGAGAAGACATATAGGGCTGGTCATAGGCGTAATAGCCGCAGTGCTCGTGCTTTCGGCAGCGGCGACCTATGTTATTGCGGGGGATTATTTAGTCAATAACTTTATGCTGATGACCAAGAGCGATGAGGGCTATTTCAGATGGCTTTCATCGAAACAGATAAAACGTGCGGCCGACAGGATAAGCCGCGGCGAGACCGCCGTGCAGAAGGCCGGTATTATCGGAGGGAACGAAGAAAACAGGCAGAAGGGGACCGCGGGGAGCGTCAGCTATAAGCTTTCCCTCACGGACGATTTCTGTGACACGATCGGCATTTATACCCTGCACGATCCCGAGATCAGGCTCAGTTATACTGCCGATAAGAGTGAATTCGGATTTGAGCTGACTCCCGTATATCGCGGGCAGGAGCTGCTCACGCTCCGTACGGCCGGGGATTACAAGGCAGGAAAGTTTTATGCCCAGATACCTACGTACAGGGAGGATGTGATCGATCTTTCGGCGCTGCTCGACACACCGCTCCAGGACGGGAAAAAGCTTAAAGATTATCTGGGATCAGTTGTAAATGGCGAGGGGACACTCACGGCACTTCGCGATGAGGACGACGATGCTCTCGCGGATCTGTTCAGGGAATACGCAGAATATCTGGTCGATTCCGCGGAAGACGTCGAGATAAAGAAAAAGCAGCCTCTGAGCCTCGGTGACGAGGAAGTTAAGGTCGCGCATGTGACCGTATCCTACGATTCGAAGGAACTCAAGAGCCTGCTGAAAGGCCTTGCGGATATGCTGTCGGATGACGGTGTGATCGGCACAGCCGGCATTGTCAAAGCCAAAGATATCGATGAGTTGATCGAATCTGTCGATCCCTCGGCAAAGCTTACATTTACCGAATATGTTAACGGCAAGGGCCGCGTCGAAGGCGGAGAGCTGGAGTTCTCGCTCAATTCGGCGGAGTTTTCGGCCGAATTCGTTACTTACAAAGACGGCAGCGATACCGTATCCACGCTCAAGGTCAGCGTTGGCGGGATCACGCTCGTGACGTTCAGGATAACCGACAGTTCGGATGACGATGATAAGGACATTTCTGTCGAAGCAAAGCCGGGAGCTTTTGTCAGGACCGCTTTTAAGGATTACGCGGGCTATACGCTGAATATCAGATATAAGGGTAAGGAAAAGTCCGGAACATGCAGCTTCGTGCTGATGGATTCAGGCAGGGAGCTCGCTTCGTTTACGATAAAGTCCGAGTTCGGGAAGTATAAAGAGCCGCTCCTTACGACGGAGGGCAAAAAGGTCTATGACATCACGACCATAGATGAGAGCCCGTATCTCGATCTGCCCAAACTGATAGATCTCGCGCTCTCGATCATCGACAGGGTCGACGAGCCTTTTGTCAACGACATGATAAACGATGCTCTCGCCGGGACGATGGGCAGTGAGTTTACGATCGATACGATCAGGGAATACAACGAGCAGGGCATGTTTGACATGTTCGGCGGCTCGGAAGACGAGCCGGGCACGCCCGAGGGCGATCCCGGCGACGACAGGAGCGATGCGGGCGGGGAAACCACTGTGCCCGATGATGCGTCGTCACAGGATGACGATGGGACGACAGAGATTGCCCGCATACCCGGCATCATATCTCCCGATCCCGCGGATTACGAGCCCACGAAATGGACTTATCCGCAGGCAGGCGAGATTTACCGCTATTCTCACGCCGAGCTGGCGCCTTTTGCGAAGCCGGGACAGTATAAGGGCCTGGAATATGTGGTCCCGAAAGCGGGTGATGTCACTCCCGAGGCATTTGAACAGGGAAAGAAGGATCTGCTGGATAACTGCCGCGGCGTATATACCGAGGACGAGAATAAGATATCGGTGCAGATGGGCGATGAGATATACTTCGACATCGTACCGATCATGGGCGGTTATGCGATAACGGCCTACACCTTTGAGGACTGCTATGCGCTGATAGGCGAGTATACCTACGGCGAGGGCCTCGATGACATGGTGATCGGCATGAAGGTCGGCGAAGTGAGAGACCTCGATATCACACTCGGGGATATGTACGGCGATTTCGCCGGATTTACGGGGACATTCAGACTGACGCTCAAGCACATATTCAGATACATAGAGCCCTCATGGACCGAAGATTTCATCTGCGGAGTGCTCGGGTACGATTCGCTCGACGCCTGCAGCGATGAGATCATGAGCGGGCTGCGCGGGCATGTCGATGTCTCGGAGACCGAGATCGCGACAGCGCTGGAGAGCATAGCTTTTTCAAATACTTCGTTCGGCAGCATTTCGGAGGATGTATATAATTCCCTCAGGCAGGAATACTACGACAACATGTACGACGTTACCTGCGAGTTCGGACAGCGCCCGGAGGAGTATTTCGCGGCAGCCGGCTACAGCCTCGATGACTTCATCGGGATGATGGATTCGGATATAGACAGCGACATCAAGCTCTATTGCTTCTATGCGGCCATCGCCGAGGCAGAGGATATCTATCTGACGGGGGAGGAAGCGGCCGAGCTGGCCGACAGCTACATCGAGTACTATGAGGCGGAGGACTTCGACGACCTGATGAGCTACCTCCCGCTCGACACACTGATCGACTATGAGATAATCAGCAGGATACACGGGATATTATATGAATCAGCTGTAGTGAAATATTGACGGAAATACAGACAAGGGGACGGAAGAACCGTCCCCTTGTCTTGGTTTTATATCTGGTTATATTGCTTAAGTATCTTGCGGATGCGATCGGTGGGATCGAGGAACTCGCTGATGCTCTGGTCGTGGTTGAGCGTATCGATGAGCAGAGCGATGTATTTGCTCATGTCGGCGCTTAAGTAATACTCGCGGGAGAGCAGCTCGGGCGTCTGATAGATCGAGTTGGTCGTAACAACGCGGTAGATGAGGCCGGATTCATATGCCTCATCGAAACGCGCGAGTCCGTCGGTGAACAGACCGAAGGTCGCGCAGACGAAGATCCTGCCCGCGCCCCTGGACTTGAGCTGTCTGGCAACATCGAGCATGCTGTCTCCGGAGGAGATCATGTCGTCGATGATGATCGCGTCGCGTCCGTCGAGAGGACTGCCGAGGTACTCATGGGCTACGATCGGGTTGCGGCCGTTGACGATCTTGGTGTAGTCGCGTCTCTTGTAGAAGAGGCCCATATCCACGCCGAGCACGTTCGCGAAGTATACCGCGCGCTCCATGGCGCCCTCATCCGGGCTGATGATGACTACCTTGTCGGGTTTGAACTGTATATCGGGAACATTGCGGAGCAATGCCTTGATGAACTGATAGGTGGGTTTGATGGTCTCGAAGGTCTTTAAAGGAACCGCGTTCTGTACGCGGGGGTCGTGCGCGTCGAAGGTTACGATGCTCTCAACGCCCATGCTGTAGAGCTCCTGAAGAGCCAGTGCGCAGTCGAGAGATTCGCGCGCCGAGCGCTTATGCTGCCTGCTCTCGTAGAGGAAAGGCATGATGACCGTGATCTTGCGGGCCTTGCCGCCGACTGCGGCGATGATGCGCTTCAGGTCCTGGAAATGATCGTCGGGGGACATGTGGTTCTCGTGTCCGCTGACTGTATAGGTAAGGCTCCAGTTGGTAACGTCAACCAGAATGTAAAGGTCTACGCCTCTGACTGATTCGTTGATAACACCCTTTGCTTCGCCCGTGCCGAAACGGGGGCACTTAGAATCGATGAGATAGCTGTCCTTGATGTAACCTGCGAATGCGATCGTCGAAGCGTGCTCATGATCGCGGTTGTTTCTCCAGCTTACAAGGTAGTTGTTTACCTTATTGCCAAGCTCCTCACTGCTCTTGAGTGCTATCAACCCGAGACTGCCTACGGGGATAGTATCGTAAATGACATCCTGCTGACCCATTGAAACCTCCGAATATTTTATTTTCTTCTTATATCGCTCCCGACTATCTTGAGCAGGGAGTAATCCTTGCTGAGACGGGAAAAGATACGTTCGCTGTAGCGCTTCTCGAGCTCGGCGAGCGAAAGGTTCGTCGAGATGATCGTGGGACGGCGCTTTATGTGGCGCTCGTTGATGACCGTATAGAGCGCCGAATTCGTAAATGAATTCGAGAGTTCGGTTCCGATATCGTCGAGGATGAGCAGGTCGCAGTCGAGGAGGTAATCCTCACCGAGCGTGCCCGAGTCTTCGGCGGCATCGTAACTGAATTTGCAGTTTTCCATGTATTTGAAGAACCTGAAAGCCGTGTAATAGAGTACGGAATGCGAGCGGTCGAGCAGCTCCTTGGCGATGCAGTTGCTGAGGAAAGTCTTACCGACGCCGGTATTTCCGTAGATAAGGAGATTGTGATACTCGGTATCAAAATTGTCGATGAAGTCGTGAGCGAGCTTGACCACGTCGCGGACCAGATCGCGGGAACTCCTCATGGTCCCGGTCGAGACATCGTAATGATCGGCCTCATCGGAATAGAGCTCGTAATTGAAATTATCGAAATTCTCTTCGCGGATGATCTCGCGTACGTTCGACTCACTGTAGATCAGATTGGAGACCGCCTTGTTGAAGCAGCTGCAGCGCTCTCCGTTGACATATCCGGTGTCTTTGCATAACGAGCACTCATATCTGGGGCTTAAGTAATCCGCGGGGTACCCGTTCTTGACCAGAATGGTTTCTTTTTCGCGGGCAAGGGCGCGGTTCGCCTCGGCCAGTCCCTGAAGCGCCGTATCGTCCCCCATGATGGCGCGGCGGGCGCGCTCGGCGGACTGTATGGCGATCTGATTGTCGATATCCAAAATCTCCGGGCACTTATTATAAATCTCCTCCATGCGTTTGTCCAGCACATATTTGGCATGGAGCCTGCGCATATCTAACTGATGGATAATGACATCATACTGATAATTCTTAAGACTCATATCGTACCCGTGCTTAACATCCGTTTGGATTTAGCAATGAGCGCTACGGATGTATCTGAATTACAGTTTTCCGAGTTTTCTGCGCTCGAGCTCCTCATAGTCGCGCTCGGAGTAGGTGCGCTGCGGAAACTGATTGAATTTGTTGTTTGAAGAGGTATCCGAACCGCTGCGCGGCGAGGCAGTCCTGCCCGACTTCTGCGCCTTTGCGGCGTGCTCGGCGTCTGCTGCCGCAACACCGGTCATGTCGGTGATGCCCTTTTTGTGCCAGCCCGCGAGAATGCTGTCGGCATATTTAAAATCGGGGCTTCCGGTGCTCAGCAGCGTTCTGTTGCAGGCCTCACGGATCATATCGGTGCTCATGTTGTAGGTGAGCTTCCAGCGGTTGATCATGTCGAGCTCGATCGCGCCGAATGCCCTGCTGATGCCGAATGCCTCCCTGATCGCGGAGCAGTCCTTTGAGCGGGAGAAAACCTCTGATTTGGCCCGCTCGACAGTGTCGATGTTCTTATCGTGCCAGGACATCGCTACTTTTTCGATGTAGGCCGGAGCCGTCTTGCCCTTGTAGATGCAGAACTCATAGAGATATCTGATCAGGGGCGCCGACATCTCGAGCTGTTCGTACAGAAAAGCCGGAGTCTGCAGATCGGAGAGCTTCATCGTGCAGCCGAGGCGCTCCTCGATGAAATCGATGAGCTCGTTGAAATCGTCGTGCTGCTTGAACTTCGCGATCTGGCGCGTGGTGTAATCGGGCTTGGGAGTGACCTCGGCGGGAGTCTCCTTTACCGGACGGATACGGGGAATATCTGTCACGGCGGGAGCGGGAGTCTCGATGCGCGGCTCCGCTGCCGAGAGCGTGATGATATTGTCCGGGCGCCTCGAATTACCGGTCAGGGGATCGAGCGTGATGGAGCTGATCTGCCCCTCGGCATCCCAGAGAATATGAAGAAGCTTCTGCTTCTCCCAGTAACGGAGAGCCTTGATGATATCCTTCTCGGTCTCGTCGAGTTTTTCCGACACTGCGGCTACGGAAACGTCTACGGAAGGATCACCCAGGCAGCGCAGAAGATACAGATATACCTTTACATATGCACCGTTGGCGTCAGCCATGTATTCGTCGATAAATATATTAGAAACGGTTGTCTCACCGATCTCATTTCCAAAAGAAAGCTTAATGGGCCTTGTCATAAGTCCCCTCCACATCAGAGCGTCGTCCGGCTGAAAGCCCCTCAACTTTCTCGAGCGCCGGCAGACTGAATTATAGCATGCGCAAAAATTTTAGCAAAGTCGGATCGAAGGTAAAACAACTGTCGAAAACGCCGGGGGAAGATGTGGATAAATCAGCCCCGAAAAGCCGGAACGCCCATAAGAAAAGGTCCGGGAGGATCATCCGCCGATGTGGATAATTTTTAAGTGGACAAAGTGGACGGTTTTCCGGCAAGGCCGGTCTTTACCTGCCTTTTATGCGCCTTTTCGGGTCACAGTTATCAACAGGCGGAGCGTTTTGAAGTTGATTAAAAGAAAATCGCCGAAATTTCTTCTGCCGCAAAAAAAGTAAACTTGTTTACCAACCGCACCTTTGGGTCATTTGCGCTCAATGTTTATTCCATTTTCCGCGCACATGTGCTATAATTAGTCTGTATCGGTATCGGAAGACGGCCATTATTCCGATGCCCAACTATATAATACAGGGGGTGGTATTTTTGATCCATAAAGAAATGATCGCAATGCTCCTTGCGGGAGGACAGGGTTCGAGACTCGGCGTCCTGACGGCTGATATGGCAAAGCCGGCCGTGAGCTATGGCGGAAAGTACAGGATTATCGATTTCCCGCTGAGCAATTGCATCAATTCGGGTGTTGATACGGTAGGCGTTCTTACACAGTATCAGCCGCTCAGACTGAACACACACATCGGAATAGGCATTCCGTGGGACCTTGACCGTAACATCGGCGGTGTAAGCATACTCCCGCCGTATGAAAAGTCGGACAACGCGGAGTGGTACAGCGGCACCGCGAATGCCATCTATCAGAATCTCAAGTACATGGAGTATTATAACCCCGACTATGTTCTCATTCTCGGCGGCGATCATATCTATAAGATGGATTATGAGATGCTCCTTGACTTCCATAAGGCAAACAATGCCGATATCACCATAGCTTCATATCCCGTGGCGTGGGAGGACGCTTCCCGCTTCGGACTTATCATAACGGACGAGAACAAGCAGGTCGTAGACTTCGAAGAGAAGCCCGCGAAACCCAGGAGCAATCTGGCTTCGATGGGTATCTACATTTTCTCGTGGAAGCTGCTGCGCGAGGCGCTCGTTGCGCTTTCGGGACAGTCCGGATGCGACTTCGGAAAGCACGTCATCCCCTACTGCCATAAGAACGGCGCGCGCATTTTCGCATACGAATACAACGGCTACTGGAAGGACGTCGGGACCTTATCCGCTTACTGGAGCTCGAACATGGAGCTGATCGACCTGGTGCCCGAGTTCAATCTTTACGAGGAATTCTGGAAGATATACACCAAGTCGGACGCGATCCCGCCCCAGTACATCGCGCAGAACGCGGTTGTCAGCCGCAGCATCATCGGCGAGGGCGCGGAGATCTACGGAGAGGTATATAATTCCGTCATCAGCCCCGGCGTAGTGATCGGAGCAGGCAGCAAGGTTTACGACTCGATCATCATGAACTCCTCCGAGATCGGCGAGAACTCCAACATCTATAAGGCGATCATCGCCGAGAGCGTCAAGGTCGGCAACAACTGCGAGCTCGGCGTCGGAGAGGAAAAAGAGAACAAGCAGCATCCGAACATCTATTGCAACGGCCTCGTTACACTGGCCGAAGGTACAGTCATCCCCGACGGTATCAGGATCGGAAAGAATACCGTCATCTCGGGCGTTACGACAGCTGAGGACTATCAGAACGGCTGGCTTGACGGCGGAGAGAGCCTGATCAAAAAGAGACCTCTGCTCGCTCATGCGGGCAGCGAAGAGTCTGAATCGGCTAAAGGAGGTACCGTATGAGAGCGATAGGTTTGGTCCTCGCCGGAGGAAACAGCAACAGGATGCGTGAGCTGTCGAACAAGAGAGCCATCGCGGCCATGCCCGTGGCAGGCAGCTACCGCGCGATAGATTTTGTACTGAGCAGCATGTCGAACTCGCACATCCAGAAGGTTGCGGTTCTGACGCAGTATAACTCGAGATCTTTAAACGAGCACTTGAGCTCGTCAAAATGGTGGGATTTCGGACGTAAACAGGGCGGTCTGTACGTTTTCACACCCACGATCACCACGGATAACTCTTTCTGGTACAGAGGCACCGCGGACGCCATCTATCAGAATCTTTCATTCCTGCGCAACAGCCATGAGCCTTACGTTATCATCTGCTCGGGCGACGGCGTATACAAGATGGATTTCAATAAGCTGATCGAGTATCACATCAGGAAAAAGGCCGATGTGACCGTAGTCTGCAGAAAGGCGGGCGCGAATACGGACATCACCAGGTACGGCATCATCGAGACGGATGAAGACAGGCGGATCACCTCGTTCGAGGAGAAGCCCTTCTTCTGCAGGGACGCCGAGCCGCTGCTCTCGATGGGTATCTACGTTATCCGCCGCCGTCAGCTGATCGAGCTGATCGAGAAGACCGTCGAGGAGGAGCGTTACGATTTCGTGCGCGACATCATCGTCAGATACACCGACATCAAGAAAATGTACGCGTACGAGCACGATGAGTACTGGAGCAACATCAGCACGGTCGAGGAGTATTTCCGCACAAATATGGATTTCCTCGATCCGACGGTGCGCAACTACTTCTTCAAGCAGTATCCCGATGTTTATTCCAAGATCGACGATCTGCCGCCCGCTAAGTACAATACGGGCTCGAGCGTGCGCAACTCGCTGGTTTCGAGCGGAACCATCATCAACGGAACCGTCGAGAACTCGCTGCTGTTCAAAAAGGTTTATGTCGGAAACAACTGCGTCATCAGGAATTCGATCATACTTAACGATGTCCACATAGGTGACAATACCTACATCGAGAACTGCATCGTAGAGAGCAGGGACACTTTAAGGCCGAATCAGACATACATCGGCGAAAACGGCAAGATCAGGATCGTAGTCGAGAAAAACGACAGATATCTGATCTGACAAAGAGCTGCTGCTCACAGTTGACAGGTGAACGGCAGCGATAAGATAATATCAAAACAACAGCCCTCCGTTACGGTCCCGAAAGGCCTGACGGAGGGCAAAAGCCGTGTAAACGGAATTGAGTTTTTGCCTGCAGATCCGCGGGCAGTAAAGGAAAGAGGCAGATTTTTTGAAACGTAAGAATTCGGTATCGAGAGCCAAGATACTCATGATCGTCTGGCTCCTTACCGCCATCGCGGCGCTGGTCGTGACGGTAGTTTATTTTGGTGAGCTGCAGGAGCTCTATTCGACGGTAAAGACCATCGAGGAGACGAAGCAGGGGCAGACGCCGGCGGGACCCGGGGAGCCTGGTAAGCCCGCAGACACAGGCGCGACCGTCGTTGCGGATAACGGGACTGCAGATCGGGACAGCGATGCGGGTAAGACCGGCCCGGCCGGGGACGCGGGAGCAAATACGGGAGTCCCCGATAATACAGCAGATACGGCCGCAGCTCCCGGAAATACAGACAGCCAGCAGGGCCCGGGCAGCGGCACGGACAGCGCGGCGCCCACATCCGCGGCGTCATCATCGCCGACATCGGCACCCGAGGCCACTCCGACACCCGGGGAGACCCCCACTCCGGAGCCTACTCCGACGACGGAGCCGTTCGACCCTACGGAGCACGCATATTACTTCGACCCCAATATCGATCCGTCCAAGCCGATCATCGCGCTCAGCTTTGACGACGGACCGAGTTCACATACGGACAGGATACTTGCGGCACTTAAGAAATACAACGTGAAGGCGACATTTTTCATGGTCGGCTACGAGGTCGATTCCTTCCCCGACCAGGTACGCGCGGTTTACGACGCGGGCTGCGAGGTCGCGAACCACACGCTCGATCACGCGAATCTTAAGGAAAAGGGCAAGGACGAGATCCGCAGGCAGGTCTACGATAACGAGAAAAAGATCAACAAGCTGGTTCCCGTGGGCGAGATCATAGTCAGACCCCCCTACGGCAATGTTAACGACACGGTCAAGTCCGTCGTTGAGCGCCCGATGTTCAACTGGTCGGTCGATTCGCTCGACTGGAAGACCAGGAATGCAGATTCCGTCGTGGCGCAGATAAAGCAGGATGCCAGAGACGGCTACATCATACTGATGCACGATCTGTACGAGAGCACCGCAGAGGCGACCGAGAGGATCATACCCTGGCTGCTCGAGCAGGGCTATCAGATCACCTGCATCAGCAATATGTTCGAGGCCAGAGGCGATGAGGTACTGCCGGGCCATCTGTACAGGTACGCGACGCCGCTGGACGGTAATTAAGGAGAAAGAAGTGAAGATCATATTCGGACTGGGCAATTACGGCAGGGAATATGCCGGAACCCGTCATAACATGGGATTTGATACCGTGACGAGACTCTCGGACACGCTTGGGATCAGGCTGGATACCAGGCGTTTTAAGGGGCTCTGCGGTTTCGGATATATAGGCGGCGAAAAGGTCATTCTGGTACAGCCGCAGACCTACATGAACTTAAGCGGCGAGTGCGTGAGGGCCGTCCTCGATTTTTTCAAGGCGACCAACGAGGACATCATCGTGATATATGACGATGTGAGCTTAGAGCCCGGACAGCTGCGCCTCAGGAAAAAGGGCAGCGCCGGCGGGCATAACGGCATTAAGTCCGTTATCGCGCATCTCGGGACCGACGTATTCGACAGGATCAAGATCGGCGTCGGGGCAAAGCCCGAGGGCTGGGATCTGGCCGATTACGTGCTCGGCAGGGTTCCGAAGGACGAGGAGCCGCTCGTTAGGAGCGCGATCGCCGAGGCGGCGAAGGCGTGCGAGTCGATAGTCATTGACGGCATGGACAGTGCCATGAACGTCTACAACAGGAAAAAGGAAAGCGAATGAACTCATTTACACAGCCCCTGGCAGACTATAAAGAGCTGCAAAGACTCTGGGAAAGCATTGATAAGAATAAGCTGCCCGTGCGCGTAACAGGCTGCACGGACTCACAGAAAGCACATCTTATCGCGGCTGCATCGGAGCGCAGGACGAAGCGCCTCATCATTACCGACAACGAGATAAAGGCGCGGGAGCTTGCGGCGGATCTGCAGATGTACGATAAAAATGTGCTTTTTTATCCGTCAAAGGACATCATATTCTACAGCGCCGACGTGCACGGAGACACGATCGTCAGAGAGAGGATGAAGTGCTTAAAGCGCCTCCTCGAGGGCGAACCCGTGACCGTGGTCGCAGGGTTCCACGCGGGCATGGATAAGATCATGCAGCCAGGTGAACTGCAGAAAAACGTGATACACATCGATCCCGACGACACGCTCGATCCCGAGGAGCTCGCAAAGCAGCTGGTAAGGATCGGCTATGAGAGGACCGCGCTCGTCGAGAATCCCGGCGAATTCGCGATCCGCGGCGGCATCATAGACGTGTATCCCCTCGCCGAAGAGGCGCCGTACCGCATAGAGCTCTGGGGCGACGAGATCGATTCGATAAGGATATTCGACCCCTCGGGCCAGCGTTCCATAGAGAATGCGGGGGCGTTCGATATATTCCCCGCGGCCGAGATCGTGCTTGACGAGGAGGATATCGCGGCGGGAGTATCAAAGCTCGACGCCGAGGCGAAAAAGTATATACAGGCCCTCAGAAAGAAAATGAAGACCGAAGAGGCATCCCGCGCATTAAAGGCGGTCGAGGCCTTTAAGGAGAATCTCGAGTACCTCAAAGGCAAGGCTTCCCTTGAGAGCTACATCGATTATTTCACCGATAAAACGGTGTCGTTCTTTGACTATTTCACCGACGGCGACTCGTTCATATTCCTCGATGAGCCGGCCAGACTGGCGGAAACGGCGGAAGCGGTCGATACCGAATTCCAAATGAGCATGCAGGGCAGGCTCGAGGGCGGATATATCCTGCCCGGGCAGGCGGATGCGGTGTATGCCTCATCTTATCTGTTCGCAAAGCTCGAATCGGCGCCGGTCATCATGCTGAGCGCGATGGAGTACAAATTCTCACAGATCCCTGCGAAGGTGTCTCTGGGCGTTACGGTGCGCTCAGTCAGCTCCTACAACAGCGATTTCGAGCTGCTCGTCAAGGAATTCGCGGACTGGAAGAAAAAGAAGTACCGCGTGATACTGCTCACCGCATCGAAGTCCCGCGCGCAGCGTCTGGCGCAGGACCTCTGCGATTACGAACTCAACGCTTTTTACAGCGACGACGACAGCCGCATGGTCCAGGAGGGCGAGATCAAGGTCGCTTCGGGCTCGGTATCGAGAGGCTTTGAGTATCCGATGCTCAAATTCGCGATCGTCTGTGAGAGCGACATTTTCGGCAAACAAAAGAAAAAACCTCATAAGCCGAAGCTCTACGAGGGCACCAAGATAGCCGATTTCACAAAGCTCGAGAGCGGCGACTATGTAGTGCACGAGAACTACGGCATCGGCATCTATCGCGGAATAGAAAAGATAGAGGTCG
Source organism: Lachnospiraceae bacterium (assembly GCA_016288005.1). GTDB lineage: Bacteria > Bacillota > Clostridia > Lachnospirales > Lachnospiraceae > RUG11977. The sequence continues at coordinate 14,942 of JAEEXY010000039.1, forward strand.
ACCATGTCATAAAGGACTATATAAAGATCGAATATGCCGGCGGCGGGACGCTCTACGTCCTGGCGACCGCGATGGATGCTGTCCAGAAATACTCCGGACCCGAGGGCAAGACCCCCAAGATCAACAAGCTCGATTCGACCGAGTGGAAGACTACCAAGACAAAGGTGCGGGGCGCGGTGCGCGAGATCGCGGACAGCCTCGTGAGGCTCTACGCGGCCAGACAGGCGAAGCCCGGATTCAGATTCGGACGCGATACCGTATGGCAGAAGGAGTTCGAGGAGACATTCCCGTTCGAGGAGACCGATGACCAGCTCAGGGCCATCGAGGACACCAAGCGCGACATGGAGTCGACCAAGATCATGGACCGTCTGATCTGCGGAGACGTAGGCTACGGCAAAACGGAGATCGCGATACGTGCCGCGTTCAAGGCGGCGCAGGACGGCAAACAGGTGGCATTCCTCGTGCCGACGACCATTCTGGCGCAGCAGCATTACAATACATTTGCCCTCAGGATGGCGGATTATCCCGTAAGAGTCGATATGCTCTCGCGTTTCAGGACGCCCGCGGAGCAGAAACGGACTTTGGAGGACCTGAAGACCGGTCAGCTCGATATCGTGATCGGTACGCACAGGCTCCTCTCAAAGGACGTTAAGTTCAAAAACCTCGGCCTGCTCATCGTTGACGAGGAGCAGCGCTTCGGAGTCACGCATAAGGAAAAGATAAAGCAGCTCAAGGACGACGTGGACGTGCTGACGCTCACCGCGACGCCAATCCCGCGTACGCTCCACATGAGCCTGATCGGCATCAGGGACATGAGCGTGCTCGACGAGCCGCCCGTGGACAGGCTGCCGATACAGACCTTTGTTATGGAGCACAACGACGAGATCATACGTGAGGCGGTCAACAGGGAGCTGGCCCGCGGAGGCCAGGTTTACTATGTTTACAACAGGGTCAACGGCATCTCCGAGATGACGGCGACTCTGCAAAAGCTCCTGCCCGACGCGAGGATCGTTTACGCGCACGGACAGATGAGCGAGCGCGAGCTCGAGAAGATCATGATGGGCTTTATCAACGGAGAGATAGATGTGCTGGTATCCACCACGATCATTGAGACCGGCCTCGATATCTCCAATGTCAATACGATAATCATCGACGATGCGGACAGGCTCGGACTCTCGCAGCTCTACCAGCTGAGAGGCCGCGTGGGCAGGTCGGCGAGGACCGCGTACGCATTTCTGATGTACAAACGCGACAAGATCCTCAAAGAGGTGGCGGAGCAGAGACTTTCCGCGATCAGGCAGTTTACCGAGCTCGGCAGCGGTTTTAAGATCGCGATGAGGGACCTCGAGATCAGAGGCGCCGGCAATCTCTTAGGAGCCGAGCAGTCGGGACAGATGTCCGCGGTCGGATACGATCTGTACTGCAAACTCTTAAACGAGGCCGTCAATGCGCTGAAGCTCGGCGAAAAGGAGATCGACATCTGGGAGACCGCGATCGATATGGATATTGACGCGTACATCCCGTCCACGTATATTAAGAACGAGCTGCAGAAGCTCGACATGTACAAACGCATCGCGAATATCGAGAGCAATGAGATGCTGGTCGACATGCAGGAGGAGCTCACCGACAGATACGGCGACATCCCGAACGCAGTCAACAACCTGCTCTCTATCGCGCTCTTAAAGAGCCGCGCGCACGCGGTGTACGTGACGGGGCTGACGCAGAAAAAGCTGGACGTGCGCCTCAACATGTACGAAAAGGCAAAGCTCGATGTGGCGCGGATCCCCGAACTCATCGCGAAATACGGGAACCGGCTGAGGCTCGTGCCCGGCAAGAGTCCGTATTTTACCTTTAAGCTCGAGGACGAGAGAGGCAAAAAACGCGACGTGCTGCCGGTGGCGCAGATATTTGCGCAGATTGGCGGGCTGATCGACGCGATGGGAGAGATACTGCTGCCTGCGGGAGAGAGTGTGGCTGATAGAAAATAGAGCCTGTTTTTCAGGCACGGGACGGAGTTTGATATGAGACTGTTAATTGGATGGCGAAAGCTTATCGCCGCGGCCGCGGTCATTTTTATGATCGCGCTCTCGGCGGGAGGCTGCGGCCTGATGGGTGATAAGAGCGGAGACGACGATACGCATGAGCTGACCACGAGCTTTCTCGAGGATACCGTTTTTACGGTGTCGGACGTGCGGGTAAGCCTTACGGAGTGGTATCTGTACGCTCTGCGGCAGATAGCCGACATCGAGGCAATGTACGGAGAGGACATCTGGGATTTTAAGGTGGACACCGAAGGAAAGACAATGTGGGATGCCGTAAAGGACGACATCATGGAGCAGATCATCTATATCAAGATCGTCTGCGCAAGAGCCGGCGAGCTCGGGATAACGATCAACGAGGACGACCAGCTCAACATCAACCTGCAGACCGATGAGTTCATGAGCGGCCTCAGTACGGAGCTGAAGAATAAATACGGCATCACGCAGGATATCGTAAAAGCCATCTACACCGACAATGTACTCGCGATGAAGGTCTATGAGAACCTGACGCTCAATATTGATACCAATATCCCCGATGTGGATGTCAGGCACATGGTGCTCGATTATATCTCGGTCCTTAAGTATTACGAGAATGATGATGAGGACGCGGTATCATATACGGATGAGGAGCTGGCACAGATCAAAGCCGACGCCGAAGAATATCTGGCTGCGGCAAAGGTAAACCCCGATATCACACGCCTCGCCGAGATAAACGACGACCGTTACAGTGTGGTGGAGCTGGTTGCAGATTACGCGGAGCTAAAGGAAAAGCTGCCCGACGACATTCCGGACAAGGCATATTCGCTCCGGGAGGGCGAGATCAGTGGCCTGTACGAGACCGAGGACGCCTACTTTATCCTGGACTGCGTGAAATACACCGACGAGGAGAGCACCAATGCCGCGAGGATCAGGATCATCGAAGCGCGGCAGAAGGCGCTGTTCGAAGAGAAATACGCAGCCTGGGAGGCTGAGACGGTCATAAAGACAAATTATAAGGTCTGGGACGCGATCGTAAGAGAATAATAATATGGCAGACAGGGATAAAAGAACGAAAAGAATAGCATATACCGCAGCGGCAGTCATATTCTGGCTGCTCGTATGGCAGCTGTTAAGCGTGGTGACGGGCAGCAGGGTCATCCTGCCGGGCCCGATCGACGCTCTTAAAGCCCTGTTTGGGCTGATCCCGACGCTTACCTTTTGGAAAACGGTCGGAAACTCGTTTCTGCATATAGTACTTGGATTCCTGTGCGCGGTCATACTGGGCACGCTCCTGGCAGCCGCATCTTACCGGGTTGTGCCGGTCAAATACCTGTTTTCACCGCTGATGAAGCTGATCAAAGCGGTCCCCGTGGCGTCATTTATCATACTGGTCCTGCTCTGGATCAACTCGAGGCAGCTGCCCGCAGTTATCTCCTTCCTGATGGTGCTCCCGGTCATATATACCAATGTACTGGCCGGTATAGAGGGTACCGATCCAAAACTGCTCGAGATGGCGGAGGTTTTCAGGCTGGGAAATGCGAAAAAGCTGAAATATATATATATACCGGCAGTGAAGCCGCATTTTGTCGCCGCCGTGAATATAGCCCTGGGTTTCTCGTGGAAGTCGGGAGTCGCTGCAGAGGTCATAGGCCTGACGCCGAACGCCATAGGCACCAGGCTCTATGAGGCGAAGCTGTATCTGATGACGGATGAGCTGTTCGCCTGGACGGCAGTCATAGTGCTGGTGAGCGTGGTATTTGAAAAAGCGGTGATGGCCGTGCTGAAGCGGGTCACGGAGAGGAATTGACAATATTCCTTGCAGGAGTGGATCATGGGCGAGATTGAACTAAAGAATATATATAAAAAATACGGTGAGACAGCGGTTTTTGAAGGCTTATGCGAAACCTTCGGGGACGGTGAGGCCGTGGCGATCATGGGACCCTCGGGTTCCGGCAAGACTACGCTGCTGCGTCTTATCATGGGACTGGAAAAACCTGACAGCGGCGAGATCACCGGAACCGAGACCGGGCGATTTGCCTGCGTTTTTCAGGAAAACCGCCTGATAGAGCATTGCAGCGCGCCGGAGAATCTGAGACTGGTCCTGAAAAAAGATGTCCCCGAAGAAGCGATCATCGAAGAATTAAAGAGTGTAGGGATCGGAGTATCGAATCCCGAGGAACTCACCAAGCCCGTATCAAAGTTCAGCGGCGGCATGAAACGCCGTGTCGCGATAGTCCGCGCTATGATGGCAGAGGCGGATACCGTAATACTCGATGAGCCCTTCAAGGGGCTCGATGAAGAGCTCAAAAAAGAAGTCATGGGTTATGTGGAGGATAAGATCGGCGCTTCACGGCTGATCCTCGTGACCCATGACGAGGACGAAACAAAGCAGCTTTGCGAAAGAATAATAAAGATATAAAAAAGGACTGATGATCAGTCCTTCATAAGTCGTCTGAGCGACATGATATCGTCCTTTGAGGGCAGGCCCGATGAGAATGCGGATGCGCTGCCGGCGCAGACTGCGGTCTTTAAGGCATCGTCATACGAGCCGGTCTCGAGCCAGCCGTAGATAAACCCGGCGACCATGGCGTCTCCGGCACCTACGGGATTGACTACATTTCCGCGGGGGGCCTCGCGTGTGAGCAGAGTGCCGTCCTCGCAAAGAAGCATGGCACCCTCGCGGTCGAGGGATATGAGAACATTGCGCGCACCCTTATCCTGAAGGGTGTGCGCATATTTTTCTGCGTCGCCGGTGCCGATATTTTTGGTGCTGAAGAGCTCGCCGAGCTCCTCGCGGTTCGGCTTGATCAGGAAAGGATGGCTCTCCAGTGCGGAGAGCAGCAGAGGGCCGGTCGTGTCTACAATTGTGGTAATGTTGCGGTCCTTTAAGCTGTCCAGGATTATGCGGTAGGTATAATCGGGCAGGCCCGAAGGTACGGAACCGGACATTACGAGGACATCTCCGTCCTTTAAAGCCTGCAGGCGGTCATTGAGCTGCTTTAAGTCGTCCTTGCGGATGGCGGGAGCGGGAGCGTTAAGCTCGGTGGACTCAGAAGCCAGCACCTTGACATTTATGCGCGAAAGTCCGCTCTTTAAGCGGATAAAATCCGTATGATGGCCGTGTTTTTTCAGGATATTCTCTATCTCATTTCCGGTAAAGCCTGCGATAAAACCGAGGATCGTATTTTCTACACCCATAGAATGAAGAACCGCAGAGACATTTATGCCCTTGCCGCCGGGGTAGATGTGCGTGGCCTGTGCTCTGTTCATCTCTCCGGGGGTGAGATGCTTTATCTCCATTACATAATCTATTGATGGACTGAAAGTGAGTGTATATACCATTCTGTGCGATTCCCCTGTTCCTATGTTGCTGTTTTGCCGGGTACTCCGGCGATGAAATACAGATAGTATTTTAACAATCTCTTTCTGTGTTGTAAAGTGAGGCGCGGGCGCGCAGGATGGGTTTTCTCAAAACAATCAAAAGGTTTCGTTTTGAGAAAATTTATCCGTTGCCGCCCGCGCCGTATCCGTGGTATCATGATAGCAGAGTTTTTTCAAGGAGGGAAAATATGATCAAATTCAGTGATATGCCTTACACAAGGCCGGACATCGAGAGCATGAAGCAGGCTTTTTCGGCTGCGACGGAAAAGGTTTTGAACGCAAAGAGCTACGCAGAGGTGCGAGAGGCTTTTTTTGAGGTTCAGGAGAAGGGAGCCGAGCTTTTTACCCTGTATTCCATCGCTTCGGTGCGCAATACTATGGACACCACCGACGAATACTACGACAAAGAGGTTGAGTGGCTGCAGGAGGAGACCGCTAAGCTGATCCCGCTGCAGACCGCGTGGAATAAGGCTCTGACAGGTTCGGCATTCAGAGAGGATTTTGAAAAAGAATACGGCAAGCAGCTCTTTAAGCTGATGGATGCGGAGCTGTTGACATCGGATGAGAGGATAGTTCCCGAGATAGTTGAACAGGGCAAGCTGACCCAGGAGTATTCCAAGACCGCAGCGCAGGCAACTATCGAGTTTAACGGCGAGAAGCGCAATTTCTACGGACTGCTGAAGTTTATGGAGAGCACGGATCGCGCAGAGAGAAAGGCAGCGTTCGAGGCATGGGCTGCCCTGTATGAGCAGATCAGCCCGAAGCTCGACGAGCAGTACTCGAAGCTGGTGGCTCTGCGTGACGAGTCGGCAAAGAAGATGGGCTTCCCCACCTATACCGAGATGGCTTATATCGCGCGCAAGCGTTTTGATTACACGCAGGAGGACGCTGCAAGGTTCCGCGAGCAGATCCGCGAGATCGTGACTCCCGCGGTGGCTAAGATCCGCGAAAAGCAGCGCGTCAGACTGGGACTCGACAAGCTCAGATACTATGACGAGGCGCTCAAATTCCCGGAGGGCAACGCGAACCCCATCGGCACCACGCAGGAGCTCGTTGACAAGGCTCAGAACATGTACAGAGCCATGAGCCCCGAGACCGGCGAGTTCTTTGATTTCATGAAGGAGTACCGTCTCTTTGACCTCGAGACCCGCCCCGGTAAGCATATGGGCGGCTACATGACCTCCTTTGAGACCTACAAGGCACCATTCATTTTCTCAAATTTCAACGGAACCTCGGCCGATGTGGACGTTCTGACACATGAGGCGGGACACGCTTTCCAGGGTTATCTGGCTATGCGCAGCATCCCGATCAGTGATCTGACCGGATCGACCGCGGAGATCAACGAGGTACATTCCATGTCGATGGAGCACTTCGCTTATCCCTGGATGGAGTCGTTCTTCGGTCCCAATGCCGATAAATACAGGACATCGCATCTGATCGGCGCGATCGAGGTTATACCTTATCTGGTAAGCGTGGACGAGTTCCAGCACAGGGTCTACGCAAAGCCCGGCATGGATGCCATGGAGCGCAGGGGTGTATGGCATGAGATCGAGCAGAAATACATGCCCTGGCGCGATTACGACGGTAATAAGTTCCTCGAGGAGGGCGGTTTCTGGATGCAGAAACAGCACATTTTCCTCTATCCGTTCTACTACATCGAGTATGCGCTGGCTCAGATCTGCGCGTTCCAGTACTACGGACGCATGAAGGAGGACAGGACCAAGGCCTGGGCCGATTATCTGAACCTCTGCAGAGCGGGCGGAACAAAGGGCTACTTCGATCTGCTGAATATCGGTAATCTGCTGAATCCTTTCAAAGAGGGCACGGTTGAGAAGGCAACCGGTCATGTGATCGACGAGATCATGAAGCTGTATTGATCTGCAGACAGGTATAAAAAACTGTTAGAATCGGCTGTCGGCCGGCAGCCGAATAGGAGGAAAAGATGCATATTACACTTACGGGAAATCTGGGAAGCGGAAAGTCTACGATCAGCAAGATATTCGCGAATAAGTACGGATACGAGATCTATTCGACCGGAAAGGTGATCCGCGAATTTGCGGCGGAGCGCGGACTGTCCGTGCTGGAGATGAACCAGCTGATGGAAAAGGATAATTCCTTCGACCATCTGATCGACGACAGGGTGCGTCAGGTATCGATCGAGCGCAAGGAGGATCTCTTCTTTGACTCGAGGCTGGCATGGCATTTTGCGGTAGATACGTTCAAGGTATTCCTCTCCGTCGATATCGATGAGGCCGCGCGCCGCGTGTTCAATGACGACCGCGGGGATACAGAGGCCTATAAGTCGCAGGAGGACGCGAAGGAACAGCTGATCGCGAGAGCCCATAATGAGGACAGGCGCTACAAGGACATCTACGGGATCGATTATTTCAAGCTCTCGAATTACAACCTGATCCTGGATTCGACATTCTCAAAGCCCGAACTGCTCGCGGAGGTGCTGCTCTCGGAGAAGCGCCGCTACGAGGAGGCTGTCGCCCGCGGTGAGAAGCCCGAGACACGCATCATCCTGGCACCTGCGAGACTCGCCGGACGCTCCGCCGGCAATCTCGAGGACAACGGCAAGATCCGCGAGGTCGACGCCGCCGTACGCATGAGGATCGAGACTTTTGATGTGGAATACGGCATGCAGGAGATCGAGAAGGCCGCAGATGAGGACTATGAGTTCGTGATAGTTAAAGGAATTGAATAAGTAAGAAGACATGGGGACGGTTCTTCCGTCCCCCTTTGTCTGTTTCAGTCTATTCCCTGCTCGTTGCTCAGGTCCTCGAGCGGGATCATGTATTTCTTGGAATATTCGTAGTAGTAATCCTGGTAAACCTCACTCGATACATGCATCTCCTTCGCGTAGCCGTGCATATCGAAGCCGGAGCCGGAGGTGTGTTTCTCGATGACATGCAGCGCGATGTTCGAGCAATATGCAGCGATACGCTCAAAACTCGTGAGACATTCAACCAGGGAGATGCCGCTCTGTACGGTACAGATGCCGGCCTGGAGGCGCGCCACGTGGTTTTCCTTGACGCTCTCGCACATCGCGGAAATCAGCTCCTCGAGAGGCTCGACCTTGAGTGCCTCACTGTCGTCATCCTGCTCGAAAGAGGTGACCGTCGTAGTGAGGATCTCATTGACCGCGTCAGCGACGAGGACCAGCTCGCGTTTTGCGTTATCGGTGAAAACGATGTCGTTTGAGGTATTGTATGCGGCTACATCCGAGAGCTTTACGCAGTGATCGCCGATTCGCTCGAAGTCCATGATCGAGTGCATGATCTTGGTGGCTTCTTTGCGGTCCTCGGAGCGGAGATTGCAGCCGGTGACCTTGACCATGTAGTCGCTCAGTTTGGTCTCGGCTTTGTCGAGGAAGGCCTCATTTTCATTGATGTCTTCAACGGTGTGCTCATCGTAATGATCGAGCATCTGTATGCAGAGGCCGTAGTTTTCTACAGCGGTAGAGCCCATGTTATTGATAACGCGGGTGCACTGATCGAGCGCAACAGCGGGAGTATTTAACAGCATGTCGTTGAGCGCGAGCAGTGATTCGTCCATCTTGGACGGAGCCTCGTCGGGCAGTATCTTTTTCGCTGCTTTTGCAAGGAGCGAGCAGAACGGGATGAAGAATACCGCGATGGCGAGGTTGTATATCGTGTTCAGGTTAGCGATCGATCCGCGCGTCATGATCCTGTCCCAGGTGATCAGACCTAAGGGTGAGAGCACCAGATAGATGAGAGCCAGGCCGAGCAAACTGCCGACTACGCTCAGGATCAGCTGTGAGAGCGTTACCTGCTGTGCCTCGCGTTTGATACCGATGCTGGCCAGCACGATAGGTGTGATCTTACCGATGCTGATACCGATGATCATCGGAGCCGCAACCGCGAACGAGATCGTGCCGGTCGCCGCGGCAAGCGTCTGCAGGATACCGACCGAAGCCGAGGAGCTCTGGAGTATCGAGGAAAGCAGGATACCGAGCAGCAGTCCGACTATCGGGTTTGAAAACGTGGTGAATACTTTGCTGAAGGATTCCGAACTGGAGAGAGGCCCGAGTGCCGTCTCCATCGTGCTCATTCCGAAAAAGAGAATGCCGAAGCCCATCAGACATGAGGCGATATTGTTCGCCTTTTTCTTTTTGCTCATCAGCATGATGAACGCGCCGATGCCGATCAGCAGCGGAGCAAAAGCGGTGGGCTTGAGCAGGCCGATGATGGAACTGCCGGAACCCGAGATATCTGCCAGACGCAGGATCTGACCGGTGACGGTGGTACCGATATCGGCGCCGAGAAGAACGGGGATAGTCTGCGCAAGGCTCATGATGCCTGCGTTTACGAAGCCGACCAGCATGATCGTGGTCGCTGAAGAACTCTGTATGGCAGCGGTGACAAAGGCACCGAGCAGAAGACCTTTGAAGCGGTTTTTAGTGAGTTTTTCGAGAGTTTTTTCAAGTTTGGATCCGGCCATGCGCTCGAGAGATGCGCCGAGATACTTCATTCCGAAGAGGAAGAGACCGATTCCGCCGAGTAACTGTAAGTAATCAAAAATGTCCATAATGATGTGTGATACTCCTTAGGGTACGAAACGCCCCAAAACTGTAAATGCCGATTTTTAACCAACTACACTATAATTCAAACCATGCGATAATGCAAGCAAAACAACGCAGAAAGACCGCGACAAAAAATACTAAAGTCATGTTGAATTCGGTGAGTGAGTTTCATATAATCATATAAGATGGGTCTGAATGATCCGCGACACACTTCGTATGAACGGGAAAAGGAAGGCAGAGAGTATGAGCCGTGTAGGTTTTGACAATGACAAGTACCTGAAGATGCAGTCGGAGCACATCCTCGAGAGGATCAACAGCTTCGGAGGCAAGCTTTATCTGGAGTTCGGAGGCAAGCTCTTCGATGATTTCCATGCATCGCGCGTTTTGCCCGGTTTTGAGCCTGACAGTAAGATCAGGATGCTGGCGAAGATGAAGGACGACGCCGAGATAGTCATCGTCATCAACGCGGGCGACATCGAAAAGGCAAAGGTCAGAGGTGACCTCGGTATCACCTATGACATGGACGTTCTGAGACTCATTGACGCATTCAGGGGCTACGGGCTCTATGTCGGCAGCGTGGTACTGACCCATTTTGCGGGACAGCCCAGCGCGGAGGCTTATCAGAAAAAGCTGGAAGGCCTGGGGCTGCGTGTCTACAGGCATTACATCATTCCCGGATATCCTGCGAACATTCCTCTTATCGTCAGCGATGACGGCTTCGGCAAAAATGATTATATCGAAACGGAGAGACCTCTGGTCGTAGTTACCGCACCGGGCCCCGGCAGCGGAAAGATGGCGACCTGCCTCTCACAGCTCTACCACGAGAACAAGCGCGGCATCAAAGCCGGCTATGCGAAATTCGAGACATTCCCTATCTGGAACCTTCCCTTAAAACACCCTGTTAATCTCGCTTATGAGGCAGCCACTGCCGATTTGAACGACGTTAACATGATCGACCCCTTCCACCTTGAAGCATACGGAAAAACAACCGTTAACTATAACCGCGATGTTGAGGTATTCCCGGTACTGAACGCGATGTTCGAGACCATTCTCGGCGAATCTCCTTACAAGTCGCCTACCGATATGGGCGTTAATATGGCGGGCAACTGCATCATAGACGATGACTATGTCCGCGCGGCCGCTCACAACGAGATCATCCGCCGCTATTACAACACGCTCTGTCAGGCATTCCAGGGCAATGCGACACCCGCAGAAGTCCTCAAGATCGAGATGATCATGAAGCAGGCAGGCGTGACCGTCGATTCCCGCCCCGTTATCGCAGCAGCCAATAAAAAGGCAGCCGAGACCGGCGCGCCCGCGGCAGCGATGGTACTTCCCGACGGCAGGATCGTAACGGGCAAGACGACTCCTCTGCTCGGCGCATCCGCGGCACTCCTGCTCAACGCGCTGAAGGCGCTCGGCGGTATCGATCAGGAGGTGGATCTGATCGCTCCTTCGATCATCGAGCCCATACAGGACCTGAAGGTAAATCACCTCGGCAATACAAACCCGAGACTGCATACGGATGAGATACTGATCGCGCTCACGATCTGCGCCGAGACCGACGAAAAGGCCGAGATCGCGATGCAGCAGCTGCAGAGGCTCAAGGGCTGCGAGGCACACACCAGCGTGATCCTTTCACAGGTGGACAGCAATACCTTCCGCAAGCTCGGCGTGAACCTCACGAGCGAGCCGGCATACCAGGGCAAGAAGCTGTTCCACGGGTAAGACATGGGGACGGTTCTTTTGTCCAAAACAAATAACAGAGACGCGGGCGGCGAAGCCCGCGTCCTTTTTGTTTCCGCGGACAAAAGAACCGTCCCTGTGTCTTCGCCACATTTTGGTTGACGGGAGCGAGGAATTCTGCTATATTGATAGTGAGCAATCGGTTGCGCAACAAGAAAATAAATATTGCGCAGGCGAAAACAGAGGACATAACGGGCCGGATAACAGCAGTGCCTGCAATAGAAAACCGAAAAAGACCATCGGAGGTAAAAACAGTGAAAAAACATAAATTCGCGATAAAACGGATCATCACGATCATGCTGATCTGCTGCATGATATTTGCCCTGTGCGGTTGTAAGAGCGGAAACGACGCCGGAAACGGCACGGATTCGCAGACAGGCGCTGTCAGCGGACAGACGGATAACGGCGCATCGGGGCAGACCGATACGGATAACGGTTCGGACGCTGCAAGTACCGATGAGAGCAAGCCCCAGCGCGATCCCAGACTTGCCAATGCCGAGCCGCATACGGATGCTCCGGATCCCCGGCTTTCGGGCGCTGGGAGCGATAACGGACAGACAACACCCGCACCCGCGGTTGACAGGCCCGTTACGGTGAGCGCGCCGCTCCCGAAGATCGAGGGCAGCAGCCTGTATGTTGAAAAGGTCGAAAATCTTCCCGACAATTTCATCTTCGGCATGGATTC
>JAEEXY010000040.1 GCA_016288005.1 Lachnospiraceae bacterium
GGTGGGAGGCACTCCGTGCAACGTAACGGTGATCGCAGCGGCGCTCAGACCCTATGAATCGGTGATAGCCGCGCGCTCGGGACATATCTACAAGCATGAGACGGGAGCGGTGGAAGGCACGGGACACCGTGTGACCGCTATGGACAGCCCGGACGGGAAGCTCACTCCCGGGCTGATAGATCTGGCTATGGAGGAATACGACGATGAGCACACCGTACTGCCGCGCATGGCTTATATCTCCCAGCCGACCGAGATCGGCTCTCTCTACAGCAGGGCCGAGCTGACGGCGCTCAGAAAAAAGTGCGACGAAAAGAACCTGCTCCTGTATGTGGACGGCGCGAGACTCGGGTCGGCGCTGACATCGGAGGAGAACGACCTGCCGATAACGGATCTCGCTAAGCTGTGCGACGCTTTTTATATCGGCGGCACAAAGAACGGCGCGCTGTTCGGAGAGGCGCTCGTTATCCTCAATAAGGCCATGGACGATCATTTCCGCTTCATGATAAAGCGTCAGTGCGGTATGCTCGCAAAGGGCAGGCTGATCGGAGTCCAGTTTGAGGCACTGCTCGAAGGCGGAAAGGACAGCATATATTTTAAGATGGCGGCGCATGCCAACAGCCTCGCAAAGAAACTGAGAGACGGACTGGCCGGGCTGGGCGTAGAGTTTTACTCCGTATCGCAGACAAACCAGATATTCCCCGTACTGCCCGCGCCTGTCGTCAAAGAGCTCGAAAAGGATTTCTTTTTCTACGAATGGGCTCCCGAAAAAGAGGGCATGATCCCAATCCGTCTGGTGACCGGATGGGGGAGCGACGCATCGGACGTCGATGCTTTTCTGAAAAGGACCGGGGAACTGCTCGGCAGATGAAACCCGTTTGTGCGTGATATGAAAGGAAAGTAGGATTATATGCTAACCTCGTACCTTACCTATAATTTCATAACACTTATGATCCTGCTCGCGCTCATCAGCATGATGTACGTGAACAAGGACGTTAAGATACCCGCGACCAGCCTGTTCATAGTGAGCATAGGACTTTTGCTGATCGTGACCGTTGCCGGCGTATTTGACACGAGCTATGATGTCAGCGCTATGCTGCCCGAAGAGGCGGCACGGGTCGTTGCCGTACGTACGTGGGCCAGCGCGATCGGTTATATCCTCCGCCCCTGCATAATACTTGCTGAGCTGCTGATCATGCTCCGCGGCAGGAAGTACAGGATGCTCTGCGTCATACCCGCGCTGCTGAACGCGGTAGTCTACTCGGCGACACTCATAGGGCACCCGATCGCCTTTTTTATCGATGCCAATAATGCATGGCACGGATTGACATTCAGCAAGACGGTCTATATTACGACCTTTCTGTATCTGTTGATTCTGCTCTACTGCTCCCTTAATTCGTTTTATACGGGCGACCGCAAAAAGAGCCTGATACTTATCCTTGTGTTCACTCAGGCGGTGCTCGGCGGCCTTTTTGAGTATAACGGCATATCCGAACATACAAATACGATAACCGCGCTGTGCCTTCTCGAGTTTTATATCTATCTGGCGACCGTCTATCGTCAGGAGCTAAAGAGAAAGCTCGACGATTATGTCAGCGAGGTTGAGGCGGCGGGCGGGAAGCTCAAAAACCTGACCACAGAGGTCATGGAAGCGCTGGCGGGCGCGATAGACGCCAAGGACACATATACCAACGGTCACTCGCGCCGTGTGGCCGAGTATTCGAGGAAAATAGCGGAAGCCGCCGGCAAGAGCGCGGAGGACTGCGAGAAGATATATTTTACGGCGCTCCTGCATGATGTTGGCAAGATAGGTGTTCCGATCGAGATCCTTACCAAAAAAGGCAGGCTGACCACGGAGGAATACGAGCAGATCAAGCAGCATCCGGTCATCGGAAGCCAGATACTTTCAACTATCAGCGATCACCCCTGGCTCAGCATCGGCGCGCATTATCATCATGAACGCTATAACGGGAAGGGCTATCCCGACGGCCTCAAAGGCGAGACGATCCCCGAGATAGCGAGGATCATCGCCGTGGCGGACGCATATGACGCGATGACTTCAAACAGAAGCTACCGCGATGCCATACCGCAGCATGTTGTACGAGAAGAGCTGGTAAAGGGCATCGGAACCCAGTTCGATCCGTTTTTTGCCAGGACCATGATCCGTCTGATAGATCTCGATACGGAGTACAGAATGAAGGAGAGCATCTCGGGCGCAAACGCGGTCTTTTCCGGCAGTATTCACTGCGAGTCGATTTATCATGACTGCACCGGCGGCATAGGGATCACGAAAAAGCGTACAAAGATCATATTTTCAGGCCGGCCCGACGGCAGCGCGCCTGAGGAGGAGAGTCTGCCCGTACTGATCGTATATGATTCGCTCGACGGAAATGTGCACCCCGGACAGGAAAACAATAAGGACCTGATGTATCTGGAATACGCCAGGATCAGGCTGGACGGCCAATTGACCGAAGGCAATATCAGAAAGAGCGAGATCAGGAGCTTTCCTGCGGAAGCCGAAATCGAGGATGACGGCGCAGCGAATGCCGACGGCCTGCGTCACTGCAGGGTAGAGGCGGTGCGCAACAGAGACCATGTGCTCATCACGGTATCCTGCCGGAAGGCGAAATACGGCGTGGTCCTGGCATTGCCCGATACTTCGCGGTACGCATTCATCTCTGTCGGCGGAGAGCATGTGGATCTCAGCAATATCGTCGTCGAAGTGGATGATGATGAGACGGACAGTGATGCTCTTCCCCGTATTGCCGAGGAACTCAGCTATATCAAAGACTGTCCTGTGGGAGATATACCGAATGTGGAGGTGGACGGCCCCAGATTGGCATCAACCCGGGGCATACCCATCAGCAGCAGTATGACTGTGACCTTCCATTCGTTCAGCTACCCGACCGCGCGGCTGGTATGGCATTGCCCGTATTTCAGCATTTTCACATCGGACAACGGACAGCCCGACGGAGAGCGGTTCCGGGAGTTCCTGCTGCTTAAGCTTGACGGAGAGAACTGGGAATCTGAAGAGGATGTCGACAATGCGGTGACCATCGACCAGACGGAGGATTTCGAAGGCTGGAACGCCTGGATGGAAAAGAACAAACAGGGACTTGACTGCACTCTGAAGATAATCAGGGACGACAACAGGATAATGATGCAGACCGAGAGCTTCGGAGTGGCCTTAAACAGCGTAACGACCATAAACGACGGTACAAAGGACGTATATCTGGCGATCACCGGCGACCAGTGCGCCATCACGGATATCCGCATCACGCGTTCGGCACACAGCGCGTCGGAAAACTAACGGAGGATATTTATCCCGAGTTTTCCGGCCAGTGCCAGGGACGCCGCGTTGTCAGGCGAGATCCTGGCCTCAAAGCGCTCAAACCCGCACTCACGGCCGTATTCGAGGGCAGCGGAGCATGCTTCGTAAGCATAGCCCTGCATCCGGTACGGAGGAAGTATCGCATAGCTTAATTCACCGGTCTGAGAGGCCGAACCGTTGATCAGACCCACCAGGCCTATACAGGTCCCGGATCTCTGTATGCATTCATCGATGCTGCTGCAGTCCGGGGCCTTTAAAAATATGCCGAAGTTGCCGTAGCCGTAGAACCCGTACTGGTATTTTATATACGCGCGGTGGAACTCAAGGAATTCTTCCCGGGAGAGATATCCGGGGTTGTCACCCGGCATGAAGGAACCGCATTCGCGGAATATTTCCCGGCAGATCTCGGACTCATCGATCCTGAATTCACGTATCACGAGCCGCTCGGTTATGTCAACGAGGCCGGCAGGCCAGCTTTCGCCGCTCAGTGCATACAGCTGCGTCCGTACCTTGTCGGGAGCGGTGTTTTTCTCCATGACTGACCTCCTTTTGGCATATCCGGGGCTCCCACAGGACCTTTTCTTTCGCGATCCGTATTGAAAAGAGCGCACCCGAAATGTAAAATAATACATAAATACAGTAACATCATAGCACGGAAGGAGCATTCGTCAACAGCATGGAGATAGAGAAAAAACTGTTGCTTGTCAGATTCCCGGAGAACCTTGACAGCTTCGAAAAGAGAGAGATAGAGCAGGGATATCTCTGCACGAGCCCTACGCTGCGCATCAGGAAGAGCAATGACGATTATATACTGACCTACAAAAAGAAATCCGATAAGCCTGCGGCCGACGGTACCATCTGCAATACGGAGATCGAGGCGGAGCTCGACGCAGAGGCTTATCTGCACCTTAAAGAAAAGCTCGATTTTCCGCCGCTTTCAAAGACGCGTTACCTGATACCGCTCGGAACGTGCGGCGAGCGCTGCCCCGGAGTGAGCGCGGAGGACGCGGACAAGATGCTAAAGGCAGAACTCGATGTATTCCACGGGCATCTGGACGGACTTGTTTATACGGAGGTTGAGTTCCCGAGTCTGGACGCAGCAGAGCGTTTTGTAAAGCCCGACTGGATCGGAGAGGATGTGTCTGCGGACAGACGGCTCAGAAACTCGCATCTTGCGCAGCTGACCGATACCTCGACACTTGCGGATCTGATCGCAAAATCTCCGCAAAAAAACCTTGCATGAACGCCGCATTTGTGCAATCATATGAAAAACAGTTACTATTTGCAGTATAAGCCGTGATGTGAGCAAACCGCAAGCTTGCTTGCGGGTTTGCTCACATACGGATTATACTGTAAAGGCTGGACTAAGTACACGAGTAAACAAAGCCGCGAAGCGGCGGCATTCAGCGGAGCTGAATGGTTTACGAGTGGCTTAGTACAGCATTGCAAATAGTAACTGACTGCAGAAAATGTGCGAGAGGGCACAGGAAGGTAAGGGATCAATATGGCTAAACTGACCATTCCCGGTGGTTACAGCTCGGGACTCGACATCAAGGAGACCCAGCACGCTATCAAGTATATCAAGGATCATTTCGAGAGGCAGCTCGCAAAACAGCTCAATCTGACGCGTGTTTCAGCGCCTCTGTTCGTTACCCCCGAGTCGGGACTCAACGACAATCTTAACGGCGTTGAACGTCCCGTTGGCTTCGATATTCAGGATCTCGGCGGCAAGACTGTTGAGGTCGTTCATTCACTCGCAAAATGGAAGAGAATGGCGCTTAAGGTTTACGGCTTCGGCTACGGCGAGGGCCTGTACACGGATATGACCGCTATCAGACGCGATGAGGAGCTCGACAATCTCCACTCGATCTACGTCGATCAGTGGGATTGGGAGAAGGTCATCTTAAAGGACGAGCGCAACGTTGAGACGCTCAAATATGTCGTACGCCGCATATTCCAGGCATTAAAGGATACCGAGCATTATATCGCTGACAAGTATCCTTTCATCGGTGAGATCCTGCCCGACGAGATCACCTTCGTTACCACGCAGGAGCTCGAGAACATGTATCCGAACGATACTCCCAAGGAGCGCGAGAATAAGATCGCGAGGCTTAAGCGCGCCGTTTTCCTCATGCAGATCGGCGGACCTCTGGCATCCGGACAGAAGCATGACGGACGTGCTCCCGACTATGATGACTGGAGCTTAAACGGCGATATCATCGTATATTATCCCGTTCTTGACTGCGCATTCGAGCTTTCGTCGATGGGGATCCGCGTTGATGAGGATTCGCTTGCTGCGCAGCTTAAGATGGCAGGCTGCGAGGAGAGGGCAGAGCTTCCTTTCCAGAAGGCTATCCTTAATAAAGAACTGCCTTATACCGTCGGCGGCGGTATCGGACAGTCCAGAATGTGTATGTATTTCCTGCGCAAAGCGCATATCGGCGAGGTTCATTCTTCGGTATGGCCCGAGGACATGGTGGCCGAAGCCAGGAGCGCGGGCGTTAATATCCTGTAACAAACGGAGCGGCTCGGAGAAGGGGCCGCTTCGATATCAGCAATAATGGGGATCTGTAATGTGGAAACTGCTGCGCTATCTTAAAAACTACAAAAAAGAGAGCATAATAGGGCCTTTGTTCAAACTGACAGAGGCCATTTTTGAGTTAATAGTGCCGCTCGTAATGTCGGATATCATCGATGTCGGCATCGCAAACGGCGATAAGACCTATATACTCGGAAAAGGAGCATTGCTTTTGCTGTTCGGCCTGGTGGGACTGGGATGTTCGCTCACCGCGCAGTTTTTTGCCGCAAAGGCAGCGATGGGCTTCGGCGCGGAACTGCGTCACGACATGTTCGATTATTACATGGGGATGACTTATTCGGAGCATGACAGCATAGGCGCCGCGACTCTGATCAACCGGCTGAACGTGGATGTCAATCAGGTCCAGTCCGGCGTCAACCTGGCTCTGAGGCTTTTCTTACGCTCACCGTTCATCGTGGTGGGCGCCGTTATCATGTCATTTACGATCGATGTAAGGCTCGCGCTGATCACTCTGGTAGCGACGCCGGTTATCGCAGTCGTAGTCTATATCATCATGATGAAGACCATCCCGAGGTTCAAGCAGATACAGGCCAAGCTCGACGATATTCTGGCCGCGTCGCGCGGGAATCTCGCGGGTGTGCGTGTAGTCAGGGCTTTTGCGAGACAGGAGAAGGAAATGGAAAGCTTTAACAGGACCACGGATGAGCTCTACGACATTTCCATTCATACGGGCCATATTTCGGCACTGCTCAATCCAATCTCGTACGTGCTGCTCAATATCGCAGTGATCCTCGTGCTGTGGTACGGCGCGAAGGGAGTGGACACCGGCAGGCTCACTCAGGGTGAGGTCATCGCTCTGGTCAATTACCTCTCACAGATACTGCTCGCGCTGATCGCGATGGTAAATCTCATCAACTCCTTCACAAAGGCGATCGCGTCCGCGGGGAGGATCACTGAGATCTTCGATCCCGTGGAATTCGAAAAGAAAAAGGCTCTTACGGGAGCCGAGAAACTCTCGACCCTGCCCGAAGCCGGCGGCAGGCCGCATATCCGTTTCGACAACGTATCGTTTACCTATCCGGGTGCCGAAGCGCCGAGCGTCAGCAATATCGATTTTGCCGTGGAAAAGGGCAAAGTGCTCGGCATCATCGGAGGTACCGGCGCCGGCAAGACAACCCTGATCAACCTGCTCACGGGCTTTTATGAGGCAACGGAAGGGCATATCTACATAGACGGAACGGATATAAACGATATCGATGATTCGGAGAAGCGGAGGAGATTTTCCTACACTCCCCAGAAGAAGAACCTGTTTAAAGGCACTATACGCGAGAACCTGCTGTTCGGGCGGGAGGCGACCGACGATGAGCTGCAGCGTGCGCTTGAGATATCGCAGGCAGCGGAGTTTGTCAACAAGCCCGGCGTGGGACTCGACTACGCCGTGGAAAAAGGCGGAACAAACCTTTCGGGAGGCCAGCAGCAGAGACTTACGATCGCACGCGCGCTGGTCGGCTGCAGCGATGTGCTGATCCTCGACGACAGCGCCTCGGCGCTCGATTTCGCAACGGACGCGGCGCTCAGAAAAGCGATCGCGACGCAGACCGCAGGCATCACGCTGATCATCGTTTCCCAGCGTGTGGGATCGCTGATGAATGCCGACAGCATTCTGGTACTTGACGACGGCAGGCAGGTCGGACTCGGAAGGCATGAAGAGCTGCTAAAGAGCTGTGAGATATATAAGGAGATCTACGAATCTCAGACAAAATAGCCTATGAAGAAACTGATACGACCCTATTTGGGATACATACTGCTGGTGCTGCTCCTGGCACTGATCAATGTCGCGGGTGTCCTGTATGCGCCCGTGCTGACAGGCAATGCGATCGACAAGATGCTCGGCGAAGGAAAAGTCATTTTTGACGGCCTGACGAGGATCCTTGCGTCTTTGGGCATAGTGATCGTCATTTCCTCGGTCACGCAGTGGCTGATGTCGATAGTGATAAACCGCGTGGCGTTTGACGTCGTGAACAATCTGAGGGACGAGCTGTTCTACAAGCTGCACGCGCTGCCCTTAAAGAGCGTGGACAGGCTCTCTCACGGCGATTACATAAGCATCATGACCACGGACGTCGAGCAGGTGAGCGACGGCCTGATCATGGGATTTACTCATATCTTTACGGGTGTCGTGACGATACTCGGCACGATCTGCTTCATGTTCTCGATCAACGTGAGGATCACGATCGCGGTCATAGTCATCACGCCGCTTTCGATGTTTGTTTCTTCATTCGTCGCGAAGCACACCTATGCGCGTTTTAAGGAGCAGTCGGCAACACGCGGCGAGCTCACTTCGATCTCGGATGAGATGATCGATGGCTTTAAGACCGTCAAGGCCTTTGCCTATGAAGACACGGCCAGGGAGCGCTTCGACAGGGTCAACGAGCATCTGAGGGACTGCAGCGTAAAGGCTATTTTCTTCTCGGCCCTGACCAATCCCACAACGCGTTTTGTCAACAGCATAGTTTACGCGAGCGTAGGCATCATGGGCGCGTTTATGGCGATCGGAGGTGCCATCACGGTCGGCCAGCTCAGCTGTTTCTTAAATTACGCAAACCAGTATACTAAGCCCTTTAACGAGATATCGGGCGTTATCGCGGAGTTCCAGAGCGCGAGGGCATCGCTGAACAGAGTGATTGAGTTCCTCTCTCTCGAGCCCGAGCCTGCGGATCCCGAGGGCAGCAGGGTACTTAACGACGCCGACGGCTCCGTCGATATCGACGGCATCAGCTTTGCTTACAGCCCAGACAGGCCGCTCATCGAGGATTTCTCGATGCATGTGAACAAGGGCGACAGGATAGCGATCGTAGGCCCCACAGGCTGCGGAAAAACCACATTTATCAATCTGCTGATGCGCTTCTACGAGGTTGACTCGGGTAATATCCGTATCAGCGGGACTCCGTCAAAGCAGATAACCAGAGACTCGCTGCGCACGTCCTTCGGCATGGTGCTGCAGGATACCTGGCTCATGGACGGCACGATCCATGACAATATCGCTTACGGCAATCCGGGAGCTTCACGCGCAGAGGTTATCGCGGCCGCAAGATCGGCACATGCCCACAGCTTCATCGTAAGGCTGCCAAAGGGTTACGATACCGAGCTCAAGAACAGCGGTGACACGCTCTCGCAGGGACAGAAGCAGCTGCTCTGCATAGCCCGTGTCATGCTCTGTACGCCCGGCATGCTGATCCTCGACGAGGCGACTTCCTCGATCGATACGCGTACCGAGCTGATCGTTCAGGACGCCTTCAACAAGATGATGGAGGGCAGGACCAATTTCGTCGTGGCGCACCGTCTCTCGACGATCAGAAAGGCCGACTGCATACTCGTTATGAACGCGGGCCACATCATCGAGCGCGGCACGCACGAGGAACTGCTCGAAAAGAAGGGCTTCTACTACAACCTCTACAGGGCTCAGTACGAGAGCTGAGATGGATGTTGTGTGAAAAATACACAAAAAATGAAGATCACGCCGAAATTCTTTATGAAAAATTACATTATTGACATACTAACTTAGTAGGCGTATCGTATAGGCATAAAGTTTGACGAGAAAGGAGAATGACGATGAGCAGAACAGCTTTTACATCTACCTGCATGTGTATGTGTCGAATGCTATGCTCCCGGGCAGTAAATATGGTCGGGCGGATGGCTCATACGTCATGCGCCTAAATTCGGAAAATAACCATAATCGGATTTTTTGATGACCAATGCCCGGGAGTTTATACTCGCCGGGCTTTTTTTGCGCGTTTAAAGCGAGTGCAATCAGCCCGGCGGAGCCGGTGCCACGAGCGATTAGCAGCTGCCAAGACCTCTGGTCTTGAACAGATGCTGATGCGCGTGGCAAAAGCGTGAAACGCGGCTGATTGCCGAGCTGACGCGACATCGAGTGAGTACTCTCACGAGATACGCGAGGCGAGCTTGCTCGCGAGATGTCCTATTAAAAAATCTAAACAAAAGAGGAGAGAAAAATTATGAAAAAGACATTATGGACAAAACTTATCGCAGTATTATTCACTATCGTTCTGGGCCTTTCGGCACTGACCGGATGCTCAAAGGACAGTAAGGCAAATGCAGGGGAGACCGGCAAGGTATACCGCACTCTTGACGAGATCAAGAAGGCCGGAACAGTAAATATCGGTGTTTTCTCCGATAAGAATCCATTCGGATACGTTGACGAGAACGGCAATTATCAGGGCTATGACGTATACTTCGCGGAGAGGATCGGAAAGGACCTCGGCGTTAAGATCAATTACGTTTCGACCGAAGCGGCCAACAGAGTTGAGTATCTCGAGACCGGCAAGGTAGATATCGTGCTCGCAAACTTCACTGTGACCGATGAGAGAGCTAAGAAGGTTGATTTCGCGCTTCCTTACATGAACGTTGCGCTCGGCGTTGTATCGCACGATGACAAGGTTATCACAGATCTGTCCCAGATCGGTGCCGACGAGCAGGTTATCGTTATTTCGGGTACCACCGCAGAGACTTATCTTGAAAAGAACCATCCCGATATCAAACTTCAGAAATTTGATTCATACGCTACGGCAAAGACTTCTTTCGAGAACCGTACAGGCGTTGCATGGGCTAACGACAACACAGAGGTTATCGCGTTCGCGATCGAGAACGCAGGATACACCGTAGGCATTCCTTCACTCGGCAGCCAGGACACCATCGCTCCCGCGGTTTCAAAGGGAAATACCACACTCCTTGACTGGATCAACAACGAGATCAAGTCGCTCGCAAATGAGAATTTCTTCCATGCGGATTATGAGGCAACTCTTCTTTCGACCTACGGCAAGGACTATGAGGACACATTGGTTGTGGAGGGCGGCGTTACCGCTAACGGTAGCGCATCGACCGGCGCTTTGAACATCGTGCCCGGCAACGGCGAGACCATCAAGATCGCGGCTTCCGCAACACCTCACGCGGAGATCCTTGAAAAGGCAGCACCCATCCTTGAGCAGTACGGCTACAAGCTTGACGTCGTAGAATTCGCTGATTATGTTCAGCCCAACCTCGTTGTTGAGTCGGGTGAGTTTGACGCAAACTATTTCCAGCATGTTCCTTATCTTGACAGCTTCAACGCAGAACAGGGCACACACCTTGTAAACGCAGGCGGCATCCACTATGAGCCCTTCGGCATCTATCCCGGAACAAAGAAGAGCCTTGCCGATATCGCCGACGGTGACAGCATCGCGGTTCCCAACGATACCACCAATGAGGCGAGAGCGCTCCTGCTCCTTCAGGACAACGGTCTCTTAAAGTTAAAGGACGGTGTGGGACTTACGGCGACCGTGAACGACATCGTAGAGAATCCCAAGAACATCAAGTTCGTAGAGCTCGAGGCGGCACAGGTAGCACGTGTGGTAAACGAGGTCGCATACGTGGTGCTTAACGGCAACTACGCTCTTGAGGCAGGCTACTCAGTAGCAAAGGACTCGATCGCGTACGAAGCCAGCGATTCGGTAGCAGCAAAGACATACGTCAACATCATCGCGGTTCTTTCGGGACATGAGTCCGACAACAAGATCAAGGCTCTCGTTGAGGTGCTCAGATCCGCGGATATTCAGAAATTCATAAAGGATACCTATGACGGCGCGGTAGTATTCTTTGAATAAGATCGATATAGATAATCTCCTAGAGGCGGGCGGTTCTGATGATTCAGAGCCGTTTTGCCCGTCCTTGGGAAAAGCATTTTTCAGAGGTTTTTCAGCATGAGTGAGATAGAGATCAGGAATCTGACCAAGAGATTCGAAGTAAAGGGCAATACAGTCACAGCCCTGGACAATGTGACCCTCAGCATAGAAAAAGGCGATATCTACGGGATCATAGGCATGTCGGGCGCGGGAAAGAGCACACTCGTCAGATCGATCAACTACCTGGAGAGGCCGACCGACGGACAGATAATCATCGACGGCACGGATCTGGCGTCCCTGTCTGAAAAGGAGCTCAGGAAAAAACGCAGCGGGATAGGGATGATATTTCAGGGATTTAATCTGCTCGAACAGCGAAACGTTATCGACAATGTCTGTTTTCCGCTGGAAATAGCGGGTGTGAAGCGCAAAGACGCGAGAGTCCGCGCAAAGGAGCTTTTACGGACGGTAGGCCTCGAAGAAAAGGAAAAGGTCTATCCTTCGCAGCTCTCGGGCGGGCAGAAGCAGCGTGTGGCGATAGCCCGCGCGCTGGCGACCAATCCCGGGATCCTGCTCTGCGATGAGGCAACGAGTGCGCTCGACCCGCAGACGACGGAATCGATCCTTAGCCTGTTAAAAGAGATAAACGAGAGATTCAAAATCACGATCGTAGTGATCACCCACCAGATGTCCGTCGTAACGAGGATATGCAACAATGTCGCGATCATAGACAACGGAGTCCTGGTGGAGGAAGGCGATGTGGCGGCCGTGTTCGCGAATCCGCAGAGCGACGCCGCCAAAGAGCTGATATTCGAGAAAAAGCAGGTTTATTCCCCTGTGGAGACTCTTGACGGGGAGAGAAAGATCAGGATCACCTTCAACGAGAATTCGGCATATGAGCCGGTGATCGCGAACCTTATCTTAAAGCACGGGGCGCCGGTCAATATCCTGAAGGCCGATACGCGCAACGTAGGCGGCAGGGCCAGAGGCGAGATGATACTCGGGCTCCCCGAAGGCAGCAGGCTGCAGGAGGCCATGATAGAGAGCCTGAAGGCGAGCGGGCTGACCGTCAGTGACGTGGATGGGGGTAATGTGTGATGTTTACGGATAAAGTTATTGAAATGATACTGGCCGGGATCAAGGATACCCTGTATATGACGCTGGTTTCGACAGTTTTCGGATATGTGCTCGGCCTGCCGCTCGGCGTCATCCTCAGTGTCACGAGAAAGGACGGATTAAAGCCCAACAGCGTGATCTACGGCGCGATCGGCTTCATCTGCAATATCATCAGGAGCATACCGTTCCTGATCCTGCTGATCCTGCTGATCCCGTTCACGCGGTTCCTTGTCGGGCAGAGCTACGGTTCCACTGCGACCATTGTACCGCTCGTGATATGCGCGGCGCCATATATCGCCAGAGTGGTGGAGTCATCGCTGAACGAAGTCGACGCGGGTGTGATCGAGGCCGCTAAAGCCATGGGCGCGGGCAATTTCCAGATCATATTCAAGGTCCTGCTCGCCGAAGCCAGGGTCTCGCTGTTTACGGGAGCTACGATAACCACAGGCCTGCTGCTCGGTTATTCGGCAATGTCGGGAACCGTAGGAGGCGGCGGACTCGGCGATATAGCGGTAAGATACGGCTATTACAGATGGCAGACCGACATCATGATCGTGACGGTTCTGCTGCTGATAATCATTTTCCAGATCATACAGCATCTGGGGACAAGACTGTCGAGACGCATAGACCACAGAAAGAGATAAGGGATCCGATATGGATATAGAAGTAATCAAGAGATATCTGCCGCTGTTTTCAAAGGCTTTCCTGCTGACGGTCAAAACAGGCTGGCTGGGTATCGCGCTGGCGTTCGTGCTGGGCATTTTATGCGCGTTCACGCTGTATTATAAGTTGCCTGTGCTTTCGACGATCGTCAGGTTCTACGTTGAGCTGTTCCGCAATACGCCGCTGCTGGTACAGCTGTTCTTCATCTACTACGGCCTGCCCTCGATAGGCATCAGGATATCCGCGCAGCTGTGCGGAACCTTAGGGCTGGGACTGCTGGGCGGCAGCTACATGGCGGAGAGTATAAGGAGCGGACTTGAAGCCGTACCTGCCATTCAGTCCGAGAGCGCGAAGTCGCTTGGCATGACAAAATGGCAGGCATTCAGGTATATCATCGCACCGCAGGCATTTAACATCAGTGTGCCGGGCCTCATGGCCAACGTTATTTTCCTGCTGAAAGAGACAAGCGTTTTTTCGGCGATAAGCCTGATGGATCTGATGTTTACGGCAAAGGACCTGATCGGCCTGCATTACAACACGACCGAGAGCCTTTTCCTGCTCGTGCTTTTTTATGTACTGATGCTGCTCCCGGTGTCATTTGCGGGGAGCCTGATCGAGAAAAAAGTGCGCTTCGGAATGTATGGAGACTGACGTATGGGAATAGAGGTTATATTTAAGGGTAAAAACCTTGTGAGACTGCTCGCCGGGCTCGGCGCGGCGATGAAGATAAGCCTGATATCGGTCGCGATCAGCATTGTGCTGGGGATCGCCCTCGGCATGCTGATGACGCTCAAAAAGCCGGTGATCAACGTGATAACGCGCATCTACCTGGAGATCGTCAGGATAATGCCGCAGATGGTGCTGCTGTTCATCGTATTCTTCGGATTCACGAAGCTCACGGGACTTAATCTGTCAGCGGAGGTCTCGGCGGTGATAGTTTTCTCGTTCTGGGGGACAGCCGAGATGGCGGATCTCGTGAGAGGCTGCATGATCAGCATCCCCGCGATACAGTATGAGAGCAGCGCAGCGCTGGGGCTTGGCAGACTGCAGACATTTATATATGTGATCGTGCCGCAGATAGTCAGAAGACTGCTCCCGCTCTCGATCAACCTTATCACGAGGATGATCAAGACCACGAGTCTCGTGATGATGATCGGCATCGTGGAGGTTTTGAAAGTCGGGCAGCAGATCATCGAGGCAAACAGGAAAACGGCGCCGAATGCGGCCTTCGGAGTGTTCGCCGTCGTATTTTTGCTGTATTTCGCGGTATGCTGGCCGATCGGCAGACTGTCAAAATATCTGGAAAAGAAATGGGAAAACTAGAGGTAGATTATGGAAGAGATACTTAAAGTTGAGCATCTGCACAAAAGCTTTGAAGACCTGACCGTACTGGAGGATGTGAGCCTCACCGTGAACAAGGGTGAAGTAGTCGTGATCGTGGGACCGTCGGGCTGCGGAAAGAGCACATTCCTGCGGTGCATCAACGGACTGGAGGACATCCAGGACGGCAGGGTCATACTGGACGGACAGACCATAAACCCGCCTCCGCAGAAGGACGATAACTACAGGCAGAGGATCGGTATGGTGTTCCAGAGCTATGAGCTGTTCCCGCACAAGACCATACTCGGGAACATCATGCTCGCGCCCATAAAGGTGCAGAAACGTGACAAAAACGAGGTCCGCGCCGAGGCGGAGCAGCTGCTCGAAAAAGTAGGACTTTCCTCTAAAAAGGACAATTATCCGCGTCAGCTCTCGGGCGGTCAGAAGCAGAGAGTGGCGATCGTAAGGGCACTTATAATGCATCCCGAGATACTGCTGTTCGACGAGGTTACCGCGGCACTCGACCCCGAGATGGTAAGAGAGGTGCTCGACGTGATCCTGGAACTCGCAAAGCAGCAGAGGACGATGCTGATCGTTACGCATGAGATGGCTTTTGCGCGCGCGATAGCAGACAGGATCGTATTTATGGACGGGGGTTCGATAATAGAGGTATCCGAGCCGGAAAGATTCTTTACCGAGCCGCGGACCGAGAGAGCGAAGAGATTCCTGAAAACATTTGAGTATTAAAGGCGAAAGGGAAGAAATACTCCGACAACAATTAGGATCGGCTGTATCTCTCCCCTTCTTTTTTCTTAAGTGTAAAAGGTGAATATGTTAATCCTATGACAAAAATGGTAAACATTTATGACATTTTTGACCGATCGGCAAAAAGCATTGCTTTTGGGATGGCAAAAGTTTAGAGTTATTCATATAAGCCTGAAATATAACGGGAGGTAGGATTTATGGAGATTCTGGCAAAGCTGAACGGTGCTTTTATGTACCTGATCTGCGGCGCGATAATTCTGCTCGTTGCCGTGATCTGTGTCATTTTTGCGGTACGCGCGTATCGCGCGGGCAAGGCGATGGGGATCGATACCGGCAAGATGAAGCGCGTTATCACTGCGAGCGCGACTTTTTCGATATTGCCCGGCATCGGCATACTGCTGGGTGTTATCGCGCTTTCGGGAAGTCTGGGCACTCCCTGGCCGTGGCTGAGGCTTTCGGTCATCGGAGCGCTGCATTATGAGACCCAGGTGGCCGAGGCTGCCGCGGAGGCGGTCGGAGGCGGAGGACTTTCGGCGTCGACCATGACCGGAGAGGGTTTTACGACGATAGCGCTGCTGATGTGTTTCTGCATCATCTGGGGCATGGTGCTCATGATATTTAACGGTAAATCCTATGTGACACGCCTGATGTCCGGCGGAAAATCCACGCGCAAACCCGACGCGGATGCGGGCGCAGATGCGGCACCTGCGGCAAATAAGAAGAGCACGGCGGGCTTCGGCGATATCGCGATGACGGCGATGTTCATCGGCCTCGTTTCCGCGTATATAGCGAGCTATGTCGGCACGATCGTTTCGTCGGAGGGTGTATTTACGTTTAAGGGCAGCTGGCTCTCACTCGCGGTTTCCGTCGTTGCGGCACTCGCGATGGCCGCGTTCCTGTACATCAAGAATAAGACAAAGGCCGAATGGGTGGACAGCTTTTCCGTGGCAGGCAGCATGCTGATCGCGATGGCTTCGGCGATACTGCTCGGGGGTCTGGCATAAGGCACAGCGCGTTACGGCAGCTTAAGGTGAGATGAACATGTGCCCGGAACGGGAGACTTTCCGTTAGGCACGGATCGGAGACATATGGATAACATGAACAAGACCGGAAAAATAAATATTGATAACGATGCGGCCGGCAGCGAAAAGGCCGCGTATTACGGAAGATATATAAGCAATACCCACAGACTGGGCAGGATCATGACGGCGATCGTGCTCGTACTGCTGCTTGCGGCGCCTTTTGCGGTCGGCGTATATCTTAACGCGATGCCCAATATCCCTGCGGCGGCAAAGGCATTTCTGGGAGTCGGAGTCGTCTATCTGGTAAGCGGTATCGTGGAATACCTGATCTACGTACCGATGCTCGGCGCGGGCGGCAGTTACCTGGCATTTATCACGGGCAATCTGATCAACATGAAGATACCCTGCGCGATCAATGCCAGAGACATCGTAGGCGTAAAGAGCGGCACTCCGGAGAACGAGATCATCGCGACGCTCTCTATCGCTACGTCCTCGCTGGTCACCATACTGGTGCTGGCACTCGGAGTACTGCTCATGATCCCGCTGCAGCCCGTGCTTCAGTCACCCGCTCTGCAGCCGGCGTTTGAAAATGTCGTGCCCGCGCTGTTCGGCGCGATGGCCTGCAAGTATTACAGGCAGAATAAGCTCGTTGCGCTGATCGTGCTCACGTTTATGATACTCGTATTCAGCTTTGTGCCTTCACTCATAGGCTCTACCAGCATGATGGTGATCCCGAGCGGCGGTCTCGCGATCGCGCTTTCCTATCTGGCATTCCGTAAAAAGGCAAAGGCCGCTGCGGCAGGAGAGGAGAATAAATGATGACGATACTGTATATCGTATTGGGACTTATCGGACTGCTGTTGCTGCTCGTGCTGGCCGCGCTGATACGCACGTGCCTTACCCCTGCGAAAAAGTCCGAGTGGCAGCCCCCGCGCGACCCTGAGCGTGAGGCGGAATATGCGGAGAAACTCGCGGAAATGGTCCGTTTTGAGACCGTATCCTACAAGGGGCAGATAAGACGTGAGCGTTTCCTTGAATTTCATAAGATACTGGAGAGACTCTTTCCGCTCGTTCACGCAAATCTGGAAAAGACCGAGATCGACGGGAGCCTCCTGTATTACTGGAAAGGAAAACGTTCCGACAAGCCTGTCGTGCTGATGGGGCATCAGGATGTGGTGCCCGCGGAGGGCGAGTGGAAGCACGGACATTTTTCGGGAGATATCGCGGACGGCAAGGTCTGGGGCAGGGGAAGCGCCGATACGAAGTGCTCTGTGATGGCATTTTTCCAGGCTGTGGAGGAACTGCTCGCGGAAGGTTTTGTGCCTGAACAGGATATATATCTTTCCACAGCGAACGATGAGGAAATAGCGGGCACGGGCTGCCCGAAACTCGTTGCGGAGCTTGAGAAGCGCGGCGTGAAGCCTTATATAGTCAATGATGAGGGCGGTTCGGTCGTTACCGAGCCTATGGCCGGCATCAAAGGCAATTTCGCGATGGTCGGCATACTTGAAAAAGGGCAGGGGAATCTGAAGGTCATCGCACGTTCATCGGGCGGACATTCGAGCTACCCGCCCAGGAATTCGCCGATAGTCAGGCTGTCGAAGTTCATGACGGACATCGCGAAGCACAATCCGATGAGATCCTCGATGAACAAACAGGCAAAAGAGATGTTTTCAAAGATGGCGCCTTACGGGCCGTTCTGGATGAGACTGCTGTTCGGCAATCTCTGGCTGTTCAGGCCGCTGCTCGAGATCCTCATGCCTTCGATCTCGCCTCAGGCCGCCGCGCTGCTGCGCACAACGATAGCGCCCACGATGCAGACCGGTTCGGACGGCTGCAACGTGCTGCCGCAGGAGGCGACGCTCACGCTGAACCTGCGCTACATCCCTCACCAGAACATGGATGAGAGCAATGAGATAATCCGCAGGCTGGCCGCTAAATATGACCTCGAAGTCGAGCTGATAGACGCGCACCCCGCGTACGATCCCGTAGACGCGCACAGCGAGGCTTTCAGGCATGTAGAGAGCGTGATCGGGGAGGTATTCCCGGGGCTCCCCGTTATCCCGTATGTCATGACCGGAGGCACCGACGCCCGCAATTACCAGCGGATATGCGACGCCTGCCTGCGTTTCTCGCCCGTTGTCTACGGCCCCGAGCAGATGAAGGGCATGCACGGCCTCAACGAAAACATCGACACCTACAGTCTGCCGATCGCCGTGGACTACTACAAAGCCATCGTACGCAGCACCGGGCGGATGTGATCTGTTTTTTTAAAAGGTGCCTGTCACCATAACTTTTGTTTATGGTGACAGGCACCTTTGGTTATTGCATTTCGATATAGGACTGCTTGTAGTACTTCGAGAGTATCTTCGCGAGGCCGGTATTGTTTGTGGATTCGCGGACTTTGGTCCAGGCGTTCTCGATCTGGGCGAGGTCTGCGGTCTCTAAGTTCAGGCCGTAGTCCTTTGTGTGCTTGAGGCCCCAGTTGCCTACGCTTGCGATCGTTTTGTAGGTCCAGGTAGTCCAGCTCATGCCGGAATTGTTGACCATCCTTACACCCTCGTCCCATGCGGTGAGGGCATTGAACATCGCAAACTCGCCGAGCAGGCTCGGAACATTGTAGCCGCCGCCCTTAGTGTTGTTGATCCTGTTGCGGAGGTTGACGATCTGCTGTCCCTTTGAATTGTCATAATCGTCATAGAGATAGGTGTGGTACTGGTACATCACGTTTTCCCAGCCGTATTTTTCGGGCGAGGGCAGATCGGCGGCGTTCCAGGTAGCCTCCATGATGATCACGTGGTCGGGATCGATCGCGCGGATGCGGCGATATGCCTCGTCATATATGGTCCAGAGTATCTCGTGCAGCTCGCTGTCGGGGCGGCCGGTGTTGTAGCGGTAAGTGCAGTAGGGCTCGTTCAGCAGGTCGTATCCTGCCACCCAGGGATTGCCGTTGAAATGTTCCGCGACGGTTTCCCAGATATTATAGTACAGTTCCTGATTCTCTTTCACGACGGCCTCATCCCCGAAGAAAAACTCGGATGCGGCCATTTTCTCATCGTGTCCGTCCTTGCCCGAATGGTCGCTGCCGTTCTGCGAACCCGGAGCGCCGTGCAGGTCGAGTATTACATAGATGCCGCGTTTGCCGGCTTCTTCGACGAAACGGTCAAAAAGCACGAACCAGTCCTCGTAGGGCTCACCGTTCTCATCAACGATGTTGCGGTACCAGAAAGGCAGACGCAGGCAGTTCATGCCGAGCTCTCTGCAGTAGTCGAAATCCTCTTCCGTAAAGAAATTCTCCTGATACAGCCTGATAAGGCGCATAGCCTCATCCTTTCCGAAACGTTCGGTAAGAACGCGGTAAACGTCCTCCTCGGCGGTCACATTCGCGGTATACGCGCCGACGGTCATCCAGAACTCCTGCAGGAGATACCCTCCGATATTGGTGCCCTTGAGCTGGACGAGGTCACCGTTTCCGTGATCGTCACGCAGGTTTTTGCCGACAGCTTTCAAAAAGGGCTTGTCAGAGATCGTAAGATCGCGTTCCATATAGTTTTCCTCACTTGTCTGTCCGTAGTTTTCAAATGAATCCGGTACCTGACCGCCGACGCGGAAAGCGCTTTTGGTCGGAGTCGGTTCGGGCTCGTCCGTAGGGACGGCATCTGTCTGCGCATTGCTTTCGGTACCCGCGGGCACGTCAGCCGGCAGATCCGCTTTTTTCGCGCAGCCGCCCAGCAGTCCCGCGAGCATCGCACCGGTGCACAGCAGGACCAATAATCTGTTTTTCATACATTGTCCTCTCATTGAAACGTTTTTTGTCAGGACATCATTATACAGTCGGATCCGTTTGACATACAAGTAGAAAACGTTTTTATCGGTGAATTCGTCAGATTTCCGAAAGATGGTCAGGTCTGTTCCTGACGGTATTTTGTCGGGGTGACGCCGTAGTGTTTTTTGAATACTTCGGTGAAATGCGACTGGCTTGAGTAAGACAGGATATATGCGACCTCGCGGGCACAGAGACCTTCTGAGAGCAGTTTTTCGGCTTCCTTAAGCTTTTCTTTGGTGACATAGCCGTGAGGGGTGAGGCCGGTTTCTTTAAGAAACAGCTCGCAGAAATAATCTCTCGAAAGACCGGCAGCGGATGCGAGTTTTTTGATGGTTATCCGCTCATGCAGGTGCACGTGGACATAGTGCAGGGCCTGTCTGACGGCAGGAGAGACCGAGAGCCTGTTTTTGGCGGAATTGACGGCATCGACCAGTTCGAAGGCCTTTGCGCGCAGATAGTCGATACATGCATCGGGTTCTTTGAGCGTGTCGATGTCGCGGATATATGAATCGCTGAGGTTGTATGCGTCGGTTTC
This sequence comes from Lachnospiraceae bacterium, assembly GCA_016288005.1. Lineage (GTDB taxonomy): Bacteria > Bacillota > Clostridia > Lachnospirales > Lachnospiraceae > RUG11977. Next base: position 20,793 of record JAEEXY010000040.1, read on the forward strand.
GTCCAGACCGCCGAGTATCGCGTAATGAATGGATGTGGCGATGACGGTCACACACCAGTATTTGGTCTGGAGCAGCTCGTTGTCGGAGAGCCGACCGGCCGAAATGGTCTGGGACAGTGTGGCGTCGGCTATCTTTTTCATCTCTTCGCGGTCACCGCGCCTGATCGCGCCGCAGAGGCGCAGCTCAACCTCAAAAGGCAGGTGCGTCATGCCGTATTCGCGTTCTTCGTATAAGGTCTTTTCGCTGTTCTCACGAGCCGGGAGGGCTGAAAAATGATATTTTCTCGGTTTGTTCATAGTATGCTCCTTCCGCTATTATTATCCGACGAATTTGATATAAAAGCAAGAAATTTGATATATTGTCGGACGCCCAAAGATGATAATCATATCAGGAGGTATCAGGAGGTATTTTGGGCGTTACTATATCATTTGTGCTCAGGCACAGAACGGAGGCGGCATGAGAAGATCTGTATTGAGGGTTATTTCGTTGGTGCTTTGTCTGGCGCTCGCATTTGGGGCTGCGGGTGTTCGCGAAAGCAGCGCGGCAGGCTCGTATTCGGCGGACAGCGCGGTCTACGGGCTGGCAAACGGTTATTACAGGGTCAAAGCGGTAAAGAACGGCAAATACCTGCTCGGGAACAGGGCAGGCTATGAGGCGCAGGCAGCGACGGCCGACAGGGCAATGGTATTTTACTTTAAGCCGGCGGATCTGGGCGTTTACATTCTTTATGACAGCGACAGCAAATATCTTACGGTGAACGCGTTTAACGCGATCGTGCGTACAGACGGTCTGGGCGACAATATCAAATGGCGGATCGATGCGCATGACGGGGGAACATTCAGTTTCTATAATCTTGTCAAAAAGAAATATGTCTGCATTTCGGGAACTTCGCTGAAATGGAAGAACGACTGGGATTCGAGCTGCCTGTTCATTTTCGAGGCGGCAGAAGGAAACAATCCGTTCCCCGAAGCGGACGTATGCATTTCATTTAAGGATTCCATGGGCAACGACTTGGGGACGGCCGGTGTTATGTCGGCGCCCGCTGTCGGAGAACCCATAATCGGATACGCGGATACCCATGTGCATCTGAACCACAATCTCGGTTCGGGTAAGGTTGTTTTCGCCGGCAGCAGCTACAGTCCGCTCGGCATACGCGACGCGTTGAAGGCCTGCACCGGAACTCACGGGATCAACGGATGCTTCGATCTGTGGGGCAAGATCGTGGACGGGTGTGAGTCGCATAATACGAGCGGTTATCCCGACTTTACGTATTGGCCCGATGCCCATTCGGACAATCATATCCAGACCTACTACAAGTGGCTGGAGCGTGCGTATCTTTCGGGACAGCGCCTGCTCGTGCAGCAGTGCGTCAACAACGGTACTCTCGGCGCGATCACAAACGCGCTTCCGCCTTACGCGAACGCGGAACTTAATGACATGAAGATCGCAAGGGAACAGATCGCGGATATCAAGCGGATGCAGGCATACATCGACGCGCAGTGCGGCGGCCCCGGCGAAGGCTGGTTCAGGATCGTTACATCGGGAGCTCAGGCACGTCAGGTGATCAGCGAGGGCAAGATGGCGGTATTCCTTTCTCTCGAGATGGACACCGTATTTGACTGCGATAAAGACTATATCGGTCTGTATGAGGCCGGACAGATATCGGAGAGCGAGATGAATTCAAAGCTCGCGGCGATCGAAGCGCAGATCGATGAGTTCTACGATCTCGGCATCAGGAGCGTATTCCCGACGCACGCGCTCAATAACGGATTCGCCGGATGCCAGCTCTACAAAGGCGAGATATTCAGCATCATGAATTATCTTAACAGGGGCGATTTCTATCAGCCCGAGGAAGCGAAGAATCCTAGAGTTTTCTATAAGCAGCCGAAGGCGGAACTTGACGCTTCGCTCGCTGGGCACCAGAATTCGATCGGTCTTACAAAGACCGGCGAATGGCTGATCCGCAAGCTCATCGACAAGAAATACGTTATAGAAGTCGATCATATGTCGGACAAGGCCCTGAATGCGGTGCTCGACATACTTTGGGAAGAAAAATACCCGGGCATCATCGCTTCGCATACGAGACTTCTCGACCTGTTCGAGCAGGATCCCGACAGATGCTGGGAGCAGATGGATATCCCGAGAATGATCAAGATCATGCAGCTGGGCGGTATCATTTCCCCGATGCTCTGGGAGACGATGGAAAAGCATCAGCAGTGCGCGGCGGACTACCTGCAGTATATGATCGCGCTCAGCGATCAGGGTACGGCGACGGTCGGATATCCCGATTTCGCAGACCGCGGTTATCAGGCTTATAACGACGGCAATCCTTACGGAGTACCGACGACCTGGTACAACCAGAACGGTGATGCCGGTGACGATCTGATCCTCGGCATTCCTTTCGGAACGGATGTCAACGGAGCGTGCTTCCTGCCTTACTTTGACAACTGCGAGGGCGTATTTGATGAAGTTGATTATGATAGCTTTGACGGGCTCTATCCCGGACTTTACGCGCCCGGCGTGGCTTCCGTAAAGATCGACAGGCAGACCACCGGCAACAGGACTTTCGATATCAATAACGACGGAGTGGCTCATTACGGACTCATTCCCGACATGATCGAACGTCTCGCGAAAACCGAAGGCATCATCAATACCGATGCGCTGTTCAGCTCCGCGGAGGCTTATATCAGGATGTTCGAGAGAATGGAGAACTACAGCGATACCTATCCGGACCGCAATGAGGAATACTGGCCCACGGCGGACACCGAATACTGGCATGACAATAAATAAATTCCGGAATTAAACAAAAAGTATGCGGCTCTTAAGCAATTCTTAAGCGGCCGCATACTTTTTTCTTAAGCAACAAAGTGCTAAACTGAATATGTAATGCTGATCGGCATAAAGTAACAATCATTTTTTATATATCGGGGGATGAAGCATGCACAACATTCTGCTCTGCGATGATGATAAGGATATCGTCAACGCACTGAAACTGTATCTGGCGGACCCGGAGTACCGCTTTTTTGAGGCGTATGACGGCAAAGAAGCGGTGGATATCGTGGCGAGGGAACATATCGACATTGTACTCATGGATATCATGATGCCGGGGATGGACGGAATAAAGGCGATGTCGCTGATACGCGAGACCACCAATATCCCGATCATACTGCTGACTGCCAAGAGTGAGGACAGTGATATTATACTCGGTCTGACTGTGGGAGCGGACGATTATATCACCAAGCCCTTTAATCCGATGGAGGTCAGCGCCAGGGTGCGTTCACAGCTGAGGCGCTATCTGTTCCTCGGCGCGGGCAAGAAGGCAAACGATGCCGACGTGCTCACGATCGGCGGCATAGAGCTCGACGACAGGGCAAAAAGCGTCAGCGTGGACGGCAGTGAGATAAGCCTGACACCCAAGGAATACGACATCCTGAAGCTGTTCATGTCGGAGCCGGGCAGAGTGTTTTCTCCGAGAGATATTTACTCACTGGTATGGAAGGAGCAGCCGCTGGGCAATGAGAACACCGTGGCTGTGCACATCCGCCATCTGAGGGAAAAAATAGAGATCAATCCCGCCGAGCCCAGATACATCAAGGTGGTGTTCGGACAGGGCTACTGCATGCAGAAGTAAAAACAGGAGGATAAAATGAAACACTTTTTCAGGACGACAGCAGGGAAGATCATTCTCTTCGTTACCAGTCTGTTATCCGTATGCGTATTGTTGGGATGCATCATAGGCGCGGCACTGTTCTGGGAGTACGGATTCTATGAGACGAGCGAGGCCGCGCAGTTCAGCGACAGGGTAATGTACGATGTGGTCAATGACTGGCTGGATATGTACAATTACGGCCGCTACGAGGAAGAGAACGGAGTAAGACTCTATAAGCCCGAAGGCAATCTGGTCCTGGAGGTCCGCGACGCGGAGGGCAATACGATCGCAAAGACTCTTCCTTCGGGGGAACTTGAAGACCGGAGCTTTACTTACACGGTCGAGCTCAGGAATGCGTCGAATGCCGATCATCCGATCTGGAGCCCTTCGATGATCACGGGTGACAATACATTCAGGATCTATTCGATCTATTACAGCGATCTGCCCGACGAAACGGTAGTGGAGCAGACGATCAATGTGAATTTCCTTAAAGGATTCCCGAAAACCGACAGATATATGTTCACGAACAAGATCGTCGGGCTCGGCTTCAGACTCAGATACGCCATCTACGGTATAGGCATATTCATGGGTCTGCTGGCACTCGTTGCTTTTATCATGCTGATGTGCGTATCCGGAAAGCGTCCGGAGGACGAGAAGATCCATCACGGTCTGCTCGGCGGCATGCCGTTTGACATAATGAGCGTCGGGATGTTTTTGATAGTCCTGTTCTATTGTATGATGGGGGACGCATGGTTCTGGAACGGTGTCGAAGAAACGGTGCTGGTCATTATCCTGCTGCCTGCGATGATCGCGCTCTTTATGGGCTACTGCATGAGCTTTGCGACGCGCCTTAAGGAACACAGCATTATCAGAAAGTCATTTATAGTGATCGTCCTCAGATGGATATGGAAGGTGATCAAGGGCATGCCCGCCGCTTGGAGATGGCTTGTACTGATAGCTGCCGACTGCTTTGTCAACTTCGGACTCATGGCGATGGTCTACCACGACGACGATATAGCGATATTATTCCTGTTCCTAAAGACTCTGGTGCTGATCGGACTGGCAGTTTTCCATGCGGCAAAGAACAAGGCGCTCGAACGCGGCGCCGAGGCGATCTCGAGAGGCAATCTCGAATACCAGGTAGATACTTCGGGTATGGTCGCGGAGCAGCGCAGGACAGGCGAATACCTGAACACCATAGCAAAGGGCATGAGCATAGCGGTCGAGCAGCGCACAAAGAGCGAGAGGATGAAGACCGAGCTCATTACGAATGTTTCGCATGATATCAAAACCCCGCTCACTTCGATCATCAATTACGCGGGACTGATCGCGAAAGAAGAGTGCAACAACGAAAAACACGCGGAGTACTGCGAGGTACTGACGCGCCAGTCGGAAAAGCTCAAGCGCCTGATCGAGAATCTCGTGGAGGCTTCGAAAGCCGCAACCGGCAACCTCGAAGTGCATCTGGCTCCCTGTGACGCAGGCGTATTCCTGACGCAGGCTTCGGGCGAATACGATGACAAGCTCGCGGAAGCGAACTTGACTCTTGTGGTCAAGCAACCCGAGGAGAACTTAAGGATCATGGCCGACGGCCGCCATATGTGGCGTGTATTCGACAATCTGATGAACAATATCTGCAAGTATTCGGTACCCGGCACGCGCGTTTATCTGACGCTCGAACGCGACCGCAATATGGCGCAGTTCCTGTTTAAGAATACCTCTAAGGAGATCCTCGACATTTCCGAGGAAGAGCTGATGGAGCGCTTTGTGCGCGGCGATTCTTCGCGCAATACCGAGGGCAACGGACTCGGACTATCGATCGCGAAGAGCCTTGCGCAGCTGCAGAAAGGCTGGCTCCGCATCGAGACCGACGGCGATCTGTTCAAGGCGATCCTCCGGTTCCCGATCGTTGAGGAAGAGCCTCAGACCGCCGCGCAGATGCAGGAAATGACAACTGCGGACGGCAATGCACCAGAAGTTATCGGATGATCGCATTTTTATAAAAAAATAATTGTTACTTTGACCCTCTTTCGGATAAAATCATAGTATACAGTGATCAAACGAAGGAGGGTCATTTTATGCCGCCCGGAGGAAGAATGGGAGGTCCCATCATGAGGGGCTTCGCAACCGAAGAAGAGAAGGCCGCAGCGCCCAAAGTCACGAAGGACCTGCTCAAAAGAGTATTTTCATATCTTGCGCCTTATTGGAAGCAGCTGACGCTCGTGCTGCTCGCGATCGCGCTGTCTTCGATACTGAACCTGATGCCTGCGATCCTGACCGGTAAGATCATCGACGAAGGCCTGATCGGGCGCGATCTGAAGCTCCTTATCATTTACATCGTCGCGCTTTTGCTGACCAATCTCGGAGCGAACCTGATCGGCGTGCTCGAGAGCTATATAAATACCTGGATCGCCCAGCACATTACCTTTGACATGAGGAACCAGATGTTCAGACATTTGCAAAAAATGTCCCAGCGCTTCTTCACTTCAAACAACCAGGGTGATATCATCACCAGGATGACATCGGACATAAGCGGAGTTGAATCCGTCATAACCAATACCTTTAAAAGCATATTATCTAATACCATTACCCTGGTCTTCGCACTGGCTGCCATGTTCCAGAAGAACTGGATACTGGCTCTCTTAGGAATCGCGGTCAT
>JAEEXY010000117.1 GCA_016288005.1 Lachnospiraceae bacterium
AAAAATCTCACTGCTGCATCCATTTCGAATGTTGAGACTGCCCTTTCGAATTTTGTTCAGGCAAACAGCATACGAAATTATCTGGATTCTTCGGTCTTGATGAAAACAGACCCTTACAATATTCCGAGCGGAGACGTTATTTACAGTATATTTGCGGATGAAGAAAATAAAGAAAATATCCGTGTTGCTTATGAAGGTATTTTTTCTTCAGCCGAACTTTTTAATCATGTTAAAGAAAAAACAGGCTATGGGAGTGAAGTATACGAACTTATTAAGGTGAACGATAAGGAAAGCGGATTACTTCAGAGTAGCAGTAAAGTGCAGCTTCAAGAGGACAACAGCGGAGTGATTCGTGTTCATTGCTACGCTGGAACAGAAGAGATTTGTGGAAAAATGACTGAAGCAATCATTGAATACGCAAATTCTCTTTCATCTTCGCTACAGAGCAAGTTAGGGTACCATGAACTAAGAATGATCAGCAGTTCAGTTACCGTAGGTTATAGGCCCGATATTGCGCAAACCAGGGCTGATAAGGAAAAACAGCTGTACACAAGCGAAGCAGCGATCACTAAAGCGGCAGATACTTTTACTGTGCAGGAAAAAGAGTATTTTTCTCTTAGGAAAAATATTGAGATATTAAACGGGCAGATAAACGAGCAGATAGCGGAAAATACAGCAAACGAAGTTATGATACCGGGACTTGCGGTCAGCAAGAAGAAAGTCCTTATCGGCGTTGTGCTCGGAGTATTCCTCTATGCAGGCATTATCTGTGTAGCGTATATCTTCTCGCAGAAGATCAAGGATTCGGATGACTTCACCGTGACCTTCGGTACCGCGCAGCTCGGAAAACTATACGGACAGCGCAGTTTCAAGGGCTTTGGCAAAAAGCTGGATAAATGGTTCTACTCCTTTAAGAACAGGGGCCGCAAGGCTATCGCAGCAGACGAAGCGACCGGAATAATTGCTACAAATGCAGCTCTTTCGGCAGCGAAATCCGACATCAAAAAGCTCGGTATCATCTGCGCCGGCGGCGTTGAAGAAAATGCTGGCGGACTGGTTGAGAAGCTTAATGCTGCTATGAAGGCAGAGAATATTGATGCGAAGGTTCTTTCACAGCTTCTTTACAGCAAGGATGAGGCGTACAGCATGAAAGATATTGACGCGGTTGTTCTTGTTGCGGCAGCCGGAAAGAGCAGATACAGCGAGGTCTGGGACGCGATGGAAGTGATCGACAACCAAAAGATCGACATTCTCGGCGGTATCATGGCGTAAGTATATCGGAAGGCGTGTTGGTATAAGAACATAATGATATACCGACATGGGACGGAGCAATATGACACGAACTGTAACATTAGTGGTTTTGGCGTATCTGGCGGTCATGACGATAGTCGGGCTGATCGTTATGAAGGCGGACAAGACCAAAGCGGAAAAGAATAAATGGAGAATAAAGGAAGCGACGCTGTTTCTGATCAGCGCGATAGGCGGCAGCCTGGGAACCTGGGCCGGAATGTATCTGTTCAGGCATAAGACCAAGCATTGGTATTTCGTTGTAGGAATGCCGCTGATCCTGATCCTGCACATTGCGCTTCTGGTATTTTTCTTCAGCAAGGGCATTCTGGCCCTGTAACGCAGTATTGACGCATAACCGGTTTCAGCCCTGCGGAGCGGTTTCGCGGACGTGAGACCGGAGAAAGGATGACGAAGTGGATAAACTTGATCAGTTCTTAGAATGGGTAAAGGAAAGCAAAAGGATCGTATTCTTCGGAGGCGCAGGCGTTTCGACAGAGAGCGGTATCCCCGATTTCAGAAGCGTTGACGGTCTGTATAACCAAAAGTATTCCTATCCTCCCGAGATGATCCTCAGCCACTCGTTCTTTGTGAACAATCCGAGCGAGTTCTACCGCTTCTACCGCGACAAGATCCTGATCGACGGTGCGGAGCCCAATATCACGCACAAGAAGCTGGCGGAGCTGGAGGCTGCGGGAAAGCTGACAGCGGTAGTTACCCAGAATATCGACGGACTGCACCAGAAGGCCGGGAGCAAAACGGTATTTGAGGTGCACGGGACTGTTGCGAGGAATTTCTGTACTCATTGCCATAAGATGTTCACGGGCGACGAGGTGAAGGAACTGATCGACAAGAGTCCGTTGAGGCTTCCCGAGTGCGACAACTGCGGAGGTCTGATCAAGCCCGACGTAGTCCTTTATGAGGAAGGTCTCGACGATGAAGTATGGGCAGGCGCAACACGGCACATCCGCGAGGCGGACATGCTGATAGTTGGCGGAACTTCGCTGGTCGTATATCCCGCGGCAGGCCTGATCAACTATTACAGAGGCTCGAAGCTTGTACTTATCAACAAGTCCGAAACGCCTTACGATCACGAGGCAAATCTCGTGCTCCACATGGCGCTCGGAGAGGTTTTTTCAAAGGTGGTCTGCTGATAACAGGCGGACCGGACAGGTGGATATATGAAGAAGATCAAAGCCTGGCATATCATATTACTGACAGTTATTGTGCTTACAGCCGCAGCGGCGGCTGTAAGCCTTTTTGCTCCGGCGGTCTTTAAGCCGGTGAAGGAGCTTTTTACCGGGAAGGACGAAGGAAGCACAGAAGCGGTGACGGGCACTGAGGATATTGACGGTAAAACAGTACAAAATACGAATCCGGACAATTCCGGAGATAAAACTGTGACAGACACGGATCCTGCAGGTTCCGATGCCGGAAACGCAGTCGATCCGGACGATAAGACCGCCGACAGCAACGATACGGACGCCGGCAGTTCCGGCACAGCAACGGGAGGCGCGGATCTCTCCGGTTATTCAGAACTATTCTCGATGTATGCCTCCTCCATGGCCGAAAGTGTCGGAGTGGAAAGCATCGATCTTCCCGCATCGACATCGGAACTTTCACTGACGCTGGCAAAGGAAGCTCTCACGCTCTGCTCGGGAGGCACGAAGGTCGGACAGGCCGGAGTGCTGATGAATTCGGGATTTGAGGTGCTGCTGCAGTCCGGTTACGATAAGGCGGCCGATGACATTTCACATACATGTGCGTTTTCCGTGGGAAGAAAGGACATCGAATACAACGGTACGTCCCGGGAATTGCTGGTGATCGCGATCAGGGGAACGAGCGGGAGCGAGTGGTTTTCCAATTTCGATTACGCCGATTCACGGAGCGATAATTCGGACTTTGCCGAGAATTTCCTTCAGGCGGCGCAGGCGATAAATATCAAGCTGATCCCCGTTCTTACAGCTCATCCCGACGCCCTGATAATGGTATGCGGTCACAGCAGGGGCGCCGCTGCGGCCAATCTTCTCGGAATGACTCTCGACGATCTGTACGGATCCGAAAGGATATTTGTCTATACGTTTGCCACGCCGAATACTTACCGCGGCAGCGACGAGAACGCAGGCAAATACACAAACATTTTCAATTTCATCAACCCTGCCGACGTGGTCACCGAGGTGCCCCTGAAAGCCATGGGTTACAGGCATATCGGAACCGACATTGTCCTGCCCTGTGAGCCGGACGCCGCACAGCGCGTGGCTGAGGCGATGACGGTAATGGCGCAGATGTCGCCTTCGATCAAGGCTTATTACGAAGACCGTTATTCCCTGAGCGGAAAGGATTCGACAGACAACAGATATACGGCTTACGAGATCATGCAGGCGCTGGCATCGTCGCTGACGGGGCTTCGGTCGGATATCAACGGCGGCATAAATATGGCGGATATCTACAGCATCATGGACGCATCGCCGACCTCGGGAGACAGCGCATTCGCGCCTCTTGTGGAGCTGCTCTCCAGGATTGTCGGAAGGGACGGATCTTACGGTGTCAAGATATTTATGCAGCACATGCCGGCCACGTACACCGCGCTTATTGACGCATATGAGCAGCTGCTCGCGGCTTACGGAGGCATGGGTATGCCCGACGGGAGCGGTATGGGATTTCCCGACGGTGGTATGAGTTTGCCTGACGACAGCGGCATGGGATTCCCTGACGGAGGAATGGGTCTCCCCGATGCCGGCGGTTTGGGCGGGGATTAAGCGACCGGCCCGCAAAAACAGCAATATTCGCGATTAATTAAGTGAAAAATGAAGTAGAAAAGGCCCGGCTTATATGCTATACTAGCCACGAATCAGAAGGCAGGCTGTATGACAGCCAAATACAAGAGGAAAGGATTTCATTATGAGCAATATCGATCAAATGTCGGCAAACGCGATCCGCGTTCTCGCTGCAGATGCCATTCAGAAGGCAAAATCGGGACATCCCGGACTTCCCTTAGGCTGTGCGGATATCGCATACGTTCTCTGGGGAAAGGAAATGAATCATAACCCGAAGAATCCCAATTGGAGGAACAGAGACCGTTTCATTCTTTCCGGCGGTCACGGCTCCATGCTTCTTTATTCGCTTCTTCATCTGTTCGGCTACGGCCTCACCAAAGAGGATCTGATGCAGTTCAGACAGCTTGATTCCAAGACACCCGGACATCCCGAGTACAGACATACCGCAGGTATCGAGGCTACGACAGGACCTCTCGGCCAGGGCATGGCTATGGCTGTAGGTATGGCTATGGCTGAAAAGCATATGGCCGCAAAGTACAACAAAGAGGGCTATCCCGTATTCAGCCACTATGTTTACGCGCTCGGCGGCGACGGCTGCATGATGGAGGGCATTTCGCATGAGTGCTTCTCACTGGCCGGCACACTCAAGCTTGACAATCTCATCGTTATTTACGATTCAAATAAGATCTCGATCGAAGGCTCGACAGACATCGCGTTTACTGAGGATGTTGTTAAGAGATTCGATGCGTACGGGTTCCAGACTATCGTTGTAGAAAACGGCCACGATATGGATTCCATCGCAAAGGCGATCGAGGCTGCAAAGGCAGATACATCGCGTCCTTCGCTGATCATGTGCAAGACAAAGATCGGCCGCGGCTGCCCCGCAAAGGAAGGCACCGCAAAGGCACACGGTGAGCCTCTGGGAGATGAGAACGTACTCGCGCTTAAGGAGAATATCGGCTGGCCTTCGATGGAACCTTTCTTTGTTCCCGACGAGGTTTACGCAAATTATAAGCAGCTCGCGGCAAAGGGCGAGACCGCCGAGGCCGCATGGAACAAGATGTTTGAAGAGTATAAGGCAAAGTACCCCGAGCTGGCAAAAGAGCTTGAGGCAGACTTTGATCTCGACATCGCAAAGAAGCTTATCGACGACGAAGCTTACTGGTCATACGAGGATAAGCCCGAGGCTACGAGAAAGCTCTCAGGTATGGCGCTCAACAGGATCAAGGACTATGTTCCCGGACTGTTCGGCGGCTCGGCAGACCTCTCTCCTTCAAACATTTCCGACATGAAGGAAGTGCCTTATTTCTCGGCAGAGGACGGCACCGGACGCAATGTTCACTTCGGCGTAAGAGAGCAGGGCATGACCGCTATCGCAAACGGCGTAACACTGTACGGCCTCAGAGGATATGCGGCTACATTCTTTGTATTCAGTGATTATACAAAGCCCATGCTCAGACTTTCCTCGATCATGAGGATCCCTACCACGATGATATTCTCGCACGACAGCATCGGCGTAGGCGAGGACGGACCCACACATGAGCCCGTTGAGCAGACCGCTATGCTCCGTTCGCTTCCGAATTTCCATATGTTCAGACCCGCGGACGCT
>JAEEXY010000118.1 GCA_016288005.1 Lachnospiraceae bacterium
GACGCCTGCGATAAACTGGCAGTACGAGTAAGGCTCGCTCTCCCTGATCTCGATCATGTCGTTCTGATTGTAGGGGCAGAGTGCGTTATAGAACTTCATCGCGATATCGCCCCTGCCGAGTACGCATGCAGCCGCCTGTGCCCAGGGATTGGGATGCGAGAATATCGCGCCGTTTTCCTTAAGTCCGGGATAAACCCTCGTTACAAAACCGATCTCGGGATCGGGCTTTGTATAGGATGGAGCATTCAGCAGCAGTCCGTAAGGAGTGAACAGATACTTGTCTATGGCATCGAGTGCCTTTTCCGCCTTGTCCCTGTCCGCGGCTCCGGAAAGGATCGCCCATGAGTTGGATTCGAGATGAACCCTGCCCTCTTCGTCCTTCTTGCAGCCGATCTTTCTGCCGGATTTTGTGACGCCTCTGATGAACCAGTCGCCGTCCCAGCAGATGCCGTTCGATATCTCTCTGACTTTGTCTAGCAGCTCAGTGTATTTTGCAACATCCTCCTTATTTCCGAGTTCGTCGGCCAGCTCCGTGAAGCAGTCGAGCGCTCTGTAGAGAAGGAATGTAACAAGTGTGCTCTCTCCGCCGCCCAGGTTCAGGCAGTCGTTCCAGTCGGCTCTCAGACCCTTGCAGATGCCGTTCACGCCTACCTGTTCGGTCGAAAAATCGAGTATCCTCTTCATGTGGTCATATACGGACTCGGCAAAGTCATTGCCCTCAACAAATGTGTCCGCATAGGTAACCTGCTCACGAACAAAGTCCATATCGCCCGTTTCTTTGATGTACTCAACGATCGAAGGTATCAGCCAGAGGCAGTCATCGGAGCATGCCTGCTCCTCGGGATGGATCACGCTCTTGTCCGCCTTCGGAACGACCGTGGGAGAATCAAAGCCTGCGGCCTTTTCTTCTTTTTCAAACCACTCGGGCTGGAACAGATGCAATCCGTAGCCGCGTGTGGTCAGGCCCTTTAAGAGCTCAATAATACGCGAACGGCATTTGTCGGGATTTGAATGCAGCACCGTCATCGCATCCTGAGCGGTATCGCGGTATCCGAGACCTACTCTGCCGCCGACCTCGATGAACGAGGCAAAACGCGAGAACATAACATTGATCTCTGACTGATAGAGTGTCCAGATATTGATCAGCGAATTCATGCCGGGGTTGGGCGTGTCGATCACCATCGCGTCAGCCTTGCGCTTCCAGTAAGCTTTCAGGTCCTCATAAGCCGCGTCGACATTTTTAAAGTCGGAATACTTTTCCCTTACAGGATATGCAGCCTCGCGTTTTCCCTCGCCGAGCATGAAGATGTATCTGACCTCCTCGCCGGGCTTCAGGGTGAATCTCTTCATCAGGCTGCCGCAGTGGCTCATGCCCTTTTCCTCTGAGCCGAAACATTTGCCGTTAATCACTGCCTGAGGATTGGTCTCTGTATTGTATGTACCGAGGAACTTATCCCTAACACAGTCAAAGCCGTCGGGCTCGAAATTGGCCGTAAAGTACTGATAGCCGTCCTCCTCATAGAAAAGGTCCTCCTCTATCACGCCGTCCTTGTACGAGCCGCCCGCACAGTAAAGGCTCATCTGGAAATTTATATTGTCGATCATTACATGGTGGAACGAAAACTCAAGATATGAAAAAACAGAAAGATCGCGCTCCGTATCTCCGGTGTTCTTAACCTTAACATCCCAGAGCAGGACATTTTCCCCGCGGGGAATGCAGAGTTTTTCTTCGGAATGGATACCATTGTAATCGCACTCGTAAACGGTGTACGAAAGTCCGTGTCTGGTGCGGTATTTAGCCTTTTCGAGGTCCTTTCCGACAGGCTGCCATGAGGTCGACCAGTAGTCACCGTCGACATTGTCCCTTAAATAAACATAAAAACCGGGACGATCCATCGGCACGTTGTTTCCGTGGAAACGCGAGATCCTGTGATATTCGGGAGATTTGTAGAAGCAGTAGCCTCCTGCGGTATGATTAACGACCGCAGCCATGTCCTCCACGCCGAGATAATTGGTCCACGAAACAGGCAAATCCACTCTGTCGATAACGTACTCTCTTGCGGCATCGTCAAAATAACCGTATTTCATAAAAATACCTCCCCAAAACGAAGTTTTTGTTTTACAACTTCATTTTAGGGAGGCGTACTTCTTTTTGAAATCGCCGTATTTGGCATTTGTTGATTATTATTGCGGTCCTTAGTCCCCATGTCTGCTACATGATGCCTCTGTGGAAGTGACCGTGAGTTACCGGCTCGCGCGAAGGCAAGGGCTCGCCTGCGATTATGGCGCGTATGTCTTCGGGCTGCTCGAATGTAAAGTCATATCTGACGGCACGCAGGTTCAGCGCGTCGGTCTCGTCGGTGCAATCGCGCAGGTCAAGAACCGCTGAGTTATAAATGATGTTATAACAGAAGTCACAGACCTGTCTGCAGCGGAAATCGTGACCTAGTTCGTCGGTTATGGCGATGAACTCCGTGTGTGCCGTACCGGATGAAGGCAACATGCCTGTACTGCCGGTTTGCCGTGAATCCTCTGCGAGCCTGCAGCGTCCGGTCTTATTCTTATAAACGCACTGCGCCGAGAACATAACGGGCTGGCTGCCGTATATTATCAGCTCCGGTTTATGGCTCTGAGCAGGATCAGGGCTGTCAGAGTCGCATATAACCGATCTGAGCTCATTGTACGAGAGTTCCTGCGGCAAAGTGTAATCGGCATCAACAAGGGCCACAGTCCGGCTGTTCATGACATAGAGATTATAGTCGGTACGGTAACGCGCGCCAAAACTCTTCAGCAGGTGTATCTCCTCGCGTGTACGTGCCACAAATCCTATCGCGGGATAACGTTCCGCGATAGCTGCGATATAAGCTTTCATACGGTCGTAAACCGCACTCCTGCTGATATAGGGCAGTCCGAGCCACAGAGTTATGTTCGGATATGAGCCGAGCTTAGCGGCCAAGCTGTCAATAACGGATATATCCAGGTTCGAAATATTATAATAGATATCGGCACGCGTATCGCTGCCGGACTCCGCTCCCTCAGCGTCCATATCACAGGACAATTCGTTCCGAAGCACGTCAACTACCGCATCAAGCTGTCGCTCATTCCATACGGAGAAAATCTTGCCCAAGGAATGATCAGCAACAGTACTTCCATCTTTATCATTATATGCCGCCGTTTGTTCTACAGCTCCCGTATTATCTGACGTCATTGGTTCCAAAGTTCCCGCATCATCAGCCGTCATTGGCTCCAAAAATCCAGTAGCATCTTCCGCCGTCCGCTCAAACCTGCGGATCAGCTGATCTTTCAGAGCGTCCGCTGCTTCGCGCCTCATGCGGTTGAGCTCCCTGGAGGGGATGAATACATTGCTGTCGATATCAACTTCTATCTCACCGTCGACACAAAAATCAGTCTCACCGAGCTTCGAGAGCTGTTTTATTACTGATGCGGCATCCGAAGGAGCTTTCATGGCCGATTCCACAACCGCGCCCGTAATCCGGACAGCTGTTATCAGACCGGTATCCTTCATGCATGCATTGGTATACGCATATACATCATCGACACCGCTTCTCTTGACACTCATCACCAGCACGGACGCCTCACCAAGTTTCCCGGTAAACCTGATCTTCACCGGCACCTTAACGCTCTTATCTATATACTCCGCCCTGATCTTTTCAAGCAGCGAATTGGGCCTGGTCCTGTATACTGCCATGCCGACAGCAGCCTTGCGGTCCTTCATCGTGATACAGCTGAAGGTCTGCCCCGCGCCAAAGCCCTGACCCAGAGTAAACTCAAATACTTTTTTATCGTCAGCCCTGATCTCGAGCACATCCTGCGCAAATACTTCGTTTTTAAACCTGATCACAGCCTCACGGCCACGCACAGTTATGACTTCACCGATCAATGTTCCCGAATGGTTCGGACGGTCGAATGTCATCATATCCTGCCCGTTATGCGCATGCAGATAACCGCTGTTAAATCCTCCGCGGTTGTACAGGTCCTGGAGCAGCATAATATCCGCATTCAGCTCAGCCTTATGAGAAACCAGCCACGCCGCATATCCCGCTGAGCCCAGCTCCTCATATTTATCCATATATCTGCGATAAACCGACACCACCCCCGCAGTATACTCCGGGCTCTTCATCCTGCCCTCGATCTTGAATGAATCTATGCCGATATCCATCAGCTCATGCAGCACCGGCAGCAGACACTGATCCTTCGGAGACAGAAGGTATTTCCCGTCGTACATCCTGCGGCACGGCTGCGCGCAGCGTCCGCGGTTGCCGCTCCTGCCGCCTATCATCGAGCTCATCAGACACTGCCCTGAATAGCAGTAACACAGAGCCCCATGTATGAATACCTCCATCTCCAGCCCGGTATCCTGTTTAAACCGCCGCAGTTCCTCCAAAGAAAGCTCACGCGCAGGCACTACGCGGGTGACAGCGGGAAAACGGTCTTTCAGTTCCTGCGCGCCCTCTGCCATCGTGATCGAGGTCTGTGTGCTCAGATGTATCGGCAGGCCCGGGAATCTGTCATTGATAAACGAGATCGCGCCTATATCCTGAACAATCACCGCATCTATGCCAGCCTCGTAATAAGGGCGCAGAAAAGAAAAGAGCCTGTTCTCAAGCTCATCTTCTTTAAACAAAGTATTGACTGTTAAGTACACCCGTCTGCCGCGTACATGGCAGTACCTGATGCCCTCAACGAGGGCGTCCTCATCCGGATTGTCTGCGTAGGCACGAGCACCGAATGCGGCTCCGCCGATATATACGGCATCGGCTCCCGCATTGACCGCGGCCTTAAGTGACTCGATCGATCCGGCGGGTGCGAGTAATTCAAATCCGCTCATATATTTACCTTTTTTTGCGCTCGGAGGCCAGTTCGGTCTCGAGCTTAACGTTCTTTTTCTGTTCGTCAACGTTCTGATCGCGCAAGCGCTCGATCTCTTTGTTGGCCTTTTCGAGCTTGGTCTGCAGTGACATGATCTCGTGCTTCAGCGAATATATCTCGTTGCTCTTTGAATCGCTGTCATCCTCGCTCTCGTCGTACTGACGCTTAAGCTTGAAATACTCGTCGGCGAGGTTGATCTCGAGCAGCACGGCCTTCATCTCCTGGTCCATCGTCTTATAGGCGTCCTGGGACTTCAGATCGTTGATCTTGCCGTTGATAAAAGAGGCGATCTTTTGAAGATACTCCTCGCTCTCAAAGCCCGAAAGCGTATATCTTTTATTGTTGATAATGACTTCGGTGTCATTTTTCTTGTTGAACATATTAACCCCCAATTTGCTCGATAAAGGCAACATTTTATTTTCTTTATACATTATACATACCGATAAAAGCGTTTTCAACCGAATTTGCCAAATAAACTTGCACTATTTCCTAAATAAATATATTATAAAAATCGCAAGTTTGTGAAACCGTAACGGTTTATATGCACAAATAGTGAAACCACGATAAATAAGGAGAACCGACTATGAAATTATGGGGCGGACGCTTTAAGGGCGAAACCAATGAACTCGTATATCAGTTTAATGCCTCTATCAGCTTCGATAAGAGATTTTATGAGCAGGATATCCGCGGCAGTC
>JAEEXY010000041.1 GCA_016288005.1 Lachnospiraceae bacterium
CTTGCCTTCATGAAAAAATGGGGGAATTTTGAGAATTCTTTCTCTAAGTGGATGTGCAAAAAATCATGGGGCTTATACGTGTTCCATTATCTGATGATCGCAGTCAGCGGATGGTATCTGCATACACTGTGTCCGTCCATTGCACCCATCATCGTATACCTGCTGGTCACAATAGCAGCATTCGCGGGCTCATATCTTTTGTATGAGATCATGAGCCGCATACCTTTCCTGAGATGGTGTGTACTGGGAATAAAAAAGAAGAAGTGATCCTAAAGGCATTGGAGAAGAGCGCTCCGATGCCTTCTTTTGTCCAACAGATTGATTTTTCATCCAAAACCGACTATAATTGGACGAAAAGAGAAGCGCCGGACGAAAGGAGTTCTAATGAGATCGTTTGATTATAGCAGACTATATGACAAAGCATGGGATACTGATATTCTGAACATTGTTGCGAAGATTCACGAGCGCAAAGGAAGACAGGATTTATTCATCCGTCAAAAGCCTGTGGAGTTGGATCGCCTTGCTGAGATTGCCAAAATACAGAGTACAGAGGCATCCAATAAAATCGAAGGCATTGTCACAACCGGTACTCGTATGAAGCAGCTTTTTGCGGAGAAAACTACTCCAAGAAACAGGGATGAAGATGAAATTATGGGTTACCGGGACGTTCTGAATACGATTCATGAGAGCAATGAATATATCCCAATCCGTCCTTCGTACATTCTTCAGCTTCACCGGGATCTTCTGAAAAGAGCAGGGTTCTCATACGGAGGACATTTTAAGAATGTGCAGAACTACATTAACGAAACAAAACCTGACGGAACCGTTGTAACCAGATTCACGCCGATTGCACCTTATGACACACCGGATGCTGTGGAGAATCTGTGCAATGCCTATGAACAGGCTATTGCAAACGAGAAAATAGATTCTCTGATTCTTATTCCGACTTTTATCTGCGATTTCTTATGCATCCATCCGTTTAATGACGGCAATGGAAGGATGAGCAGACTGCTAACGCTGCTCCTTCTGTATAAAAACGGCTATAGCGTTGGGAAATATATCAGTATTGAAAAGCAGATAGAGAAAACGAAAGATCGTTATTACGATACTCTTGAAGAATCCGATGCAGGATGGCATGAAGAAGAAAATGATCCGACGCCGTTTATAAGATATATGCTACAGGCAATTCTGGCCTGTTATACAGAATTCGAAGAACGTGTCGGATTAATGACTGAAAGCGGAAACGGCAGTACGGCATACGACATTGTCAAAAAGTACACCGCAGAAAAAATCGGTAAATTTACGGGAGCGGATGTTGTGGCTCATTGTCCGAGCATAGGAAGATCGTCTGCATTGGCAGCATTAAAGAAACTAACCGAGGAAGGACTTATCATCAGAGAAGGTTCGGGCAGAAGTACGTTTTATGTCCGAGCGGATAGCAAATAGTTTTCGTCCAAAAACCGGCCAATTCGGATGAAAAAGATGGGCGTTGGATGAAAGGGTTGAAAAAAGGACTTTTCCGATCCTTTTCGATGATTACGATGAACGTCTTTTGGAGCAAAAAAAGAAGGCGGTTACAAGTGAGGTATTTACATATGGCAAAAACAGAAATCCGTGCTGTTCCGTTCGTATCTGTCAACGGAATAGCCTTTGGTACGCTGCGTGAGGAAGTGTGGCAGATCCTCGGGAAACCCGGGGATTCGTTCCATAAAGGCGACGAGGATATAGAGACCGATATCTATGGGTGTTTCCATGTTTACTATGACAGCAGTTACAGGTTTGAGATGCTCGAAGTAGTATATGTGGACGCGGCGGATATTTATTATGACGGCGTAAAAGTGCCTGAGACCTATGACGGAGTGTTAAAATTCTTTAAGAGCCGGTTCGACGACATTGTGGAAGACGGTGCAGGCTTCATATCGCTTGCCGGATCGGTCGGCGTCTATAAGGAGACCACTGATCAGGAAGAATACGATACCATATTGTTCGCAAGGAAGGACTACTACGCGGGAGTGATATGAAAACAGTAAATGTGTTCCGGAGGCCTTTACCGACAATCTCAACCTGCTGACCATAAAGCGCGACGGATTCTTCAAAAGGCGCCGTGGTGGAATGGCTGTTCTCGACGATGTGCGGCATCAATGTCGCCGGTGAGAACAGGTTCATGATCGCACCCAGACCCGGCGGAAGCTTGAATTTCGCTGAGGCGGAATACAACAGCGTCTTCGGCATGGTAAAGAGCCGGTGGGAGAAGAAGGACGGAAAGATCTGTTATACTGTTTCTGTGCCGTGCAACTGCGAAGCCGAGGTACGTTTGCCGGACGGACAGGTGAAGACTGTCGGGGCCGGAGAGTATAGCTTCGAGACTGAATGCTGATCATACTGCTTTTTAGCTGTCTAAATACAGTTATTGGCTGCCTGAATATTTTGTAAAAGACCCTCAAAAGGTAACCAAAGGTTACTTCTCATTTGATATGTACTTATGCTAATATGAGATTGTTAGAAATTATTCCTTTAGGAAAAAACGGAGGTTTACTTATGTTCAGGAAATCATTGTCAGCAGGTAGAATGCTCAGTGCGGCAGCTGCCGTATGTATGGCATTCGTTTTGGCAGTACTGGCAAAGAGCGTGCCCGCATACGCAGGTCATGTTACCGAAGCTGCAGAGGATATCTTCTATAAGAACTACACATATGAGGATAACCGTGAGTGGAAGATAGAGGATGCCATCACAAACATCAACGTTACCTTCTTGGATTATGAGCAGGAAGTGGACTTTTCGTTTGATCTGACGAGTCTCCCTTCCGGTTACTGTGATGCCGATAATTGCTACACGGCTTATCTGTTTGCCGAGATCCCGCCTACCATTAAGGCGGAGCTGTCTACGAGTTTATCGGAATTTCCCGCTACAAGTATCAATACTGATTATTTTAGGTATTACGGAAACTCAGGTTATATCTGGTTTGATAAGGACGCTTGCTTTAACAGGTATAGCTCACTGGTCAGGACCGTCGGTGATAAGGAAGAGCTCGACATGATATTCTGTATCGCCAGAATGGTATCGCACGGAGGTTTTAACTGGGAAGATGTTCCCGTATATACGGTACCGTTTAAGATCAGCAGGGACAGAGTAAAGACCGCTGAGGAGATAGCCGAGGAACAGGAAAAATCACCCACGACAGAAAACTGGATTCTCAAAGAAATGATCTCCGATGTCAGACTGGCTCAGGATACCTTTACTCTCGGATCCGCACAGTCAGTGGTTGTCAAGTTCAAAAACAAAAAGACCCATGTTCCGGATCCTACTTACGGAACTGAATATCTCCTGTATGCAAGAGTGCTCGACGAGGACGGCAATATTATCGCGGAAGAGTCCGTATCGCCCGAGACCGATCTGAAAGTGGGAGAGAATCAGATCACGGTAAAGGTGCATTTCTCCGAAAGAGGAAGGTACTATGTAAAACTGGTTCAGCAGAAGCGCTATAGATGGGACGACAGTATCGAGGATGAGACATCTTCTATACCTATCACCGTTAAGCGCGCCACCGACGACAACGGCAATGTCATCAGCACTGGCGACAGCGTTAAGACCGCGTACTCGGTTTATACTAAGGCGCAGGCAAAGAACTTTAAGATTACCTATACCGTTTCCGATATCAGCTGTGATTATCATCTGTATATCATATACGGACCTTCGACCTACTATAATTACGATAAAAAGAGCTTCCTGCCGAACGCGGATTTCATGTCCATGCTGGACGAGCTTCCGCTCCAGCTCGGCAAGGAGAACGAATTGACCGTAAATACCGAGTTCAAGACCAACGGTTATTATACGGTAGTCCTGTATAATACGACATTAAACCAAAAAGCGGCAGAGTGCGGTTTCTATGTAGTTCCCGAGAAGTACATGATCCAGCGCGATATGTCAAAGATGTCCGATGGTATCGTTCCGTTTACCTGCGAAGGCAAGCTCATGAACATGGACCTGGATAAGGACAAGAGCGTGACATTTAAGGTTGCGTTCCCGATCAACATGCAGAAGTACATGTATGAGCTGGAGACTACATACGGCAGTGCATCGCTGTATGAATACGACGATTACTTCGGTGAGGATGAGGACTACGCGAGGTCTTACTGCGCTCTCTTTAACCGGGGCAGCGACGATGATTTCTCTGTTTCGGATGCTTTCTTCAAGGACGATTATACGGCACTTGTAAGCATTTACTACACCCCTGTCGGATCAAAGAAGTCCAGACTTATACATACCGACGCGATCAAGGGTATGTACGCACCTCATACCATCAAGTTTACCGCCGAAGAGCTCATGAGCTACATCTATGAGACAAAAGCGGGCGACACCAGCATTTCGGGCGTGATCACGGTAGAGTTTTCCAACGATCCCCTTTCGGATTCCTGGCAGGACAATCATTTCCACGAGGACGTCTATAATGAGTCGATCGTAACGTTTACCGACAGCTTCAGCTTCGGCATCACAAGAGCGCCGCAGATCAAATCCGCCAAAGCTTCTTCGAAGAATGTCGAGAGAGCATACGGAGAATATGCATCGTTTATTGTTGACAATGTAGCCGGCGGAAAGATCTATGCCGTGATCTATAAGGGAAAGAAAAAGATCGCGACGGTAACGACCGACAGTGTGATCAACGAAGACGGAACGGGTTCCGGCATCGTTTACTGGAACCTTCAGAACAAGAACGGCAAATACGCAGCAACCGGCTCATATAAGGCCAAGATCTATACCGCTGTCGATACAGTTGTGGTCGGAGCGGACGGAAAACAGTCCAAAAAGACTGTTAAATCAAAGACAAAATCGGTTTCCTTCAAGCTTGTTAAGCCCACCGAGAGCCTTTCGTTAAGCGCATCGGTTATCGGCAGCTCGGGCGAGAAATACGTTTATATCGAAGAGGCAATAGCAGGAGTTAATACCAATCTGACGGTCGGCTCCGATATCTCCGTAACGATACAAAATTCTTCGGGAAGCACGGTAAAGACCCTGTCATACACCTGCGGCAAGGGAAGCGCCACCTACTGGTTCAACCTCGGTTCCGGGCTCAAGGCAGGCTCCTATAAAGCCACGGTAAAAGCCAAGACTATCGACGGCGCGACCAAGACTGCGACCGCATCGTTCGAGGTCAAGAAGATGCCGAAGGCAGAGATCAAAAACGTCAGTGTGAGCGCAGACAGCAACACCGGACTCGGAAGCGTTTCGTTCAACACGACCCAGTTCTCAAAGGTAACCGTCACGGTCAAGTCGGGTTCGACCACAAAACAGACGGTGATAGACCAGTCCTATTCGGCAGGCAAGATCGCGACTTCGTTCTCTATCGGCGGATATGCCGTAGGAACCTACAATGTGGTGATCACAGCGACCAACAGCGGCGGAACCGCCACCATTACCAAGAGCTTCGAGGTCAAGAAGAAGCCCGTTGTCGTAAAGAAGCCTACGATCAGCAATCTCAATTTCAAGTACGGCGTCGGCAAGGACGGTGATACCTACAGCGGCACCTTCAATTACACCGGCAAGGGCGCTAAGGTCGTTGTCGATATCATGTACAACGATACCGAAGAGATCGTCTACACGTACGAGGGCAAGACTACAAAGGACAGCGGAACGTTCACATATACATGGGACGGCTTCAAGTCCAACGGCTTCCGTGCATGGACAGGAAACTACACCATGAGAGTATATCTTGTCAACAGTGCGGGCAAGACAGAGTACCTGAGACGTAATTTTACGATCAGCGAAGGATAAAAGAATAATGTAACATAAGGGAGCCTGTCACCACCCAGGGGTGGTGACAGGCTCCCTTTTTGCAGAGACACGGGGACGGTTTACCATGCGTGATTGGGTCAAATAAAAAAGTAAGACATATATGGTTTAACGTAAAATCATGAAAAAAGAAGTAACCAAAAGTTACTTTTTTTTCAAAAAGAGAAGTGTTATACTTCCTTCTCGGTGAGTCAGTTAATATTTTAGATAGGGAGTGGATTCAATGATATTCTCGGATCCGACACATAAACGGGTATTTATTCTGCTGTGCGTACTGTTCGGCGGATTTCTGATATGGTTATATTTTCACATCTTTTACCCGCTGCAGCTTGAGATGTTTTATTATGGGCGGATGCTGCCGTTCAGGATACAGCTGCTAAAGGTACTTAACCGTGTTATGGTTGCTTTTCTGCTTCTGCATTACTTAAAGCTGCTGGCATATCTGGTGCTCGCAAGACGGTCAAAGCAGTATAGCAAAACCGGTTTTAATCCCAAGGTTTGTGCGATCATACCCGCATACAACGAGGAAAAGGTTATAGAAAAAACGATTCGGAGCGTATTGGCTTCGGATTATAAACGTCTGGAGATATGGGTGGTCGATGACGGCTCATCCGACCGGACACGTGAGGCAGTGGAGGAAGCGTTCCGGGATAATGCAAGAGTTCATCTGATCAGTCAGGAAAACAGCGGTAAGGCCGTGGCGCTCAATACGGGCATAGCTGCGGCGGACGGGGATATGCTGCTGCTCCTCGATGCCGATACGGTGATCGCGCCCGATGCGGTGCGCCTGATGGTCAGACATTTCGAGGATGCGCGGGTTGCCGCCGTGGCGGGGAATACGCGGGTAGGCAATGTCATGAATCTGATCACGGGCTGTCAGAGAGTGGAATATATCAGGGATTTCAATCTCATCAAAAACGGAATGAGCCGGCTGCAGAGCATGGCGGTAGTCCCGGGCGCTCTCGGTATGTGGAGGAGATCGGCGGTCCTCGAAGCGGGCGGTTTTTCAACGCAGACGCTCGGCGAGGACAGGGATCTTACCATGAAACTGATGAGCAACGGCAAAAAGACCGTATTTGAGCCGCTCGCGTATTCACGTACAGAGGCTCCGTCAACCCTGCGGGCATTCCTTAAACAGCGTTTCCGATGGACATACGGGACCCTGCAGTGCATGGCAAAGCATCTGAAATGCATCTTCAGTCTGAAGTCTCCGGGACTGGGATTCCTGCTGATCCCCGATCTGCTGCTGTTTCAGACGGTCATACCGGTCATCTCGATCCTTGTACTGCTCGCCAATCTCGGATTGCCGGACAGGTATGAGCTGATGCTGTTGGCCACATCGGTCATTTTTTCATTCATTATGGAAATGCTGTTCTATTACATTTCCCTGATCTATACGCGTGAGCGGCCGAAAATATACGACGTGCTGATAGTTCCGCTGCAGCGTGTGATCTATGGTTTTTTGTGTACTTATGTCATGATAAAAGCTCTGGTTATTGCATTTCTTGGGGGCCGGGTCGGATGGAACAAGCTTGACCGTACGGGAAATGTTGATAATGCATAAATATCTTGTAGGAGGGGAAAATGAAAGTTTTAAGTAACAAGCGCATTATGATCATTTTGACTATGGTGCTGGCATTTGCGATCGCATGTGCACCGCATGTAATGTCAAAATTATCATTTGCGGCAGACTCGCCTGATGAGGCGACTGTTGGAACGGCTACTCTTCAGGATGACGGAGATACGATATTTGTCCGTCTGGCGAAGAATGCCGATGATGATCTGTGGGTAGGCTATACAGTAGGAAATATCGGCCCTAAAGAGGATCCTTTTCAGAATGTCGATATCAACAGCCTCACACCCGTCAGCCCTTGGGAGCCGATGACCGGTACTGTGGACAAGGATATCTATGTCTGCGGCAGAGGTAAGGCAGAGATCTATGTGACAGACCTCGTGCTGACAGAGGGACATACGATCAAGATCCATTCGGGCGACGGCCTGGATGTCAAGGGAGGAAGGCTTACAGCGAGCGGCGTTACGGGAAACCGTCCGTTCAATGTGGGTGATATTGCGGACGTCACGATCAATGGTGATGTTTACTGCAGTTCTGTCATTCTTTTCAGACCCGGTGATCCCACGTCTCCGTTTTTTGGCGCGATGCCTCATAATCCTGAGGCTCTCTCGGGCAGACTTACAGTCAACGGGGATCTTATCTGCACCGGTTCGGGAGTCATCGCTGTAGAGAATAAAAATGCCAAACTGACCGTTACGGGCGACATTAAGGCCGGCTCATCATGCGTAAATCTCGGCTCCACAGGTGAGATCGAGGTCGGCGGATCCTTTGAATGCGGGACCTTCGGTATCAACCGCGATGCCGTTCTTGCCGTAGGCCAAGATCTGAAGTGCGGCTATCTGGCTGTAACAGATTCCAATGAGAACGGAAACAAGGTCACGGTAGGAGGAAACCTTATATCCTCCAGCAGCGTATTCTTTGACCGCAGTACGTTAAGCGTTGCCGGCAGCGTATCCTATGCGGGAAGCGGATTCTACCTGTATGACATGAAGGCACCTGTCAATATCGGAACCGCCCTGACAGAGGATGCGGTAGCCGCAAGTACTGAACAAAGTTATGCTCCTTTTGTGCTGCGTGGGACCGATGCTGTTGTCACCGGTGACATGAATATAGGCGGCATCAACATTCTGGGCGAGTCCTCTCTGACAGCGGGAGATGTCAATCTTTCAGGCTCTCTGCTCGTTTGCAGGAATTATGCCGGTACATGCACGCCTGCAGTAGATTTTGCATCTCTTAAGTCAACCGGGTCTGTAGATTTTCTTGACGGCAGCAGTGTCGCGATCGCAGGAGATATGGAGGCTGGTAACGTCCGTTTTAAGGGAATCGCAGCGATAGGCGGAAAACTGACCACTACCGACTTCGTGGATGTATTGAATGAGGCGGATGTTACGGTCGGAGGTGATATTAATACCCGAAACCTTCTGGTCGCATACAGTTCGCTCAAATCAACGAACGGAGCGGTTGCTTCACAGAGCAATGTTTGCCTGGTATACGGCAGTACTCTTTCAGCCAAGGGCAGTATCACGACGGAATACGGTAATATCTACGCGCTCGGAAAGTCGACGATGACGGCCGGAGGCGATCTGAAGTCAGGTTCGGATCCGCTGAACGGTTCAAGCTATATTGAGTGCGGCTATACCGGCAGCATCGAAGCCGGCGGCGACGTTAAAGCCAGCAGCATCCATATCGGAGGTAAAGACGGTTATAATGAAGCACCCGCACATATGGCTGTAGGCGGCGGGATCGACGCGAACAGACTGAGCATCCAGACAGGTAATCTGACTGTCGGCAAGGACGTCGTATTACATAATGATCCGACTGACGGATACAACAACGGCTTCCTTACCATCGGCGGTGATTTTGTAAATGAGTCTGCCCACAGTTGGACAGCAGGGATCACATTCACATCGAATATGGCGCTGACCGTAGGCGGCAATGTTGAGTTCGGCGATATCATGCTGGACCTTCAGGGCGACAGAAGCCTGTTTGACATAAAGGGCAATATCAATGCATATCGTGTATCGGATATCAGCCTTGACGAGGACGGCGAGGATGAGTATGGCTATAAGACCTACAAACCGCTCTCCACAGTAGCGCCTTTTGCGGCAGGCGGAGCGACAGGTACCGGATCTTCGTACTTCAGTTATATCCAGCCTTTCCGTCAGCAGTATGTTCTGCTCAATGACGAGAACAATAACCTGTACTATGCGGACATTTCCGATCTGAGCAAGAGAAGCTTTAACGTACAGCCGGCTGTTACCCACAGCATTAACTACGAATTCGGAAGCATGGCATCGTCAATAGCGGACCGGAATTCGATAATAGCGGCTCACAGCATCGAAGGATTTGAGGTTAGGCTGCTCGACGCAAATGATATCGCCTGCAGCGATCCCGACACTTACTGTGCTACCGGATGGAACACTGCGGCAGACGGAAGCGGTGATTCATATGCCCTCGGAGCAATGACAGAGTTTACGGACGATGTGACCCTATATCTCCAGGTCGGCAAAA
The DNA here is from genome assembly GCA_016288005.1 of Lachnospiraceae bacterium. Lineage (GTDB taxonomy): Bacteria > Bacillota > Clostridia > Lachnospirales > Lachnospiraceae > RUG11977. Next base: position 9,872 of record JAEEXY010000041.1, read on the forward strand.
AGACCGAAGCCAAGGCTGAGCGTACCGGCGTAACAGTAAGCATCAGCGGATGGACGGCAGGCTCTGCACCTGCGGCACCCGTGGTTGCCGGACTGGAAACACAGACTCCTCAGTACAGATTCGAATATCTCGATCTTTCTGCTGCAGGAACTGCCTATACAGCTGCGGTACCCACACAGGCAGGCAGATACAGATTACGTCTGGTATATGATGAAACAGCTGATTACAAGGCAGGAGAGGCAACCTGCGATTTCGAGATCGCACGCGCATATACACCTGTACCGATCTTCATCGATCCTACACCTGTGATCGATCCCGTACCTGTGGCTGATCCCGTGGATGTTCCTGCAGGCGCTCCTGCGGAAGAGGATGAGCCCGCCCAAGAGGTCATCAAGAACGAAGACGGTTCGGAAGTAGTAAAGACCGTAACCGAGAACAAAGACGGAAGCACGACCACTACCGAGACTATAACCGCTGCGGACGGATCCGTTACCGAGATCACCGAGACCGTAAAAGAGTTAAAGGACGGAACCGTAAAGACAACGACCAAGAGCACTGTTGCCGATGAAAACGGTAATGTATTGTCAAAGACCACCGAAAAAACAACGGTAAGCGAAGGCGTAAAGACGACCAAGACGATCACCGATAATGCCGACGGAACCGGAAGCTTCGCGGTAGCATCTACCGACGCTGAAGGCAACACCACCGTTAAGGAATTCAAGTTCAACAAGGACGGCAGTGCGGTAATAGACAAGTTCGAGACCGTGGGCGGCGCAGTAACCATCCCTGCGACCGTCAAGGTTAACGGCGTAAAGCACCCCGTTACCAAGATCGCAAAGAATGCGTTTAAGGGAGCGGATAACCTTAGTGAGATCACGCTTAATACCAAGATTACCAAGATCGGCAAGAACGCATTTGCCGGCATCGAGAAGCTGACCGTAAAGCTGAACATCACCGACAAGAAAGCGTTTGAGAAAGAAGTTAAGCGTCTCAAGAAGCTTTTCAAGAAATCCAAGAACTATCCTGAACTGACCTTTGTTCAGAGCGAAGATTGATCTGAACGAATGAACGAATGAAAGGTGCCTGTCCCCATGTCTCTGGGTGACAGGCACCTTTTTCCTTCTGATTTTTAATTCTTGATCCTTTTTAAGGTTACATCCTCGGAGATGCCGGAAGCCTTTATTTTGGCGGTGATCTTCTTGAAGGTCTTTTTCGTGGCTTTGATCTGTATGGTCTTCAGCGAGCTGCAGCCCTTAAACGCGTTTTTGCCGACCTTTTTTATTGAAGACGGAATGGTGAGCTTTTTTAATGCCTTCTCCCCGGAGAGGGCATTTTTTGAGACAGACGTCAGCAGATAACAGCGCCCGCCTGCACTCACGATATTCGGGATGATCAGGGATTTGCCGATATTTTTGCATTCGGCGAGCGCTGCGCTGCCGTCCGCAGCAGTCCTGATCATGAATGACAGCCTGTCGTCACCGGCCTTAGTGCCGGAGGAGGGGCTGTCGGCGTCTTTTTTGGCATCGGGATCGGGAGTATAGGTCTTTGTCTTTCCCTTCGCGATCACAAACGACATTTTATCGGGCCAGTGTCCGCTGCCTATATCGCTTTTGTCGAGACTCACTTCGTTGGTGCCGTTTGTCGCCCAGAGATCTACGACAAAAGGATTGGATTCTCTGGCAGTCTCACGGATATACACTGACATGCTGTTGGCGTCAAATGCGCTGTCCAGCACGAAAACGACCTTGGAGAGATCCTCGGGGATATAAGCGCCGCCGTCCGAAAATTTACCGTTTTTGATCGTAACCTTGACCTTGGTCCCGCCGACATCGAATACGGCATGGCTGCCATCCGAAGCTACGGCAGCGAACTTCGAAAAATCAAGGAAATACTTGTACTGCGGCTCGGCACCGCCGGGCGCGGAACCGGAGATACCGAAATTGACCGCCAGCCTGTAGGTGCCAGTGCCTTCATAAGTAAAAGAATACCCACCTTCGGAAGTGAGCGCGGCAAAAAAGCCGCTCTGGTCAAAGTCCTTAGGGGCGGATACCGGACCAAAGCCCTGAGAGCCTGAGTTTTCCATGCCAAAGGACGCATTTATAAAGAGCGTATCCGGGGACTGTTTTGCCTTTATGCTGACAGTCTCGCCTTCCGCGAGGGTCAGACCATAGCACCCCGCAGCCGTTTCTTTGAGGTTTTTACTGACTTCCTGCCATTTGCCGGAGCCGATCCTGTACATGACCGAATTATCATCATATCCCGGGAAAATGCGGTATTCACCGTCGCCGAGCTCCTCAAATTCACAAGTATCGATGATAAAATTGAATTCCGCGCTTTCGGCGGCGCGCATGCGCTCGGGCTTAGCGAACAGCAAAGTGATGGCTCCCGAAAGCATCAGGGACAGTATCAGTGCGATCGATAATCTCTTATGTGTGATCATAGTTTTGACCTCCCTTCTATTCCTGAAAGCATTATACACCTTTTTTGGAAAAACATTGAGGAATCCGCAGAAATCAAATACAATTATACGCGGGAGGTGATTCACATGGCAGGAAACATATCTAAGGGACAGGTATTGAGAGAGTTAAAGATCGAATTTGCGGTCAAGCAGAAAAAAGGACTGCCGTTCATCATGGCGTCGGCGGTTTTATGGACTATAATGCTCATAGCTTTTTTGACGGGGCTGAATCTGTATTATAAAAACATCATCGCGATGTGCTGCTCCGCCTTGCTCATGCCGGTCGGGATGCTTTGCGGCAAGATCATCAAAGTGAATATTTTCAGCAAGGAAAATCCGCTCAGCGGGCTTTCGATAGTTGCGGCCCTTAACCAGCTGCTGTATCTTCCTATAGTTTTATGGGTAATGTACGCGGCTCCGGAAAAGATGATCATGGTGTACGCGATCGCCGTCGGCGCGCATTTTCTGCCCTACTACTGGATCTATTTTTCGCCTACATATTTTTACGCGGCTATAGTTATTCCGATCGCGTCTTTGATCTTCGGGATATATTTCGGTCAGGTGATCGTCTGCCTCGCCTTTGTGGCGTTTGATGTCCTGATATGCATATTACTTACGCTGGAGAATAAACAGGCGGCAAAATGGCTGGAAGAGATCGAAAAAACGCAGCAAAATACATGAAATAACGGAGAAGTGTCGAATGAATATAGCAGTTTATTGCGGATCGAGCACGGGAAACGACCCTAAGTTCCTCGAGGCGGCGCAGACTCTGGGGGAATGGATCGGGAAAAACGGCCACACCCTCGTGTATGGCGGTGCGAGCAAGGGACTGATGGGCGCTGTCGCCGATGCGGTGCTTAAGGCCGGCGGCAGGGTCATCGGAGTTTTGCCGAGGGTGATCCTCATACAGGAAAGAAAACATCCGTGGCTGACCGAGTGCATAGAAACGGAGACCATGGCTGAGCGGAAAATGAAGATGATCGAGCTCGCCGATGCATTTATCGCGCTGCCCGGCGGCATCGGAACGCTGGATGAGATAACGGAAGTGATGTCCCTGGCGAGCCTTGGGATCACGAAGAATCCGATCGTCCTGTTTGACGCGGACGGATACTTTCAGCCATTCAGGAGCGTATTGGACAATATCGTTAATAAAGAATTCGGGCGGCGTGAGTATTTCGCGGATGTTCTCATATCGGACGATATGGCTGCGATCGCCGGGAAACTGCGATAAATGCCGTTCGGGGACCGCATACTATGGAAGGGAACATGTTAGAATACACATTTATCAGATCGCGGCGCAGGACCATCGGCATCACGGTAAAGCCCGACGGCAGCGTGATCGTGCGGGCTCCGCTCAGCTGCTCAAAGAAACGCGTTGAGGCCTTCGTGCTGGAGAAAATGGCCTGGATCGAGAGAGCACAGGAAAGAATGGCAGCCAGACGCGCCATGGCCGGAGCCGAACCGGCAGCGCCCGCATTCACCGGGGCGGAGCTTGCGGCCCTGAAAAAGCAGGCCAAAAAGGCGATTCCGCCCATGACGGCCCGGATAGCGGCAGAGATAGGAGTATCGTACGGAACGATATCGATCAGGGCGCAGAAGACCCGCTGGGGCAGCTGCTCATCGAAGGGGAACCTTAATTTCAACTGTCTGCTGATGCTGCTCCCCGAAAATGTCCGGAGGTACGTCGTGGTGCATGAGCTGTGCCACCGCAAGGAAATGAACCATTCTCAGAAATTCTGGAGAGAGGTGGAGCGGTATCAGCCGGGGTATAAGGCTGACAGGGCCGAGCTGAGGCGCCTGGGGAACGTGCTGCTCGAGAGGATTCAATAAATACAAGCTTTTTACGGGAGGAAAGTATCTTGAAAAGACTGATCAGGTATATATTAGCGACGCTTCTGGTCGCAGGAGCGCTGGTATTCGGCAATGCAGGGGGACTGCACGGACCGATGCCGGGCACCGTGGCTGCTGAGGCGGCGACTCTCAAGCTGAACAAAAAGAAGTTAACGCTTGAAAAGGGCGGCACATACAAGCTTAAGATCAAGGGTATGCCCGAAGGCGCCAAGCTTGTCAAATTTAAATCGGGCAAAAAGTCTGTCGCCAAGGTCGGAAAAAAGACCGGCACCATAACCGCGGTTTCAGCAGGTAAGGCGACGATCTCGGCTTCGATCAGACTGGCTGACGGAACAAAGAAGACCCTTAAATGCAAAGTGACGGTAAAAGCTCCGAATACAGGGAATACAGGCTCGTCACCTGCCGGCAATGATACCGGTTCGCCTGCCGGAGGCGGGAAGACCGATGATCCTTCGACCGGTGAGCAACCGGGAACTGCCGAAAAAGAATTCGTTTACACGCCGGGCATGTATATCGACAATATGGACGACATACATGCGGCGGAGAAGTACTGCGCCGAGCATCTGCTCGATCTGGAATGCGTTATACCCGAGGATTTCTCAGATGAGTTTCACGGTAACCTCAGAGGATTGTTCCGAAAGATGAGTACACAGGTGATCAGCAGCTTTTCGAGCGGCAGCGAAGCCGGCACATGGGAGGTAAGCATTTCACCGGTTTACAATATCTCATTCATGGTGGAGAGAGCGCTGGTCGATCCCGAAGTCGCGAACAATGCCGGCGAAGACACGCTAAAGTACGTAAAAGAAGCCAAGAGGATGACGGAAGAAGCGGTCAAAGGCAAGAAAAACCTCAAAGAGAAGATCCTCGCATGCCATGATTATCTTATCGATCATTTCAGCTATGATACTTCCGAAGGGCCGAACTCACACTCCATCGTGGGATTTATCGAGTCGGGCAAAGCCGTTTGCGACGGTTATGCGCTGACATTGAAGATGATGCTGGAGTACATCGGCGTTGATGCCGAGCCCGTTACCGGCCCGGGACATATGTGGCTCAGGTTCCTGTATGACGGTGAATGGAAATATGCGGATGTGACGTATGATGAAACGTATACAGTCCATGACGGCAAGCTGTCGAGAAAGTATATCACCGACAAATCGGGCAATTTCCTCGGTGAAAAAGAATTTTATGAAGTAGGACATATGGCGGAAACGAAGGATTGACCGGGAAAAAGGGGCTGCAATAGCAGCCCCTTTCGGGTTTAATTCAGAGTCTTTTTCAACTTTATAGTTCTGGCGCTGCTCCAGGGTCCGTAGTAATATTTTCCGTCTGACTTTACCGCTTCTCCCTTACACATAAGATATTCTTATAATAGGTTTTACCCGCCTGAAAAAAATCACCCAAAAGTGTAAATCGTGTTATAATTGTAATAAGCAACATATCTACTTTTCATGACCGGAGGGATTTCAGATGGCAAAGAATTCTTATTCACCGATACGCAGGATCATGTCTTTACTTGTAACATTCATCATCGCTGTCCTGTCCTTTAACGTAGATCCCGCACAGGCCGCCGCAAAGGTCACTCCCGCTGCTCCCGAGTTCAAGCTCACGGTTTCCGACGACGAAAGCGTCTTTACATTTACGATATCCAAAACTCAGGACGCTGACGGATACCGCATTTACGCAAAGGAACCCGGCAGCACCAAATACCGTACCGTTGCGACGATTAAAAAGAACGGCAAAAAGGCGAGAACTTACACATATTCACCGTTTAATCCAGGCAAATATACATTCCGTATCAAGGCCTATCACAAGAACGGGAAAAAGAAGGCCTGGTCGAAGGTATCGGCCACAAAGACCGTCACCGTAAAGTCCGATATACTCTCCCGCGTTCCCGTAGGCATCCGGTTTGCTGACGACATTCGTACCGACTTTAAGCTCGATCCCGAGGAGCCCGGAGGAAGCGACAAGAATAAATATACGCTTGAATATGTATGTGACGAAGGACTCGAAAATGCTGAAGTCCGCCTGTTTATCATTAACTCAGACGGAACACGTGCCGTTGATCCGCCCTTTACCTATAACGACCGCGAAGCGTCGGTAGGCGCCTTCAATATGGGCGAGTGCTATGCTGTTCTTTATGCTTTCGCCAAGGAAGCGGATATCGATATAAGAAATCCTATTGCACGTTCCGAAAAGATAAAGCTGCGCGTCATGGACGAGAACGGCAATACGTCAGTTAAATATGCCGATATCACTTTCAAAAACGGCTATGCGTATTTCGGAACCGCTCCTACAGAACTGGTCACCGACAAAGCGCTTAAATCCAAAATTCTCGCAGTGACTCCCGATCAGGGGCATTATCTGTATAATGGAGACGACTATACATACGACAGCCAGAATGACATCGGACCTTTCAAATGCGTTCCCGCTGAATGGAGAATTCTTGAGCAGACCGAGGATTACGTACTCCTGATGAATAATTGCATCATCTGCGGCGGCGGATACGACGGCTGGCGTGAGGCTAAGACCACCACATGGGCGACAAGCTGCCTCTATTACATGCTCAACCGTTCCAATGATTACACCAAAGAAGAAAGGACCTTCTGGCCTCAATTGGATATCCCCAGTGAGCGCGTCCTGCTCGATATGGATATCTGCGGAGTTAAGACCAGGATCGGCATACCCACTTTAGAAATGCTGACCAACGCAGCATACGGTTTCAGCACCTCAACGGCTGCCGACAAGAACAGGATCGTCGCTCCGTCGAAGAACTACGATATCGTCACCAATCACAACGCGACGCGCCATGGCCTGAAATTATACGGCTGCTACTGGGCCGCCAACGAAAAGGCCGGCCAGACTGTCTGCGTCGACCAGAACGGCAAGATTCTCGTAGGAGAATTCGATTGCAATGTTTATGAGCTCGGCGTGGTCAATGTTATTAAGGTTGACCTGAAGAGCTGCAATGTGTATTACAAATAAACACAAAAATAAGGCTCGGCGTATGCCGGGCCTTTCTTTTGCCGTTATATTATCTGATATCCAGCGACGGATCCAGCTCATACTCATTAGCCGGAAAACAATCGACGATCAGATTGGTGCGTGCGTCATACATTACGTAAAACAGGTCGCCTTCGTTTGCCTTATTGTATTTTGCTTCACTCACGTGGATCTCCCAGTCTCCGAAATCAAAATACGGCGCATCGGGGGTATCCATGTCAGAACCGGTAGGTCTTTTATAAAGTTTGCGTACTAAAGGTTTTTGCATGAAATACACCTGAAGCTCGCCGTACTTCTTTCTGATCCTGATCAAAAAATACATGCCTGCGATAAGAAGTACTGTTGCAATGAAGTTCGCCGGAATCGGCGCAAAAACGAGTACCAATACAGCTGTGATCAAGAGTAGGAAGAGCACCGCATCATATCCCCTGGCATTACTCTTCTTCGCTTCCTCAACAACTGTCTGATCAATAATCTGTTTCTCTCCCATTTTTCAACCTCCTAGATATATTTTAAAATATTATTATTTCTTATTCCATGGCATTCCCGGGACTTTGATCTCTTTCCAGGGATCTTTTACCGCTTCCTGCACCGAAAGCCAGAACACGGCATCATCCAGCGCCTCTTCCAAAGGATAAGGCGATGCGCCTCCTGCAATATACTCCTTCATATCCAACAGAATGGTCGCTATGGCATACTCGTCATGCAGGGTATCAAGCTGCAGTTCCGGCTGCCAGATCCTTCTGGCGTCCTTAAGTGCCTGTGAATCAAGAATGCGGTATTTCTCAGGAATTCCGTCCGAAATAAGCTTCTTCTGCGGCTCGTTCCGTTCATTCAGGTAATAAAGCACCCTGTCGTTCCATTCTCCGCGCTCGCAGCGTACAGTTATATGGCGTGACCGAATATACGACCGATATTCCGTCGAAGCAAAATCGTATACAGCAGTTTTGCCGGATTCGTAAGTAATGTGAACGATATCGCGGGTCTCCTGTCCAATGTGACCGTCATAAAACGCTTCGTATCTGGAATCCGTTTCAACTATAGGACTTTGCTTGCGTTCCCCATGAATAACATAGGCCTCGCCGTATGTCCCGAGGACCTTTCGCAATATGCTTGCGGCATGATAATCATGCACCAGAGACAGATAACAGTATGACGGTGTGCCAAGCAACCCGCCCGATACAGCAGAAATTCCTTCATTCATCATAGGATGTCTGAAATACTGCTCGCAGCATACTATTTTGGCGTCACGGGTCTTTTGAAGTTCCCAAAGACGGTGCAGTTTTTCCATGGATGACCCGACAGCAGTCTCAGCCACAACCGGGAATCCGCGAAGGACCCATTCTTCCGTTACATCAGCTACATGTTCACGGTCTACCGCAACAACGACAAAGTCGGGTTTAAATACAAGGGCTTCTTGTAATTCAACAGTTGCATCAATACCTGTATGTTCTGTAACCAGCCTTGCCTTTTCTTCAGAGCGGCATAGAAACATCGCATTGAATAATCCGGGATAATTCCTTGCTATACGGCCAAAGTATTCCGACCTGTAACCCGAGCCTACGATCAAATATCTAATCATGTTATCTCCGTTCGATATATTCCTTTGTTAAGCACATTACATCCTTCATGTACTCAATATTTTTAATTATATCGGGGCTTTCGAGCGAATGATTGCATTCCGGATAAGTCCAAAGCTTAACGCCTTGTTCTTCGGCTATTTTCTTCACATTGTCCAGATCAGACCATTGGTCCGCTTCACCGAAAAAGGCAATGGTGTTCTTTGAGTCAAATTTAAAGGTCGCCTCAAGTGGCGTATACCATATCTGTCTCGCATCTGTATCATGCTCGTGAACATACTTCGCAGCAATTATAGTTCCTATGCTTTTCCCGATAAACAGAACATCCTCATACTCAGAAAACTCAACACCTGCTAACTGTTCTTCTGTCTGCTCGTACGCGATATCGGCAGCACTTTTCGCTTTACTCACATCTCCTCTGGTCTTCTCCGGGAGGTCATGGTACTCGACAAATATAAGCTCATACCCCATGCCCTGAACTATCTTCGAAGAGTAGTACAGAAGCGGTTTGTCCATTTTATACCCCATTCCGGGTAAAATAATCGCAATCTTCTTTTTATTCATAATTATTTATTCCACTCCTTTATCAGTTCAAGCAGCTTTTCTCTGGAATCGGTAATATCCTCACAGTAAATACTTGTTCCGGGCACTACTGTAGCTCCCGGACAGAGCTCTTCTATCTCAGAAACAGTCTTTCCGTATCCGCTGCTTCCCTGTGAAGCTATGAGATATATAGTTTTTCCTGTAAAGTCGTTCTGTTCAAGGAAAGTGGCTACCGGCATGGGTATCGAACCCCACCACAGCGGGTAGATCAGGATAATGGAATCATAACCGGATACATCTATCGGCTCGATATCAGGCCGTGCCTTCGCACGCAGCTCATCTCCCGCCACCGCTATCGTTGAATTATAGGACGAGGGATACAGTTTACCCGTAAGCGTTATGGCCACAGGATTGCAGGAAATTATATCACCGATCATATAGGACAGCAGCTGGTTGCTGCCAAAGAGCTCGCCATCAGACCTTAACAGGGACGCTCCTGAGACAGCGTCTACATCTGGTTCGAAATCGGTATTGCCAAGTCTGGTAAAATACACGATCAGAGGTTTGCTGCCCTTCCATTCCACCTGCTCGCCCTTTATCTTATCTGAGAAAGCGATATCCACAGATCTGAAATGGCGATTTAAATAAGGTATCGCAAACATTCCGATCGAGAAGGCGGCTATGGCAGCCAGAACTACAATAGTCACGGCACGGCGCTTTTTCTCTGCCCTGCGGATCATATGCATTCCGCCATGGACTGCGCTTAATGTGAGCACAGCTGTGGCCAGATATCTGTGAAGATCAGCACTTCCGAGAACCTTAAACCACGGAAATATCAGACGCGACACGCCCATGCTGCTGAACATCAGCACAAAAACGGTCAGGATCAGCAGACAGGTCAGTATATCGAAAAATCTGAAAGACGCCGTCTTATTCTTTTTAAACAACGACTTGAACCACCATCCCTTTATGATCAGGTGGATCACAAGGCATACGAAGAAAGCAATACCCAGTATTTCGTGGACATTATTGCCGATGAAAATGTATAGCATCTGAGCGAGCAATAATGCGTACATCAAAATATCAATTATCAATCCAAATCTTTTCTTTGTCATAGATTTCCTTTTATCAGTTTTCTGTAAGCCTGTCTATAAACTCAAGCACCTTCGGCAGCACCTCTTTATTGATCTCACCGGGCTCCTTAGTGGGACGAACAACGCCCATATGAGTATTATAGCCTTCTTTGTCAGGTGAAAATACAGTGATCAGATCAGATTTTTCATTAATCGTATGAGCATATAAAGACGCGCCGTTTATCGATATCTCCTCATCTGCACTACCATGAATGATCATTGCCCTGCATCCGCATTCTTTGAGACATTTCAAAGATGAGCGGAAAAATCTGCGCGGGAAAAGGATGAACTGCGACGCGCTGAGCAGAAAAGCTACAAGTCCCTTGCATTTCTTGAGATTCGTGTCAGCAAATTCCCTGATGATCTCAGGCTCATTGTCAAAGCCGGAATAAGCGACAACAGCTTTAACCTTCTCTCCTGCCTCAGGAAGCGCCGTGCAGACCGCGTAAGCGCCCATGCTGTGTCCGAGCAGTATCATAGGCGTCCCGTTGTCAAAATGCCTGATCGCTGCGGCGAGATCCTTCGCAGCACGGGGAAATCCAAAATATATACCCTTATTCTTCCAGTATCCTGTATCGTCAAACAGGACCGATCTGTATCCGGCTTTCGCAAAATATCGGGCCTCGGGAATATAGTAATCCGAAGGCACGCCCATTCCGTGCGAAAATATCAAGGTGCCTTTTTTGTTCTCCGCGCCGTAAATATGCGCCGCAAGCCTGCTTCTTCCGCTCATGAAGAAAGTCGATTCATTCTCATCCGCATAATCCTCGTGAACCGGCCTGTTCCACCTGTCTGTGTACTTGAAGGGCTTGAAGAAAAACACGGAAAGCAGGATCAGAAGCACTACAAACAGAGCTATAATTCCCAAAACAATAAAGATCATAAGCAAATCCCTCATACCCAAACAAAAAGCTCCTATACTATAATATCACTTTTAGTGTATAATATTAAACATAAAATCATAATCAGGAGAATTTTTATGGGCGCTGAACCTTTTGAACTGATCGGAAAGATAAGGGAAAATATCCATACCGCGTTTGTCGGCAGTGATGCGATCGTCGACAGGCTTATTTGCTGCCTTCTGGCTGAAGGCCATGTCCTGCTTGAAGATGTTCCGGGCGTCGGGAAGACCACTCTCGCGCTCTCACTGGCGAATTCCATAAACTGCTCGTTCGGGCGCGTTTCATTCTCACCCGATACACTGCCGTCAGATATTACCGGTATTTCCGTATACAATGCCGGTTCAAAGTCCTTTGAATTTAAGCCCGGCCCCATATTAAACAACATTTTCCTGGCTGACGAGATAAACAGAACGCCTCCCAAGACGCAGTCCGCGCTTCTCGAGGTCATGCAGGAGAAAAAAGTCACTGCGGACGGCGCCTCATATCCTATCGACGGCATCTTCATGGTCATCGCGACACAGAATCCCGTCGAGTTTGCCGGCACATATCCTCTTCCCGAGGCGCAGCTCGACCGCTTTATGATGAAGATATCACTCGGCTATCCTTCCAAAGAGGACGAACTGAAACTCGCGAACGTATTTCTTGAAGGCCGCAAAGCCGAACACGTAGGCAGCGTCTGCTCTTCCGACGATATCATAGAGCTTCAGGCCATGGTCAAAAAGGTCATGGTAGCCGAGAATGTTCTGGGCTATATACATAACATTGTCGATGCAACGAGGAATGAAAAGAAGTTTGTGATCGGAGCGAGTCCGCGCGCCATGCTGGCTCTCGTACGTGCGTCGCAGGCCCATGCGTTCATGTCCGGCCGCGATTTCGTAAGGCCCGACGATGTGAAGCAAATGTACGTACCGGTGCTCCTGCACAGGCTCATTCTGTCCGTTGAGGCTAAAATGTCGCAGGAAGATCCGGAATCCGTTCTCCGCGGTTCAGTCTCCAAGGTTGAGGTCCCCGTCAAATGAGGAAAAATCGGATAATCTATTATCTGCTTTGCGCTGCAGCGCTTGCATTTGCGAGCTTTTACGGCGGTCCGGTCAGTTATACGATACTTTTCGGGCTTGTACTTGTCATGCCCGTTTCTTTCGCATATCTATTAACCGTTTACTCTTTTTTCAAGATCTATCAGTCCGCGTCAGGTAAGCACATTACCGCGTACGACCCGGTTCCCTATTATTTCATTCTGCAAAATGAATATCTGCTGAATTTCTGCCATATCAGGCCCAATATGTACTCTACTTTTTCATACATCGAGAACATGTACGAGGGGCGCGATTACGAGCTTCTGCCTCATGAGAACGCCCGATACGACACGAAGCTCATATGCAGGTATCGCGGAGAATACAAAGTCGGCATAAAAAGCATCACTATTACCGATTTCTTAAAGCTTTTCAGCCTTACCTATCATGTGCCCGAACCGATCAGCGTGGTGGTTGCTCCGAGAATAATTGCTCTCAAGTCCCTTCGCACTGATAACGATCCCACCCGCAATTCCTATAAAGAAAATACGAAGATCAGGCAGTTTCCCGATGCGATCGTAAGGGACTATATTCCCGGCGATCCCATAAAGAGCATTCATCACAAGCTAAGCGCAAAAACAGGTGAACTCAAAAGCAGGCTGTATTACGGCGAGGAACGTCAGGGAATAGCGATCTATCTGGATACTCACAGAATATCGGACGATGAATATATTTACATCCCTGTCGAGAATAAATGTCTTGAGATCGTGCTGGCGATCGCGAATTATTACTCGATGCAGTCCACAGCAAGCACGCTGAAGTATTACAGGTCGGGCGGCGATTTGTCCGTAAGAAAACCGAATCACAGGCCCGACGGCCTGTTTCAGGTTAAATGCTCTTCGAGGCATGACATGGAAGGCTTTCATGCACAGGTATCGGAAGTCCCGTTCAGATCCGATACCGACGGTCAAAATGCGATCAGTCTTATTGCTACCGACCGCGATTTCGGAACCTGCCTGGTTGCATTCCTTGTGATCACCGGAACCGGAAAAGAACTGAACGAGACGCTCAACGAGCTGTCAAAGTCCGGTACTTCATGCGTGATCTATTATGTTTCTTATGAACCCGATGTCAGCGGCATCATCTCGCTGCAGAACCAGATCATCGTACCCGTTCATCCCGAAGACGATCTGACTCGTGTAATGTAGCCACTATATAACGGAGTGTGAAAAGTTTTGAAAGAAGAACTGCGTGATTTCATATACCGCACGGTCTTTACTGCGGTCACAGCGCTTTTCATATTCTTCGAGATCTTTAATTATATAGATCCCGAGGCTGTTTCGCGTGCAAATATTCTCTCCGTGATCTTTATATGCTTTGCTTACAATGCACTCCTTCTGCTCTATCACAAAGTACGTTTCTATATCTTTCCCGCTCTGTTGGCGGTCGGACTGATCATATGGCTGGCAATCGACAAAAATGACCTGAACGAGTTTGTCGGAGGTACCGCTTTCACTCTGCTCATCATAGGCCTTGCCGCTTTTGTGATCTTTTTACTCTGCGACCGAGTCCCTTTGCTCGGCCTGATCACTGCCGGCGGCGTATTTGTTTTTATGCTCGTCGAACTCTTTATGGGATATGATGTTTATCCGGCTTCTCCTGCACTAGCTGCCTTCTATGCCCTGGCAGTCCTGATCAAATTCTTCAGGGACAGGCTTAAGACAAAGGACGCCGAACGGACCAGAAAGTATATTACCTTTTTATTCCCGTTCCTGCTCACACATTTACTTCTCCTTACTATCATGCCGAAGCCTGCCGAGCCTGTCAGCTGGGACTGGGTTCAGAGAATGTACGAAAGCGCGTCCAAAAAAATAAACCGCCTGATACACAGGATCACATTTTCTTACGACTTGATCGATTCCGGTCATTTTAAGCTCTCGTTCGACATGGATGAGCGCATGAACTATGACAATCCTGATGATGACGGCATCGAACTGCTTGAGATAACCCCGAACGGCAACATTGTCGGAAGTCTGTATCTAAAAGGCGAGATCTTCAACGAATTCAGCAACGGTGAATGGCATAACACGCTTCAAAGCGACGAAGATTATTTCCTGAGCGACTCTCTCGACACCCGCAGGGGCGTCCAAAAATATGACAAAATATCCGGCAGTTCGCTTTTGAGAGAAGCTTCAATCAGGGTTAAGTTCCTTGACATCGTTTCCCCGATCGTATTTACACCCGCAAAACCGCTGTCATATTCAAATGTTTCCACACACAAAAAGACAAATGCCGTCAATGAGCACCTTCTGTTTGCCGAAAACTCGGCTTCCGGCACCGAATATATTGTATCGTTTTTGCAGATGAATATCGGAAATTCTGCATTTACCGACTATATGAACTCGCCGTCTGCTGTTGATGACGGTGACGGACTTGACGGATACAGGGATTATATAAATACATTCTACAGATCCTCACCCGAGATACGTGACTCTGTCCGCAACTGGCTGGATACTGTAACTGCAGACGCCGAAAGCGATTACGAGAAGCTGCTGGCCGTTGAGCGCGCTCTTAGTGGTTTTGCTTACAATATAAGGACTGAAAGCCTGCCCGGTTATGTAAAGAGCGAGGGCGACTTTATCGATCATTTTATTCTTGAAAAGCGTGAGGGCTACTGCGTCCATTATGCTACTGCATTCTGCCTGATAGCGAGATATATGGGCTACCCTTCCCGCGTAATCCGCGGTTACAAAACGAAACTAAATACGATCGGATCGACTGTTGTCACAGATGACTGCGGCCACAGCTGGCCCGAGGTCTATTTCGAAGGAAAAGGATGGATCCCATTTGAGCCCACGCCCGGGATGTCCGGCGAAAGATATGACGGATGGGCCGTAAAAAACGGAAAAACGAAAGAAGAACGCCCGGAAATCGAAACCGGGCCCAGACCTGAGGTGCCGCTTCCCGAAGAGGACCCCGAATATGCCGAAGAACACCGTGAAAAAGCCATATCGTGGATGCTGATGCTCGCCATAGCCGGCGTTATCCTGTTCAGTATTCTTATGCTTCTGCTCGTCAGGATACTGCTCAGACACGGCAAAATGAAGAAAATGAACGTGCAGGAGCGCTACTTCCATGAATATGATATGGTGATCTATATGCTCGCGGAACTGGGGATAAAGAGATCCCCCGACGAGACATACGCCGAGTTTGCAGAAAGAAGCGAAATATCCCTCTTCCAAAAATGCGCCGCCGTACACGAAGGCTTCATTTACGGAAGAAGGATACCTGATGAAGAAAATATCGTAATGCTATCAGAATGCAGGAATGAACTGACTCTGTTGATGAAAGAAAAGTTCGGCAGGACCTATTTCCTGCACAAACTGAAAATGCTGATTGAGGAATGATCTATTCGCAATCAACTCCGCCCACTTCGGTATAGTACTCATCCAGTGCTATTTTCTTCGCCTTGCAGTATTTCCCCTTAACGGTCTTGCCGCCGATCTTCAGATATGCTTTTACCTTGAAACTGTATGTTCCGGGCTCGAGATCGGTGAAGGTGTAGCTGCGTGCAGCGGAACCGTCCTTCTTCAGCGTTTTGACCTTTTTGTATTTTGTATCGTTGGGACCCTTTCTGTAAATGTAATAACCCGATGCATTTTCCGTTTTTGAGATCGTGACGGTAATGGATTTTGCAGAGGCGTCCTGTTTGAGCTTGATCGAAGGCTTGCCGGGTTTGATCGAAGTATCGACGGTTACTGTGCTTTCGTCTTTTATATCCGGCAGAACGATCATGATATAATCTTTTGAATTAAATGTCAGCCCGCTTCTGAGCGTAACTGATGAAACAGACGATCCGGGTGCCTTATCATCTTCGTATATCTTTGCGCCTGCAGCAATATCGAACGCTTTCT
>JAEEXY010000042.1 GCA_016288005.1 Lachnospiraceae bacterium
AGATACTCTTCACTTTTTCCGCTGCTAAGAGCCTTAAGAGCCTCTATAATAGCCGAACGGCCTTCTTCGCGGCCTTCTTCCCGCTCTTCGCGCATCTTCATCTCCAGTGTCATATACTCCGACCTCCCCTCATTTTTGAGACAACATTTCTTCCCTCACCGATTCTATCAGTTCCATAGAAATGTGGCAGAAATCATGTATCTCATCCGGAGACTTTCCGTCCCTAAGCATCTGCTCAATTAACTTTCTGACACCTTCTTTTATTCCTTCTTCCAGCCCCATTTTCCTTCCGTCTTCGAGTAGCGTCTCAGCATATGCCTTTTCATCAAATTCCGTCAAACACACATCTACCACCTCCGCTCTGTGCTTTGTCAGGAAGTCAACCAAAATACCATCGCGAATGCAGGACGCAACAGCTTCGTCAACTGCTTTCTGCGCTTCTTCCTTTGTCATTCCGCGATGCCATCTTTCATTGATCCGTCTAACCAGCTCCGAATAATCTGCCAGTGGTTTGCAAGCCTCCAGCAGGCCATTGTTTTCCCGGCAATTTAGATTATAAACATCCGCTGTCCACTCATACATGTCCTTTACGCCGTTGTCAAAAAAAGCATCTGAAAGGCGCATTTTCTCATATAACGGTCGTTTTGTATTTCCGTTGTAAAAGACTATATACTGTGGCGTCGGGAGTTTTATAAGCGACGCGCTGTATACCTGTCGGTGTTCCTTGGCGAGATACGCATCATAAAGCTTCCCGTAGTACATGAACCCGCGTACAGGCATATTGGGATTATATGTGCTCTGCTGCTCCCACAGAGGCATGCGATCGTCAATAATAAATGACACATCATTTTTCATCCCGATATAAATTGCGTCTTCGATAGTCGTCAGTTCAATGTCGCCGGCGTTCGTATAATCCGTTCCCTGCAGGGCGTTGTACAGAGACAAGATATTATCCCTGCTTTCCTCTTTTCCGAACAGTAATCTGAATAGCCTGTCCTTGTACTGTCTGTTAATTTCCATAGTCTGTCCTCCTTTGTTCCGGCGCATAAAAACACCGTGCCAAAGAAGATTTCCGGACAGTGAAATTATAGCACCTGAGTGCAGTTTCCACAACTGCGTAATAATGTGTGAAATGTGAAATGTGATTTTCCCGTTGAATACGGGTGAATGATCAGAAAGCAGCGAAAAGAATTTTGAGAATTCATAGATAAGATAAAACCATACTGCTTGTCGAAATATTATAGCATTCTGCGTTGCAGGAAGACTATGGTAATAATACCGAAAAAATCGAAAATTATTAAGCATAATAAACAAAGCCACGGTTCTCACCGTGTCTTCTCTCTGAAAGCAGGGCTCACAACATGCTTTTCTCGATTATCCCTCACCGGCAGGTTCAAAGACAATATAATAACAAAAGCCGCAGAATCAAAAAGGGCCGCATCCCGCAGCCCTCGCCATATTTCATCATTATCCCAGTCACGCACTTCTGCGCATCAGCCCCCTATAGTACAAGTATATCCTTTTCGCCATTGCATCGTGCGGATGTAACTGCCTGATCTTTCCGGTCTCGACTATCATCGAATCCACTGACACATGCAGTAATTTGCTCAAAGCATAAAAATTGTCCAATGAAGGTAAACTCATCCCGTCAAACCAATGGTATACCGCCTGCGGGGTGCTCAGATGCAGATACCTCTGCAGATCCTTCACGGTCAGCTCATTTTCCTGCATCATGCGCTTGATCTTCTGTCCTGTTCTGACTACATCGATTACCGGATAATCTCTATTCATCAAGCTCAACCTCCTGCTATACAGACATGGGGTACAGTTCTTCTGTCTATTAAAGTGTAAATCGTTTCTGAGAGCATTACAATCCCCAAAAATCTGCTTTCTCGCCTTTTTCTTCCCTTACCGCCTTTCAAAAACAGATAAAGCCGTGTTCCCACGGCTCCGTATATTCTGTTCTATGCTTGCTGTTGCTCCTTCTGTACCGATTCGATCAGTTCCGGCGATATGTGGCAGAAATCATGAATCTCATTCGGAGTTTTTCCGTCACTGAGCATCTGCGCCACCAGTTGCTTGACGCCCTCTTCCATACCTGTTTTTCTTCCTTCTTCAAGCAGAGATTCAGCATAATACATCTGCTCAAATTCCATCAAACATGCGTCTACTACCTCATCCCTGTTTTTAGCCAGAAAATCGGCTAATATGCCGTCTTGAATGCATTCTTCGACAGCTTCATTTACTGCCTCTCTGCCCTCTGCTCTTGCCATTTCACGATTACTTGATTCCATATGTTTTTCACCTTCTTCTACAATCTTAACTGTCGAAAGTGATTCTGTCATTGTATCTGTAGTATATAAGGACTACAAATAACAAAAAAGGCCGCATTCCACGGCCTCAGGCACATTTCACCATTATCGCAATCAAGCACTTTTGCATATCAAACGCTTGTAATACAGGTATATTCTTTTTGCCACTGCATTCTTCTAGCAACAGGTTTGTTCAACTGTATGTCCATCCGCATGTATGTTAACCACCTCTTGTATAAGCTTCGCCGAAATCCCGCAAAAATCATGAATCGCTTCAGGTGTTTTGCCATTATTTAGCATCTGCTCCACTAGCAGCATAACTCCTATTTCTTGTTGCTCAAGCCGCGCCTGCTGTAATTGAATGTATTCTAAGTACCAACTCGAGCGATCTGACCCCATAAGTATTTTTCCTCCTCCTGAGGCCATTATATAATCTAACCATCTGCCTGTCATTGTATCTGTAGTACAATACTTGTACTTTATTGCACACTTTTTCACTCCACGCATTGCGTTTATGTATATACTGTGCTATACTGGATTCAACGCAATGCGTGGAGGTGTTCGGATGGATATTGCCAAAAAGATTACTGAGCTGCGTGAGCTCGTTGGAGAGAACAGGACTGAGTTTTCATTACATACCGGAATTCCGGTCCGCACATTAGAAGATTGGGAGTCAGGGCGCCGTACCCCGCCTTCTTACATCCCCAGATTGCTGGAATACCAACTTAAGTATGAGGAACTCATAAAAGATAGTAAATAATTAGTTGTTTCCCGTTTCATATTTATCGTTATTTCAGTATTAATATTTTAAGTAATTTTTTACGAATAATATTGCTTTCCCTTCTGTCAGGAGTTACAATAGCATTGCAGCGAACATTACCATTTTCATTGTATGCTGAAAGGATGTGATTCCATGACACATATTAGTCCCGTTTCCGATCTTAGGAATTATAACACTGTGTTAGAAAAAGTTTCTGCCGGTTCGCCGGTTTACCTTACTGTTAATGGCAGAGGGAAATATACTATCCGTGATATTGCTGATGATGAAGAATTTGAAAAGGCTAAAGCTATGATTCGCCTCTTGTCTGAGTTAAATGATGGAAAGCGTTCCGGTGAAGAGGACGGCTACATCTCATCAGACGAGGTGCGCTCATATTTCCGTAAAAAAAGAAATGAAGTATAAAATAGCTTATTCTACCAAAGCGGTCAGTGATCTGGACCGTATTTATCAGGAAGTATTTAAGGCATCACGTAGTTACGTTATCACAGACCGTTATATCGCAGATCTTATGGATGCCATTGAAAGAATGTCTGATTATCCCGCTTCCGGTTCTCCGCTCTGCTACAAAGAGATCTTCACCGGATTCTATTTTGTTGTATTCAAGGCTTATATTGCATTCTACAGAATCGATGAAAACCGCATTCTTGTTGATCGCATTCTGTTCGGAGGCAGTGATTATATTAAAACTTTGCATCTTGATCAGAACAACGACTAGCGCCAAAATATATATCACACCGAAAGGTTGGCGATCTATGTATCTTGACAGTGAATTAAATCAGATAAAAGTATTACAACTTGAGTTATCGCCAGATTCAACATTATTGTTGAGCGGGAATGCTTTTGAAAGGCGTATTTATAGGTGTATCGCTCATTTTCATGAATTAACTGATAATAGTGGACATGATGCTCTACCACCTGATTTTTACTCCTCTGAAATGAATATAATGTTTGACATATTTCGAGTAAATGATTCTGAAATAAAGAAGACCTATAATCCAACTATGATTGCTGAAAGGAATATGCAGCAGAGAGTTGAACAATCCTGGATTGCTAAATCCTGTCCACAGTCTCTAGATAAGTTAGTATGTATTGATAAAGATTACGGTTCAGATGAGATACACAATATAACTCATTATATTAAAAATATTAAACGTGTAACCAAAGAACACTTAGGATCGAATGAACATCCAAATAAGATACGGGAAATCTGGATGGATAAACATCCTGATATTGCACTTAAAGGATTGGTTGTATATGACGAAACCGAAAACTATTTTCAAGGTCAAGTTCGTCCCCATCCCGCATCAGGACAGTGGATGCTTTTGTGGGATTCTACAAAACCATTGACGTTTTATAAGCCTTGGATGGACAAAAACATCCTGCAACCAATTTATGATTCCGAGTGTGATTTTTTAATATGGTTTATGCCATATAAATATACTGAGTTGTTTAATGCAACTAAAGAGAATTATCCCAGAATAGTTATTATGGACACTCGATTTCCACGGACAGATTTTTACGAATACGATTATTCAAAGTTTACAAGAACATAGCGAACTATTACCAAAAAAGCCACAGGAATGATTCCTGTGGCTTCTCTCTGAAGGGCTGCACATATATGCAGCCCTGATCACTATCCCCTTCCAAGCATTGCCTATCCTCTCGTTCCGTTCTCTTTGAGATATTCTTGGGCCATGACAATGGTTTCCTCATCAAAACCTTTTTCACGCAGATACTCTTCACTTTTTCCGCTGCTAAGAGCCTTAAGAGCCTCTATAATAGCCGAACGGCCTTCTTCGCGGCCTTCTTCCCGCTCTTCGCGCATCTTCATCTCCAGTGTCATATACTCCAGCCTCCATTTCTCATTTGTCGCCACACTCCGCACATTCTTATCTATGCGTTCAGTCAGCGAGCCTGTAGGTTTCTGTGTCAGCATGTAATCAAAAAACTCTTTGAGCTGCGGCGGGATATCTTTTGCCTCACTCGCCGCATTTAGAAAGACCTTCGTTGTTTCATCTCCCAGCTTAATACTCGGATCTTCCAGACATATATTTTCAAAAGTGTACATCGGAAGTCCGGCCTTAAAATGATCCTTAAGGCATACAAAGATCACATAACTGCGCTTCAGGTCTTTGAAAAGAGCACCTCTGTCGATCAGATTCTGATCTATCATTCCCTGATAATACCTGCTGCGTTTCGGCAGATCACTATAATCCCGACGCTGCATTTCAAGGTCAAACACAGTATTATTGTCATCCTCGACATATACGTCGAGTCTTACTCCCCTTCCATCGTGTGTGATCTCTACTGTTTTCTGCGCCTCGGAGAGACGGACCTCTCTGATCTTCACATCCAGTATCATCTGGAGTATGTCCTTGCACAGCTCCAAATCTGTACTCAGTACCTTGCAAAATACAAAATCATCAGAAAACGTTAATTCTTCATAGGCTTTAGCCATAAACCGTCCTTTCTGCCGCTCTGCGGCTCAAAAAAGTCATAGCAGAAAAGACGCTGTATCCAAAAGCGCTCCCCTGCAAAAAAGTGTGATACATTCAGGGAAAGCCCCTTTGAAATGAATCAGAAAAATATAGAAATAAATAGATGTTGGAAATTGCGGCTTCTCGCCGTCGATCCATATAAAGATTATACTAAAAAAACCAAAAAAAGCAAGTGTTAAAAAGGCTGCACGTGGTATGTGCAGCCCTTATTATTTGTCCTATTTCGTAGCCGGATTCTCGTCCTGTTTCCCTTCCGCAGCCAGCTCTGCGAGCCTCCTCGGGCTCACGCGCACGACGCGCACATTTCCGCGTTTTACCTCGCGCTTGCGCAGCATCCTGACCTGCTGCAGGTACTCCTTCGTAACCTTCGCAGAGAGCTTCGACTCGCCATGCTCACGCTGGCAGAAGGTGTACGGTATCTCGCAGATGCTGTCATACTTCGCCATGGCCAGCACTTCGATCAGTATCTTCCATCCGATCGGCCGCAGGTCCGCGCCGTCAATGCACTCGCGCCTGAACATGAACAGCCCGCCGGTCGGGTCCGAGACCTTCCTGATCGAGCCCAGCATCGCTTTTCCGATGTATCTCGCGGTCGCGGATACAAACTTCCTGTAGAGGTTGAGTCCGCCGTCACTCCCGCCCGGGATGAATCTGCTCGGAATGCAGAAATCGCACCCCTCCGCGGTTATCGCGGCGTACATGGGCCTGAGTATTTCCGGCGGATGCTGCAGATCTGCGTCCATCACGACTATATACTTTCCCTGTGCCATCCCGAAGCCTTCGATGACCGCAGTCGCCAGCCCCGTCTTATTCTCCCTGTGATACGCCCGTACACGCGGATTCTCCGCCTGTATCTGCGCAATGATCTTCGGCGTGTCATCGCTGCTGTCGTCCACGAATATGATCTCATGCTCCACTCCCTCGAGCGCCGCATCGACCCTCTCGCACAGTATCGCGACATTCTCCCGCTCATTAAAGGTCGGCACCACCACCGAAACCATGATCTCCTCAGCCATTTCCTACGCTCCTTCGACTCTTTTTTAGCCGTTTATCCTTACCCAACACTTTTCTTTCAGGAACTCTCTTATCACGCTTATATCTTCGCCCTCATAATACTTCACCAGAAGCATCTTAAACTCTGAGACATGCTTTTCGGGTACTATCAGCAGCCCTTTCCCTTTTGAGATCAGATAATGATTGGCGAAGATAACCGATGCTCTTTTATTACCGTCTATGAAAATCTGCCTCTTCATACAATACATGCATATTTGTATTGCTTTGTCAATGTCTTCTCCGTCCGCATTGACGATAGACTTTATCTCATCCTTAACATCGGATTCAATCGGGATCGGCGGTACATACGAACATCCGCCGATAGTCACCGGCACAACGCGTATTCTCCCGCCATTTGCATAGAGTCCTTCATTCACCAGCCTTGCAATATGGCATAAAACATAATAATCGCTGTCTGCCTGAATAACATCCTCATCCAGAATAAACTCCCAGGCGTGCTTCAGGTTAAGGATTTTCTGCACATCATCGGCTTTCATTCCGTTAATGATTCCGTTTTCGATTATTTCCTCAGTTTGCGGAAATGTTGTCGAAACCCCTTCCAATACTGCCTGATCATATATACTGGCTTTCATATTGGCTCTGGCCATGTCGAGATTCATGATCACTTCTGCCGTCAGCTTTGCTTTGGAATAGCCTGATTCGGCCAGCTGCTTGTTTATTTTCCTGAGCGATTTGTTTATCTCTCTGGCTTCTCTCGCATTGCGAAGCAACAGCTGATAAAGGTCCTCGGAATAAACATCGACATATTTTGACGTAAGCCTCCCGCCAATGCGCTTCCGGATATACAGATACTTCCCACTGCCGTTTTCTTTTATTTCAGGCGATCCGTCATATGGCATGAGACGCAGTCTTGCTTCCAGCTCTGCCTTTTCACGCAGCAGTGTATTGATATCTTCAATATTGCTCATAAATCCCTCCTTTAGGGAACTTTCATATCTCAATAATAGCAAAAAGTTCCCTAAATGTCAATTCTTTAGGGAACTTTTTTATTTAGTTTATTGCAGAATGTTCCCTAACGGTTTTCACCCCGCGTACTGCTCTATGATATTCAGCACCACTTCCACCGCGCGGTCCATACGCTCGACGGTGATGCATTCGAAATTGCCGTGGAAATTGAATCCGCCGGTCCCCAGGTTCG
The DNA here is from genome assembly GCA_016288005.1 of Lachnospiraceae bacterium. Taxonomy (GTDB): domain Bacteria; phylum Bacillota; class Clostridia; order Lachnospirales; family Lachnospiraceae; genus RUG11977. The sequence goes on from JAEEXY010000042.1 coordinate 7,804, forward strand.
GGCAGGGCAGGCCGTCATACGACAGTCTCGCGCCGTCGGTGCCGCCGCGTACCGGAACGGTCACGGGCGTCATGCCCGCGCGGCGGATGGCCTTGTCGGCGTTCTCGATCAGGTGCATGTGCGGCCTGATCTGCTCCAGCATGTTGTAGTAGGAGTCCTTCAGCGTGAGCGTTACCGTGCCCGCGCCGTATTTGTTGTTCAGATCCGCGGCGATGCGCTCCATCAGCGCCTTGCGTTCCTCAAAACGCGCCTTGTCGTGGTCGCGGATGATGTAGCTCATCTCGGCCTCGGCCACGTGCCCGCCGATTCCCGTCAGATGGAAAAATCCCTCGTGGTCCTCGGTTTCCTCGGGCCTCTCGTGCGCGGGCAGCATCGAGTGCAGCTCTATCGCAACGGTCGACGCGTTGATCATCGTATCTTTCGCGGATCCCGGATGCACGGAAAATCCCTTTATCCTGATGTCTGCCGATGCCGCGTTGAAATTCTCGTATTCGAGGCAGTTCACGTCACCGCCGTCCACGGTGTATGCGTACTCCGCGCCGAAATTCGGCAGGTCAAAGAAATCGGTGCCCTCGCCTATCTCCTCATCGGGCGTAAATGCCACCCACAGCTCGCCGTGCGGCCTGTTCTCGTTGATGATCGTCTCCATTGCGGTCATGATCTCGGCCACTCCGGCCTTGTCGTCCGCGCCCAGCAGCGTGGTTCCGTCACTCGTGATCAGGGTCTCGCCCGCCATGTCTTTCAGGAACGGGAATGCCTCGACGCTCATCACCGCTCCGGTCGCCGGCAGCACAACGTCTTTGCCGTCGTAATCCTTGTGGAATACGGGGTTTACGTTCTTTCCGCTTGCATCGGGCGATGTGTCCATATGCGCGATAAATCCCATCGGATGCGCGCCCTCGTGCCCGGGCGTCGCCGGCAGCATCGCGTACACGTACGCGTGCTCGTCGGTCCTCACCTGCTGCATGCCGATCCGCTCCAGCTCCTCCTTCAGTATCTTTGCCAGCGCGAATTCCCCGTCAAAACTCGGGTGCTTCCCGCTCGTCTCGCTCGATGTCGTGTGCACCTTTGCGTACTCAACAAATCTCTCAAATGCTCTCATGTTTTCCTCCTAATGACTTAAGGTATTCCTCTACATTCAGGTATTCTATTTCTCCTCCGGTATCCGTCTTCCCGCGGTAGATCACATACTTTCCTACGATGTCTCCGTATCTGTGACTTGTCATCGCACTTTTTTCCTCATTTTCCAGATGCCTGTACTGCTCAGGCACCTGTTCGCTGCTGTGTTTGATCTCAAATATTTTGCACGTAAGCTCCTTCGGATCGCATATAACCATATCAAACTCACCAACCGGGAACTGCAGCTTAAATACTTTCTTATCGGGACAGGCAAGCTTTGTTTCAAGAAGAACGATATCCTCCATCATTCTCCCGCAGATCTCAGACAATAATCTGTCCAGTATCCGCTGCCTTTCTCTTGCCGACAGATCGTTAAACCGCGCATCCAGCAGCATGTTTTCAACAATAGCTTCTGCCTGTGCATACCTCATGCCGGGCTGGGTCACAACCGTGACTTTGCTGCTTTGACTCACATCCGGTAGATATTCCAGCTCAATATCCATGATGAGATCCAACATGGTCAGATACTCCCGGATCTGCCGCATATGATCTTCTTCGATCTCTATGCTCTGCTCCTCTTTATTCAGTATGTCCAGCATCCGCCTCATGCCCAGCGTTACCTCGTCGATATCCATATGTTCCCGGATATTGATGGGAGCCTCACGGTCCTTCAGCAGATTTGTGGCCGTCACGGAAATGTCATGCGACTTGAATGTTTTTTCGATCACACTCTTTGTAAAACTGTGGTTAATATTCTCAACCACACGGTTTATCACATTTGTCAGTTCACCGTGCTCGTACAGATCCAGAAGCAATCGAAAGTGTCCGCCGTATTGATATGCCTTCAGCGAATGCTGAATATTCTTTGCGATTGCCGTATCAATATACTCTTCTGCATGCTTTGAGTCAGAAAACGGAGTGTCGGCGTTATAATTTATGCCGCCCAGGCTCATCGTTCCGCCGTAGCGAATGTATTCGTCGATCCCCCGGATCCCCAGCACTCCCTCAAACTCCCGATAAGGAATAAATGTCGTATGCAGAAATATGCATCTGTCATAGAGCTGTTCCTCTCTGGTAAATGCGAATCCGAGCGAGTCGGTTCCCGATAGGATCACTTTCATTCCGCTGCTGGCATAAATATCAGAAAAGAGTGCCGCCCCTTCGATAAAATCATCCATCAATGTAACTTCATCGACAAAGACATATCTGAACCCGTTTTTCTCAAGAAGCTTCAGATCCGCATCCACGGCTGATAATGTATCTCCCGTTGAAACCTGTATGAATGCCGCTTTCGAAAACTCTTCCTCCGATAATTCCGTGAGTATCTGTCTGATCATCGTTGTTTTTCCGGTCCGCCTGAGTCCGTATATGATCAGTACCTTATCCTGATGCGGCCCCATTACGTAATCACGCAGAATACCGATGCATTCTCTTTTCTTATATTTTCTCGTTGGCTCGATCTGCGCTTCCAGCTGTTTCCCGATCCTGACTGTGGTTTTGAAAGCAAGACCGTCCGATCTGTCTGCGCGAACAGCTTTTCCGTGCTGCGCCTCTTTCTGCACCGAACTTTCCAGTTTTTTCAGTTCCTTTTCCAGTGCCCTTCTTTTTTGAATCCCGGCGTTAAGCTCCTCAAGCTCCCCGAAACTCACGTATTTTTCTGTCCGTTTCCCGTCCCGTGTTATCCGGTGGTAATAATAGTCCTTTCCGCGGATCGTTTTCTTTGATATGCTGCCCTCGGGCAGGACCGCTATTTCTCGCTCCAGTTCGGCTATTTTCCCGTAGATATCTTCATTTTCCATTCGTTCACCTCCTTCAGCCAAAACTATTATACCCATTATACCCTTTGTTTGTGATTCAGTCAAGGGTATAATGGGTATAACGTGTCATTTCAGCGAATAATATATCCGCTCTGATTCTATCACAAATCCGCAGCTCTCGTATATCCGCATCGCGGGAACATTGTCGCTCCTCACCTGCAGCTTTATCTGTTTGCCCGGCCGGCTGCGCTTCAGATCCCTGATCAGCAGCTCCGTAAATGCCGCTCCGTAGCCCTGCCCGCGCAGATTCTCCTTTATCTCGACGCCGTATATGAACAGCTCGCGTCCGCCCTCGTACACGCCTGCGGTCCCGACCTCCTCATCTCCGTCAAACAGAGTGTATTTCAGGCCGCCCTCGTCCGCCGCGCACGACAGCGTAAAGTAAGACACGGGGACGGTTCTTTTGTCTGCGGGTCCTGCATTCTCCCTGCTGCCGTCGGTTCCCTCCGGTCGACCTGCCCCGCCGCCGGTCCTGTTGTTACTCCTGCCTTCATCACCATCGGTCCGCTTGGACATATTCTTGCCGCCGCGATCATCACTCTCCAGCCTCATCACCAGCTCCGAGTAGCATCTCTTCATCCCCATCGCTTCCGCAGTCCGCACCGCGCCCTCGGACACCGGTTCCGCGACAAAGTACACCTGCTTTACGTCCTTGTATTTCAGTTCCTCTCCCGCCGGCTCGAGCAGTGTCGTGAACACACCCATGCGCCTTCTGGCAGGTGCGGTAAATGCCTGTATCTCCGCGTTTTTCCCGTCCGGGCAGAAAATCCCCATAAATCCGATCAGCTCGCTCTCCTCATAGTACAGGAAAAAGCATTTAAGCCTGCGGCTGAAATTCAATTCGTTCGACAGCTCCGCGACCGCCTCGGTCCCGTCCGCTTCCCTGCACAGCGCCTCCAGCGCCCGAACCTCCGCCTTTCTATCCTCTGACAACTTGGTCAGAGCCACAATCCTATTATTCTTCATTTTTCGTTTTTACCTTCTGAAATCGCTTCGAGCAGTTCCGGTATATCGTCCTTCAATGTTATCCATAAATCTTTATCCCCGATTTTAGTACCTCGTTCAACAATTCCTCATTGTTTAAAAGCTGCTTAACATCCAACAAATCAACCTTTTTGTGGAGTGCTTCCCTTAGTTCTTCGACCAGTCCGTAGAATTTCAGCCCCGTAACCTGGCCGGAGATCATCAGATCCACATCGCTGGTCTCCGCCGCCTTCCCCTTCGCATACGAGCCGAAAAGATAGCAATAATCAATATCGTAGTCTGCAAAAACTTCGCTGCATCCCCTGATAATATCTTCCCTCTGCAGAATGCCATGCTCCTCGTCCATCTTATTGATCTGTCCGAGTTCATGGAGCAGAAAACGGTATTTTATACTGTCGGTCTTCGCCTCATCATTCTCATATGTTATATACGAACGCAGAGAAACACCCAGTAACTTCGCCGCATCCTGCTGTGACAGATGCTTTTCGCTTCTTATTTTTTTTAATTCAGTCATTTGCACACCTCCGCACATACAGTATGCAATATTTGCATATTATTGTCAATCTCATGCGCAATATTTGCATATAACGATTCATTCAGTGTGCATCATTTGCATAATACGCATTCACCAGCGACCTGTACCCCAGCGCCTTCAGGTCCTCATACCGCACATCAAAACGCTTCTTCGTGTGCCGCCCCGAGATCAGGTATCGCAGGCAGTCCTGCGCGTACAGATCGATCTCGTGCAGACTGTCGGTCGTTCCGATCACAGGAAAAAACCAGCTGCTCCACGACAGCTCATTGTCCTGCGGAGCCTCGAGCAGCTTACGGTTGAATATCCTGATAAATGCCTTGGCCGCCTTCTCTCCTTCGACCTCGTTGCGCTTCGCCCAGCGCGCCAGCGCGTCGCGTTTCCGCCGCATCTTCTGTTTCAGTTTTTTGAGTGTCGCCGGCGCGATGTCCACCTTCTCGCCGCAGTAAAATCCGAGGAACGTAAAGCCCTCCCCCGGCGCGTAAAAGCACTCTTTCGCAGGGTTTACGGTGAGCCCCCGCTCCTCAAGGAATGCCTTAATATAGTCCGCATGGACGCTCACATCAGAGCCTCTGTCGGCAAAAACTATGATGTCATCCGAATACCTCGCGTACAGCACACCCGCTTCCGCAAAATGCCTGTCCAGCTCCGCGAGATACAGATTCGCGTAAAATGACGACAGCGGCGTCCCGGCCATGATCCCCTTCCGCTCGGCGACCACCCTGCCGCGGTCGAGCACATTCGGCTCGAGCAGCAGTTTTTCAAGGAAATCACATAGTCTCCCGTCGTCCGCCAGCACCCGCTCCAGCATCGGAACCAGCCTCTCCGCCGGCACCGAGTTGAAGTAGTCGTGGATGTCCACTTTGTAAGCACTGTACAAGTGTGAGGGCAGGGGGACGATTCTTCTGTCTGAGGATTCACCGGACAGTAGCGAGGACAGGGGGACGGTTCTTCTGTCTGAGGATTCATCAGACAGAAGAACCGTCCCCTCTGTCCTCAACTCCTCTGTCTGCGTCCCCTCAGTCGGTCTTATCCTCCTGTCCCTCAGCAGTCTCCTCACTGCGTCCTTCGCAGTCCGCCCGGGTCTGAACGAGTACAGATTGTCGCTGAATATCCCGTCATACTTCCTTAGGATCAGCCACGTCAGCAGCTTCAGTACCGTATTTTCCGCGGTGGGATACGTGTACACCACGCGTTTTTTGTCACTCCCCATCTTCGCGATCACGGATTTTCGCGGCAGCGGAAAAGGCCGGCCTGCGAGTATCCCCTCGCATACCGGCTCGTATTTTTTCTCATCTATGAACTCGCGCAGCTCGCCCGTAAACTGCTTCGTGCAGGCGAGCGAGAGCTTGTATTCGTAAAACGCGTTCCATGTCTGCGCATCCGAGAGCAGGTCCAGAAGTGACATGAAATAAGTTCCTCCGCAAAAATAAAGCAGAGGGAGAAAACGTTAAATCCCGGTAATTCCGGGATGTACAAGACCGTACACCGACCGACTGCCTGCGAAGTCATATGCTGGTCCGTGCCGGGTCCGCCGCAGGCGCAAAGCGTTCTCCCTCTGTTTTTCACATGTTATCCTTTCGCGTAAGTCGCGGATCTGTGCCGATCAGGCCTTCATCGCCGCACGCATGCGTGTAACCACGTACTCGCGCGTGTTCCACCATCCGAAATGGTCGATATAGAAGCGCGTGTAAGGCACGCCCTCCTTTTTCGTATCCTCGCGCAGCTTGTACGCTGAGCAGTTCTCCGACATCAGCTCCACAACCAGCACCTTCGATACACCCGAATAGAACGTATACGCGATCCTGTTCGACGAGATCTGATTCTTCTGGAACGGCGTCGCCGCGAACTCCGCCCTGAAAATATTCTCGAAATAAACCCAGAAAGGTCCGTCGAAATTGTACTGATTCTCCTCGGCCGGCTTCTTATCGCCCCACGAGAATCCCGACTCTCCTCCGTCCTCTTCCTCAAACCTCTGCTGCTGAGGCTGCGCGCCGTCATCAGCCGACTCCGACTTTTTCTCCGCCGCGTTCAGCAGACCGTTCAGCAGCCCCTTCGCCGCCTTTTCCAGGTCCTTGTTTCCTTCAAATAACTTGTCCAGTAAACCCATAAGTTTCCATCCTCCTAAATGCATACCAACCCCGCCGCAGACCGCCATTACCCGATATCTGCGTACATTTAGGATAATGCATAATCGTGCATGTGTCAACGAGAGAGTTTCCAATTATTCAGCTTGCATTTTGTATGACAGTGTAATATATATGTGATTTTGAAAAGCGGTGAACTCCTCGTTTATCCAAGTAGAGATTGACTTTTGCGACATTTATGGTATTATGTTTGTGGATAAGGTTCGACCCACTGCTGGATTTGGCGGAGGGCCAAGAGCCTTTTTCCTTTTTCCGGGACTCTATCTATTCTCCCGAATGCCGCGCTCACCCTATCCCCGTCAGTTCGTTCACTATCTCCCCTGCGATGATCAGTCCGACCACCGACGGTACAAATGCGGTCGACCCGGGTGTTACCCTCTTTCTGTTCGTAATGATCTCGCCGCCGGCAGCAGCACCGTCCACCATATTCTCTGTCGCCCCGTCCGCGCCCCCGGTCTCACTCAGCGGCACTCTCGGCTCCTCCTTTGAGTACACCACCTTTAACGACTCTATGCCCCTCTTCTTGCACTCCTTGCGCATGATCTTGGCCAGCGGGCAGATCGAGGTCTCATAGATATCCGCCACCTCAAATGCCGTCGGATCCAGCTTATTGCCGGCCCCCATCGAGGATATCACGGGCACTCCTGCCGCCTTTGCCTTCTCTATGATCGCCAGTTTTCCGGTCACGGTGTCGATCGCGTCGACCACGTAGTCGTACTGCGTAAAATCAAACATATCCTGCGTCGCGGGCAGGAAAAATGTCTTATACGTCCGGACCTCGCAGTCGGGCGCGATGTCTCTTACGCGCGCCTCGGCCGCGTCCACCTTGTACTGCCCGAGCGTAGCCGTGGTCGCGATGATCTGCCTGTTGATATTCGAGAGGCATACTTTGTCGTTATCGATCAGATCGAGTGCCCCGATCCCCGACCGCGCCAGCGCCTCGACCACATATCCGCCTACTCCGCCCACGCCGAAAACTGCAACTCTGCAGCTCGCCAGCCGCTTCATCGCCTCGTCACCGTATAACAACGCGGTCCTGGAAAATCTTTCATCCATTCTGCTTACCTTTCCTTCTTCTCCTTTTTCAAAAGCGGTTCCGGAACAAGCTTTTACCATCGCAAAAACTGTCCGGTCAGTCTTGCCGTTGTATCCTTCCCTCAGTCGGGACAGTCGCCAAGTCTTTCCAGCAGTTCCCCCGGCGTGAGTATATCCTGCGGTGCGGATTTAAAATGCCTGCCGTCCCGGGTCACGATGCAGTCAACTTTGCAGCGGGCAGCCGTTGCGATCATGATCGCGTCTTCGTAGTCGTTATTCTCATAAAAAACAGCATTTTGACAATCTGCCGCCAGTGTATCCAACAGCTCGAACAGTGAAAGGAGACCGGTGATAATGCTGCGGCATTTTGAGTCTGAATTATCTGTTTCGCTAAACTGCTTTTGGGAAATATAATGGATGTCCGCGATCTGTTTTGCTGTAATACATCCGATTATCCTTCTGTCAGCAACTGCATGAAAAAGCTTTATTCCGTCAAGGCTCCACGGTTCCCTGTTCTGTAAAACATCAATGATAACATTAGTGTCAAAAAGCACTCTCATACTTCCCGCAGTCGTTCCTCTCTTGCTTCTTCCATAGTTTTGCTTTGCGGCAGAATACCCAATAATGACTCTGCGATCTCAACCCTTTTTTCAAAAGGACTGGTGAGCTTAGCCACAACTTTTCCGTATTGGGTAATATAAATATCCTCTGTAGCTGCCAAAAGGATATACTTGCTGAGATTTGTTTTAAGTTCAGTAGCAGTGATCGACATATAACCACCTCCCGGAACTACTATAACAAAATCGCACGATTTCGTCAAGTATATCGTGCGATATATATCAATGCATCGTGCGATTTGTATTTCCGGTGTGACCTACAATGCCAGCTTATAGCATGCCCACTGATTAAGACTCACTCCTTCATTAGATGCCTCTATGGTAAGCCTTTTATGCAGGGATTTTGGCAGTCTGAGCACGAATTTCCCGCTATAGCTCTCATCCTGCTGAGGCAGCGGAATCGGCAGTTCTCTCTCCATTTTAACTTCAATATAGCCTTCCATTGCCTCTTTAAGAGACTCCATCAATTCCTCCAGGGTCTCACCGGTGCTCTGACATCCGTCCAATTCCAAAATCCACCCATAGTAGTAATGTCCCGATTCGTCGTTGATCTCTTTGATCATTTTCGTGTAAGGGAGTTCCATGTAATCCTTAATCTGCATACTTCCGCCTCACTTTCCGATCCTGTTCAGGATATCCGTGACATACACCTTTTTCAACGGATTTTCCTGCTTTATGGTTATCAGATCCCCTGTGCTCTTTTATCTATCAGCTTATCAACAGTAGGCATAATGGGAGCTCCTTTATAGTACCATATATAGTATCGAAAAACAAGTATAATAATAGCATAGAAGAATAAAATATAACTTTAAATTGGGAAAAATGAATGAGTTCAGAAAAAATCACAGAATCACTCAGAATAAAAAAAGAAATGCCGGTGACCGGACTCGAACCGGTACGAAGTTGCCCCCGAGGGATTTTAAGTCCCTTGCGTCTGCCAATTCCGCCACACCGGCAAATTCAATGAAATGCATTGAATCCGCGCATATTACGCTCCCTCATAACGAGGTATGGGACCTATAGGGCTCGAACCTATGACCCTCTGCTTGTAAGGCAGATGCTCTCCCAGCTGAGCTAAGATCCCAAGCAGATTAATTTTTCGCAGAAAAATTAACCGAAAACTGTCTTTGAAAAAGTGAAAATGTTCAATTCACTTTTTCAAGTTTGAGGTGCCGCTCCAAGGCATCTGCGGTCTTGCAGAGGTATTTCCGATGCAAGACTACCTTGTTCGCGAAGCTCAACTGAAAAACTCTTCGAGAAATCCAGTTGCTCTACGACCCGGATCGGACTCGAACCGACGACTTCCGCCGTGACAGGGCGGCGCTCTAACCAACTGAGCCACCGGGCCAAAGAAATCCGAAATACTTCAAAGAAGAATTTCTTTTTATCAATGTAGTTACGCTTCGATAACACTTCCGCGTAACCGCAACCGGCTTTTCCGGTTGCTATGGACCCTCGGGGACTTGAACCCAGGACCGGCCGGTTATGAGCCGGCTGCTCTGACCAACTGAGCTAAGGGTCCGTCATCTGTTTCTCTAAAAAAAATAGCAACTGGAACAATCCGGTTGCTATGACTCCGACGGGAATTGAACCCGTGTTACCGCCGTGAAAGGGCGATGTCTTAACCTCTTGACCACGGAGCCGAAAGCATTCTGACCTTGTCAGCAACATTGAAATTATACATCCGATGCTTTTCGCTGTCAATCACTTTTTGCCTTTTTCTTCCGTTAATTCTTTCCGTTATCGGGCCGATACATATTATATATTTTTCCGAATATTTTTGGCTTCACTTCACAACAGATGTGGTATAATATTCTGAAGGACAATATTTATCAAATCATTTCATTAAGATGAAGGTGATCAGATGAGAAGAAACACGAAACAACACCTGACGGTGCTGTTGCTGGCGGCTTCGCTCGCACTGGCGGCCTGTTCAAAGACCAACATCCCGCAGGAGCCCGACAGCGCGCAGGTGACCGATGTTATGTATTCGGTTTTGCCGGATACTTCCGCTCACAGCGCGGTTGATTTCAACCACGAGCTCGACGCGTATGTGCCGAAAAAGGACAGCTACAGCTTCTATTTCACGTACAAGATCGTCCATCCCTGGTGGGATGCGGTGGCGCTCGGAATGGAGGAGGCGCAGAGGCAGTTCCTCGCCAGGGGCATTACGGTTACCTACGAGTACATGGCGCCCGATTCCGTTTCGGCCGATGACCAGGCGCAGCGCCTGCACGCGGCTGAAACCGCGGGCTATGACGTGATCGGCGTGGATGTCGCGGATGAGAGCATCATATCTCCAATCCTGGACAGCATGGTCGATTCGGGGGACCAAGGTCATGACATTCTCCAGTTCCGATGCCGCCGAGGGCTGCAAAAGGATCGCTTACGTCGGCAATACACACAATTACGAGGACGGAGCCGCTCTGACCGAGGCTCTCTGCGAAAAGCTCGGGTATAAGGGCAAGGTCGCTGTACTCGTCGGCAGTGTCGGCGCTCCCTGTCATGAGGACAGGGCTGCGGGAGCCAGAAACACGATCGCGAAATATCCCGATATGGAGATCGTTGCGACCGAATACGATATGGACTCCATAGACATCGCGCACGAGCTCACACTGAAGATTCTCTCCGATCATCCCGATCTCGACGGCATCATCTGCTGCAACATGAGCAATCCCGTAGGCGCCGCCAGAGCCATTCAGGAGAAACAGAGCGACACCGTTATCGTCGGCATGGACCACGACCGCGAGGCGCTGCACTATCTGAAGGACGGCGTTATCTACTGTCTCGGCGTGCAGGAATGCTATTCCATCGGCTTCGACACGCTCACGACGGCGGTCAAGATTGCGGACGGTTTACTTCCCGGTGACCTTTACCCCGAACGGGTAAATGAGATAACAACGGTTATTTATCAAAAAGACGCAGCATTTATGCTCGAACTTCTTTACGGTGACGATACATGAAAAAGACACGGATTAACACAAAAACATTTATCCTGACAGCGATCGTCGGCAGTATCATGCTGATCGTGTTCGTTATCTCGAATATGCTCCATTCGTCGAGGCAGACCATCAATGCCACAAATGAGGCGGTTTCTTCGGTAAGTTCCTTCTATCTCGAGGCCATGGCCGACCGGCGTTCGAAGACGATCACCAATCTGATCGACAGTAATTTTGAGCACATGAAAAAGGCACTTGCCTTTATCGATGATGAGGGCATCACCTCCCAGGAGGAGCTCAGGGCTGCCCTCGGTAAGGTTAAGGCACTGCTCTCGCTCAACAGGTTCGCGCTCGTTGACAGCGACGATGTCGTTTACACGCAGTACACGACCTTTACCGGCCGGAGCCGCTATGATTTCCTCTCCGACAATGCCATGAGCGAGCGCAGCATCAGCATAGTTTTCCCGTACGGTTCGCCTAAGGAGCTGTGTCTGGCGATCCCGACGCCCGATCTGTATGTAATGGGCAAACAGATGAAAGCCTGCTTTGTCCAGATCGAGATAGGTGAGATCGTCAGCCTGCTGGCTTTCGAGGATCAGGGCAGGACTTATTTCGGCCTGTATTCGAGAGCCGGAGAAAACCTCTCCGACACGGATCTCGGCCCGTTCATCCAAAAGGCAAATATCTTCGACGCTACGAAAAATGTCATTCCCGCGGAGCTTCATGATCAGCATTATGACAATTTCGCGCGCGGTATCGGCGGCGATATGTCGTTTACGGCGGGCGGCGTCGCGGAAACACTGTACTACGTGCCTATCGAGAACACCGAGTGGGAAATGGCCGTTCTGATCAGTGAAAGCGTTATCAATGAGCGCATCCGCAGCATCAGTGAGCACAGTCTGGCCTCCAGCCGCAAACAGATAATCATGACGTTATCGTTCGTTGTCCTGTTCGCCACCGTTCTCCTGCTCGAGTTCAGATCGATGTCAAAGAGACGTCTCGAGGCCGAAAAAGAGACCAGCCGCACCTTCCGGAACATGGCCAATACCGACTCCCTCACGGGTGTCCGCAACAAGCTCGCTTATTCGGACAACGAAGAAGCCCTGAACAATCTGATCAGGGCCAAAGAGATCGACAAATTAGCTGTCGTTGTATGTGATATAAACGGTCTGAAATACGTCAACGATAACGAGGGCCACGCTGCCGGCGATAAGCTCATCAAGGACGCCAGCCGCCTCATCTGTGAGTATTTTGACCACGGTGCCGTTTTCCGCATCGGAGGAGACGAATTTGCCGTCCTCCTTCAGGGAAGAGGCTACGATTCGCTGAATGAAGACATCGACGCATTTAACCGCAAGACCGAAGAGAATATCGCCTCGGGCGATGTAGTCGTTTCACTCGGCTACGCGACGCTGATGCCTACCGACACCGAGCTCCACGAGATGTTCGAGCGCGCGGATCAGATGATGTACACGCGCAAAAAGGAGCTCAAGGAAATGGGCGCGCACACCAGATGACGCGTTCCGCCGTTATTTTACGGTATCAAAGCCCAGTCTGACGGTAAATATACCGTCCTCACACTCCGCTTCGATACTGCCGCCCATCTTTTCAGTCAGTTCTTTCGAGATCGCCAGACCGAGCCCGCTGCCCTTAGTGCCGCGGGCTTTGTCAGCTTTATAGAACCTCTCGAACACGCGGCTCGCGTCCACGGGCGCGTCCCTGTCCGCCAGCTCGTCGCTGCATTCGAGCACCGCGCGTCCGTCCGCGGCGTGCAGGCGTACCTTCAGGTTTTTCCCGTGCATCAGTGCGTTTCTGACCAGATTCTGCACTATCCTGGTATATGCGCCTCTCTCCGCGTTTATCATCACGGGCTCCTCGGGCAGCTCTATCTCGGGGTCGCTCCCGCTCTTTCTTATCTCATCGTAAAAACTCAGCACCGTATCCGCTGTGACCGCCGTCATGTCCATAGCGGCCGTCTCCAGCTCGTAGTTCGGATCCTGCAGCTTTGCGTAGGTGAACAGCTCGTCCAACATATCGTTGAGGCTCGTGATCCTGCTCCTGATGATGTCCGCGTACTGCGCTCTCTTTTCCGCAGGCACCTCCTCCGACGTGAGCAGCTGGAAATACCCGTCCAGCGATGTCAGCGGCGTCCTGATATCATGCGATATGTTGGCGATGGTCTCTCTCAATGCCTCATCCTGCCGCAGATGCGTGACTTCGATGTCCCTCAGTCTGTCGGCCAGGCGCGCGGTCTCATCGGCCAGTGCTTTCAGCTCCGGCCTGTTTATGTCCACCGCCGGCCTCTGCCGGGTGTCGTTGTCATTGATAAAACGCAGCTGGCAGCCGAGGTCCTTAACCTGCCGCCTGTAGATCACGTGCGCCGCCGCGAGTATCACCAGCGCTGCCGCCAAAATAACGATGATAAATACCATAGATCACTTTACGTCCTTCCTGTTTGCCACAGTTGCGGAGAGTATCGCTCCCAATCCAAAGTATATCACACACACTATGAACAGTGTCAAAGGATAATATGATTTCGACAGATACCCGTTTTCAATATTCAGCATCATCATGTATTTGTTGATGTTGATCCCCGAGAGCCATGTAAATTTGCTCTTGAGGAGGCTGAAGGCACCGACGATGAGCTTGTCTGCCAGAGTTGCCGAAAAAACGAATACGCTCAGCAGCATGAGCGCCCTGCTGTGAGTCAGCTCGTGCATGAGTACCAGGATGGCGATGCATGTGATATGCACGAATAAGCAGAGCAGCACATAAACCGCGAATTTCCCGCCGTCGCCCTCAGGAATGCCTGTGTATTCCAGTTTTGCGCCGTTTGCGAGCGCCTCGATCAGCATGAACACGGTCCTGATCACGATATATTCCGCGATGTAGACAAACATTGTTACCACGCCCGCGATCATCTTTGAAACAGGCATAAGGCGCTTGTCCACCGCACATCCCGCAGCGTTTTTGAGGAAACCGTTCCTGCTCTCGTTCGTATAAAATATCGCCATCGCTATCCCGAGGAACAGTATCAGCAATCCGTCTCCGAGGCAGCTCGCGTAATCAACGGGACCGCATTTTACCGATCTTGCGGCAAAATCCACGATCACTTCGGCATCACCGTCGGTCATCCTCACTACCGAGAAGCACGCGCTCATTATCTCGACAAATACAAGGAATATCGGGTATACATAGAATGCCTTTGTCCTGAAAAGCCTGAAAAAATCCGTCTTTATAATCTTAAGCATACTGTCCTCCCTCGACAAGGTTCAGATAATAGTTCTCTATCGTTCCTACCCTCTTAGTCATTTCGTAAGTGGTGATGCCGTTCCCGGCCATTGCCAGCGTTATCTCGCCTATCCGCTCGGGGCTGTCGAATATATCGATGCGACCATCCTCCTGCACGCGGATCTGCGAAAAGCCCATTCTCTCGAGCACTGCGGCCGCTCCCGCGGGCGAATCGGTCCTGAGTTCTATCTTTGATTCGCACTTCTCAGCCAGCTCCTCCGCGCTGCATTCCGTGATCAGGCTGCCCTTATTTATAATGCCGTACGATGTCGCGAATTTCGACAGCTCGTCGAGGATGTGGCTGGAAATGATGAATGTCGTTCCCTGCTCCTTCCTCATACGCACGATCGTCTCGCGGATATCCACGATACCCTGCGGATCGAGACCGTTGATAGGCTCGTCGAGCACTACGATATCGGGATTGCCTGCCATGGCGATCGCTATGCCGAGGCGCTGCTTCATGCCGAGCGAATACTGTCCGACCTTTTTCTTTCCGACGTCGCCGAGGCCCACCATCCGCAGCAGCCGCTTGGGCTCCTCGCGGTCATTGATGCCGAGCAGCTTGCATTTGATCCTCAGGTTCGTTTCCGCGTCAAATTCGGAAAAATAACCGGGATCCTCGATCAGCATGCCCCTGCGCTGAGCCAGCATACCGGGCTTGTCTCCGCGCTGTCCGAACAGCTTAAACTCGCCTGCCGTCGCGTGCGAGAGCCCGCAGATTATCCTCATCAGCGTTGTTTTTCCGGCGCCGTTCCTGCCCACGAGTCCGTAGATCTCGCCCTTCCTGACATGTACAGAGACCTTGTCCAGCGCGTATTTATCACCGTATTTTTTTGTAAGATTGATAGTTTCAACTATATTTTCCATTTTATTCTCCATTTCATGCCTTCACATCACGCTTTTTCGCGGTAAATACCGCAAGCACCGCAAATACGACCAGGTAAACGATCGTCCTTATTAGGCTTACCCAGAGCCTGTCTTCGATCAGCATGCCGTAGATCAGGGTGTATCCGATCAGATCGATCTTGCTGTCGATCAATGCCACGATATTCAGGATGAGTTCCTCGACCATGCCGGTCCAGATCGCGATCGTCAGGATATATCCGAGCGCTGCGCTGTGAGTGAGCTCATGGACCAGCTCCATCAGCGCGACAAACGCCATGCCGATCAGTATCCAGAGCCCGAGCTTTGCGATGCTCCTGCCCGGATCGCCCCATACTATGGTGTAGCCGTTCATCAGATTGCCCACCAGCATGAAACCAATGGTGATGATCATGTAGATAACGGTTATCAGCGCGCCCGTTACCAGCTTTGTGACTGCGGGAATATGACGTCCGGTGACGTTTCCCGCGATATTCTTTATAAACCCGTTTCTGGTCTCGGTATTCCAGAGATATGTGACCAGAAAGCCGAGCGGCATGAATGTAAGATATCTGGCCGTAACGAATGTATCCTCAAGTATCCCCTCAACGCTCATGGTCATCCCGGCCGCATCGCCCAATGTCAGCGAAAGTATGAGGATCAGCAGCAGCGCAGCCGGAAATACATAAAACGCAAGTCCGTGAAAGGTCCTGTACAGATCCGTCTTTAATATCCTGCCCATATCAGTATTCCTCCTGTTTAGCTGCGGTCTTTCGCAGCTGATTCCTTGTACCGCATGCCACTTGTGCACTATGTTCCTCTTCCCTTGTATCCGCTCCGACTATGCCGATGTAATAGTCTTCGAGAGTCTCGTATTTTTTTGTGATCTCATAGATCGCTATGCCCTGCGCGGACAGTGCGTTCGAGATATCGCCCGTGCGCTCGAGCTGCTCATAGATCTCGGTCCTGCCGCCGTCGAATACCTTGTACGAGGCGAATCCGAGCCTTTCTATGACGGCTGCCGTTCCCGAAGGATTGTCCGTAACGAGGTTGATCTTCGAGATGCATTTTGCCTTTAAGTCCTCCGCAGTACTCTCCTCCACGAGCTTTCCTTCGTTGATAAAACCGTATTTTGTCGCGATCTTTGAGAGTTCTCCGAGGATGTGGCTCGATATGATAAATGTCGTTCCCTGCTTATGCTTCTCCAGGATCATCTCCCTGACGTTCCTGATGCCCTCGGGGTCGAAACCGTTGATCGGCTCATCGAGGATCATGAGCTTAGGATTTCCGGCAAATGCGAGTGCCAGGCCGAGACGCTGCTTCATTCCGAACGAGTAATTCTTCACATGCTTCTTCATCGCGTCCTTGATACCCATCTGCTCCAACAGTCTTTCGGGCTCGCTCTTATCCTTTACGCCGAGTGCCATGCACTTGATCTTCATGTTCTCCAGCCCGCTCTTTTCCGGATAAATACCCGGTTCCTCGATCAGCAGACCGCGCTGAAGAACCGCATCTCCGAGATCGTTCACATCCCTGCCGAACAGCCTGCAGCTGCCTGAATTCGCCGATGCCAGCCCGCCCGCTATCTTCATGAGCGTTGTCTTGCCGGCACCGTTCCTGCCTACGAGTCCGTAGATATCGCCTTCCCCGACATGTACCGAAACATTGTCCAGAGCGCGTTTTCTTCCGTAAGTCTTTGTCAATCCGTCGGTTTCCAGAATAAATGACATTTTAGTTTCTCCTTCCGCTTCGTTCAAGGGATTCGCAATTCTGCCCGCCTTTTATATCCGGCGGCTCCTCCCACCCGTTTGTATGAAGCCGCCGAAAAAAGGTCCGGAATGGCATCAGCTGACAGCTGCCTTGCCCTTCCGAACCTTAGGTTATCATTTAAATATTCAAAAAACGTCAAGAAATGTTTAAGAAAGTTTAAAGATTAAAAACTTATTTTGTATTCAGCTTAAAACCGATGCCCCAGACAGTCTCGATATACTCGGTCGCGGTCACCGACTTGAGCTTTTTGCGGATATTGCTGATGTGTACGTTGATGGTCTTGTCTTCGCCAAGATATGAGTCATCCCATACATATTCATAGATTGCCTGCTTTGTAAAAGCACGTGCGGGGTTCTTTACCAGCAGCTCGAGTATCCTGAATTCATGCTTTGTCAGCTCTACCGGTTCGTCATTTACCTTCAGCGAAAAGCATGCAGGATTCATCTTAATTTCTTTAAATGTGATGATGCCCGCATCTGCAGGAGCACTGCCTGCCGTCTGCGCCGCATTATCCGGGTGCGATTCGCGGTAGCGCCTCAGCCTGACCTCGACCCTTACCTCCAGTTCCTTTATATCAAAAGGTTTGGTAAGATAATCGTCCGCGCCTAACCTCAGCAGCTCTATCTTTGAATCCACGCTGTCCTTGGCCGATACCACTATCACAGGGATGTCGTTCTCGGCTTTGATCTGCTTTATGACTTCATCGCCGCTCTTGCCGGGCAGCATGAGATCGAGTATGACCAGCTCCGGCGATTCCTTTAACAGCAGCAGCCCCTCGGTGCCGGAAAAAGCCTGGATGCACTCATATCCGGCCAGTTCCAGCGCGTCCTTTATCATGTTGTTGATATAATTGTCGTCCTCGACGATCAGTATTTTCGCTCCCATATTCACTCCGTACTCCCATTAATACTCTGCTATTATAAACGAATACAGTAACGTTTGTAAATGAAGGAAGCGTATCCCCGCCGGAAAAACCCGTCAAATAACAAAACAGGCGAGACCCGAAAGTCTCGCCCGATAATTTCATTCTTAAATTTGTAACTGCAAACCATAAAGAAGAAACAGGAAAACCTATAACCTCAGGTCAAGCCCTCGACCTATTAGTAGCAGTCAGCTGCGTGTGTTACCACACTTCCACCTCTGCCCTATCAACCTCGTCGTCTTCAAGGGGTCTTACTAACTTCTGTTATGGGATATCTCATCTTGAGGGGGGCTTCACGCTTAGATGCCTTCAGCGTTTATCCCTTCCAAACTTGGCTACTCGGCCATGCTGTTG
>JAEEXY010000043.1 GCA_016288005.1 Lachnospiraceae bacterium
GATCGTCGGGAAGATCCCAGATGTAAAGGAGACGTCCCGAAAGATCCTCGGTATTGGCGGCAACGGGGAACTTGTCCTCTACGATGCCGTAATTTCCCTTGGGAACGTACTTCTCGGGAGCATGGAACTCTTCTCTTTCAAACTCGCCGAAATAGCTGTCAAACTTCTCGAGCCACTTGTCGTAGTTGATATCGCCGTATACAAGTACGGAGCAGTTCGAAGGATGATAGCACTCGTTATAGAACTTGATCAGCTGATCGTAGGTGATGTCCAGGATAGTATCTGGTACGCCGCCGCTGATATAAGCGTAGTTCGAATCGGGATAAAGGTGTCTGAAAACGTAATTGAGAGTGAAGGAATCGAGATCGGAAAGGGAACCCTTCATCTCATTGTAAACAACGCCGGTAACGGTAAGAGGATCGTTCACATCCTCGAGAACGTATCTCCACGCCTCACGGTAGAAATAGTTGGGGTCGTTTCTTACTGCGCCGTGGAACGAGCAGTCAAGATAATAATCCGCGCTGTTCATCAGTTCCTGCTCATCGAGCGAAGCTACATAGTAGTTCGTTGACGAATGCCAGGTAGTGGCATTGATGTCAGTGATGAATCCCTGCGACGACAGATCAAAGAAAACATCGAGTCCGGGATACTTTTCACTCGCCGCGCATACGGAATGCTCGAGAATGTGCAGTCTTCCGGTATCGTCCGAAGGCTCTGTCTTGAACAGGATACCGAAAGCGCGCTCGGGATCGCTGTTTACGAGCATGTAAACTTTAGCGCCGGTCTTATCATGCTCCCATACCTGAAGATAGCCGTCCTCGGCCTCTTCCGCGGTGAGGATCTTAAGTGTAAAACCGTGTGCCTTTGCGCCTTCAGCGAGCCTCGTGCTGATGAGCATGGGCGTTTCGTCGGCGCGTACCTTAGTTGCGCCGTCGCCGATGCAAAAGCTTCCGACTGCCAGCATGAATGCGATAACGAGGGCAGTCAGTCTTTTAAATCTTTTCATTTTTATTCCTCCTTATTTGAATTAAGGAATTTACTCCCGATGAGTATTATATTACGTGCAGATGTTATTGTAAAACTCAATTTTGGCTGAAATCTGATTAAATATTTCTTAAATCGCAAAATCAGAGTTTCCTTTTTCGATACAAAGAGGCTATAATGTAGCAAAACAAACGTGATAACCGAAAAGGCGGGTACATAAATGAGTTTTGTCGAATTCGAGCATGTCAGGAAAATCTATCATATGGGTGAAATGGATATCGAAGCGCTGCGCGACGTTAACTTCTGCGTTGAAAAAGGCGAATTCTGCGTTATAGTCGGTGCGAGCGGCGCCGGAAAGACCACAATCCTCAATATCCTCGGCGGCATGGACTCCGCCACCTCCGGACGCGTAACGCTCGACGGCGAGGAAGTCTCATCCTTCAATTCCATACGTCTTACAACCTACCGGCGCCATGATATCGGCTTTGTCTTCCAGTTCTACAATCTGGTCCAGAACCTGACCGCCGTGGAAAATGTCGAACTGGCGTCACAGATCTGCAAGAATCCCCTCGATGCGATGAGTGTCATAGAAAGCGTCGGCTTAAAGGACCGCGCGCAGAACTTCCCCGCGCAGCTCTCCGGCGGCGAGCAGCAGCGCGTGGCCATAGCCCGTGCGCTTGCCAAGAATCCCAAGCTCCTGCTCTGTGACGAACCCACCGGAGCTCTCGATTTCAACACGGGTAAAATGATACTTTCCCTGCTCCAGGACGCCTGCCGCAAACAGGGCATGACGGTCATCGTCATCACCCACAACCAGGCTCTCACCGCTATGGCGGACCGCATAATCACGGTCAAGAGCGGCACAATCAAAGACATGCGCATGAACGACCATATCGTGCCGGTCGAAGACATCGACTGGTAACCCAGGCACCGGAAGAATAAAAGAAAGGAGGCGGCAGCCGCAATGAACAGAAGCATGTGGAAAACGACCCTGCGTGAGATACGCGCGAGTCTGGGGCGTTATCTTGCCATTTTTGCGATCATTGCGCTCGGTGTTGGCTTCTTTTCGGGATTAAAGGTCACCGGTCAGGCCATGGTCAAGGTTACCGACGATTATTTAAGTGAGCACAGTTTTTACGATTACCGTCTGATATCGACTCTGGGCCTTGAGGAGGCTGATACGAAGGCGCTGCGCCGCGTAACCGGTGTCCGTTCCGCAAGCGGCGCGTATCATGCCGACGCGGTTGTCACTAACGGTTCAAACGAAGTGGCCGTGAGCTTCCTGTCGATCACTCCCGACATCAACACTCCTTCTCTTACCGCAGGCCGCATGCCCGCCGCTTCGGGCGAGGCTGTAGCGGATGCGCGGTTCTGTTCCGAATCCATGATAGGCCGGACGATCACTCTCGCCGATTCCAATCCCGATGACAATCTTGAGCATTTCGCGCGCCGTGATTTTACGATCGTCGGCCTCGCGTACTCACCGCTCTATCTTAATTACGAGCGCGGAACGACCTCCGTCGGCAACGGCTCCGTCAGCTATTTCTGCCTGATCCTTCCCGAGGATTTCGATTTTGAGGTTTATACGGATATCTATGTAAAAATGGATGAAGATCCGTATATTTATTCCGACGACTATAAAAACTTCAAGGACGCCAATAAGCCCGTGATGGAGGATGCGCTTACCGAACGTGCCGGGATCCGCTACAACAGGCTTTATTCCGATGCGGACGGTGAGCTCGCGGATGCGCGCGCGGAACTCGCCGATGCCGAACAGAAGCTCGCCGACGCCCACAAAGAGATTGAAGACGGAAAACAGGAAATAGCGGACGGTGAAAAGGAGCTCGCCGACGCGCGCGCCGAGATTTCAGACAACGAAGCAAAGCTCGCAGACGCGGAGAAAGAAATTGCCGAAAACGAGCAAAAGCTCATTGATGCCGAAAAAGAGATCGCCGACAACGAAAAGCTTATCTCAGACGGCGAGAAGGAGCTTGCAGACGGCAAAAATAAACTTGACGAAGCCGCAAAGCAGATCGGGGAAAACGAAGCTGCTCTTGCATCCGCCGCCGATGAACTGAATGAAAAGGAACAGCTTATCGCGGCCGGTGAAAAAGAGCTTGATGCGGGTGAACAGCAGCTGAACGAGGCTTTCGCGCAGCTGCAGGAAAATGAGCAGGAACTCCTTACGGCGAAAGCCGCCATAATGGCCATGGGCCTTCCCGAAGAAGCGGCCATGGCCCAGCTCTCCGAACAGTTTGCCGCGCTCGATACGGCAAAAGCAGAACTCGAAGCCAACAAAACCGCGCTCGCGAATGCCCGCGCCGAGCTCGAAGCGGGCCGTACCGCGCTTGCAGCGGGGAGATCCGAATATGAAGCCGGACTTGAGGCGCTAAATTCAGGGAAAGCCGAATATGAGAAAAACCTGGCTGCTTACGAGAGTTCAAAAGATGATCTCACAAACGGCCGTAAAGAACTCGAAGACGCAAAGCGCGAGGTCGCCGACGGTTGGGCGGAGCTGAACGACGGCAAAGCCGAACTCGAGGACGGCAGGCTAAAGCTCGCCGACGCTAAAGCCGAGGTCGCCGACGGCGAGGCAGAACTCGAAGACGCCAGGAAAAAGCTTGCCGACGGTGAAGCTGAACTGGCAGATAAAGAGCAGGAATTCTATGACGCAAAAGCCGAATTCAAGGACGCCGAACTACAGCTCGCCGACTTTAAGGAGCCCACGACGTACGTTCTTACGCGTGACGAGAATATCGGCTACGCCTGCTTTGAGAATGATTCAAAGATCGTTGACGGAATCGCGGTGGTATTCCCCGTATTCTTCTTTCTCGTCGCTGCTCTGGTCTGCGTGACCACGATGAGCCGCATGATAGAGGAACAGCGCACCCAGATCGGCGTATTAAAGGCACTCGGCTACAGCTCCGGAACGATCATGGCCAAATACCTTATCTACTCGGGCAGCGCGGCGCTCATGGGCGGCGTCGGCGGATTCTTCCTCGGCTGCTATGCGTTCCCGACGATCATCTGGAAGGTTTACGGACTCATGTACGGCTTTACTCCGATCCGCTTCCTGTTCAATCCCGTGCTGTTTACGGTTTCCATCGCTGTCGCGCTCATATGCTCAGCCGGAACCACTTTTATCTCCTGCCGCTATGACCTCAGCCGCGTGGCTGCGGAGCTTATCAGACCCAAATCTCCGAAAAGCGGCAAACGCATACTCTTAGAGCGCGTCGGCTTTATCTGGAAGCGGATCAAATTCCTGCACAAGGTATCGATCCGCAACATCTTCCGTTACAAGGGCCGCTTTGTAATGATGCTGCTCGGCATAGGAGGATGCACAGGCCTCCTGCTGACCGGATACGGCATCAGGGATTCCATTACCGAGATCGCTGATGAGCAGTACACCAGGATCCTCGTTTACGATGAGATGGTCAATTTCTCCGAGGCTCTGACCTATGACGAAATAGATGATTTCAAAAATGAGTTCGCCGGGTCTCTCAGTGAATTCATGCCGATACTTCAGTTCAGCGCCGATCCTGTCGACACCGGCTCGATCCGTTCACTGAACATGGTCGTGCTCGAGAGCGACCGCAACTGGACCGAACTGCTTAAACTCCACGACAAAAAGACCAGCGAACAGCTCCCCTTCCCCGCTCAGGGTGAAGTGATCGTCACGCACAATGCCGCCAAGATCAACAATCTCACGGTCGGCAGCACGATCACCTTCAGGGATTCCGATTTCAACGAATACACGCTCAAAGTCAGCGGTATATGCGACAACTATTTTAATTCGTACGCGTATATCAGCGCCGACACATATATGAATTTCCGTCCGGCCGAACCGCCATTGAGCATATATAAATCCGCAGCCGTCAACATAAAAGACGGCACCGACCTGCATGAGGCCGCTGCCGCATTTATGAATCATGATAAGGTTGCGTCGGTGAATGTCAATGCCGACACGCTCGATATGTTCTCAAAGATGATGAAGACCATGAACTATATCGTGGTGCTCGTCATCTTCTGCGCCGCCGCGCTGGCATTCATAGTGCTGTATAACCTGACTAACATCAACATCACCGAGCGTATCCGCGAGATAGCCACGATCAAGGTACTCGGTTTCTATCCGAACGAGACAGCCGCCTATGTATTCCGCGAGAACCTCGCGCTTACCGCTCTGGGTGCCGCGGTCGGCATCCCCATAGGCATCTGGCTGCACAAATACGTCATGTCGAACATAAAGATCGATATGGTCACCTTTGATGTACACATCAATCCGCCCAGTTACCTGTACGCGATACTCTACACCTTCGCGTTCGCGCTGCTCGTGGGTTTCGTGATGTTCTTTAAGCTCAAGCGCATAAATATGGCTGAGTCACTTAAATCGATCGAATGATCATTTCTTACTGAAAAAAGCGTTCAGTTTTGCGAGAAGCGTCTCCTTGTCGATCGTCTTTAACAGATAATCGACGGGATTCAGGCCGATCACGGACAGGACGCTTTCTTTGTCTCCGTGTCCCGTCAGGAACATTACCGGGATCTGCCCCGTCTCGGAGTCATTTTTCAGCATGGAAAGCACCTGCGGTCCGTTGGCTATCGGCATCTCATAATCAAGCAGGATCAGGTCCGCCTTGTTTTTGGCCAGATAGCTGATAGCCTGCACTCCGTTGGACGCCATGCCGACATGATAATCGTTCTTGAGCCATACATAGACCGTGCGCATGTAATTGATATCGTCATCTACGATCAGGACGGTCTTTTTGCGCTTATCACCGGTATTCTCATCGAGATATGTGCCTATCCTTTTCACCAGCCTGTCGATATCGAGGGGTCTGGGGAAAGTCTCCGTTATCAGCTGCTCGGGAATGCTCTTTTTGGCGATGTCGAACAGCTCGTCCTCTCCTATCAGGAGCAGGCCGATGTCGCGGTCCTGGATGATGTCTTTCAGATATACGAGCGATTCGGGTGAAGTCTCGAACTCCTCGCTCATGAACAGTACCACGAGCTCCATCGTCTTTGCGTGGTTCTCCAGCTCCTTTATCTCGGCGAGTGAAAACTCCGACTTAATGTTTACCCTGTCCAGCTTGGTCACAAGACTCTTTGCGAGAAAGCTCTCAGTCATGCTGACAATAACAACTTTTGCCGCTGTGCCGACAGTACCCATCTTTTCACCTCATAAGATCAATATTTTTATATAACCTCTTTGACCAGGGCGGAAATGCCGTCCCAGTCAAGCTCTGTCAGGAGCTTCTCAACTGCGGAAATGCGCTCCTCATCGGCAGGCTCAAACGAATATCCCCTCAGGTCGGAAAGTATCCCGTCCATCAGCTCGTAGTCCATGCTCTGCGCTATCTCATACATCGTCTGATAGGCCTCTTTCAGAGCCTTTGCGCCGATCGACGGCAGCTGCTTTTCCTCTCCGCCGTCGAGAGCCTTATCGAGCTCACGGTACATGCCAAGGAGTCTGCCCGTATTGGCCTCGATAAATGCCCTGTCGTTGTTCTTTCCCGCAGTCTCGAGCTGCTCCGCGAGCTTTGAAAGCTCAGCGGCTCCGATTATCCGAGCCGAGCTCTTAAGTGCATGTACCTTGATCGTATATGCCGCGATATCGCCGTCCGTCAGGCTCTGCTCTATCTCGTCGGCCTTAGTCCCCGCAGTCTTTTTAAATACCGAGAGAACCGAAACATAATCCTCGGGCGAGCCGCAGTTCTTAACTCCCGTCTTACAGTCGAGTCCGTCGATCGCGAGAAGATATCCGGGAAGCTGAGATTCGGGCTTAGCCTCGGAATCCTGAGTCCGCATCTTGTCCCAGAGGCGGTCGTATTCCTTCCAGACATCGCTGCCCTTCGCGTTCTCGTTCATCTTGTATTCGGTATCCTCGTCGATCATCGCAAGCATCACATCCGCGATGGCGGGGTCAAACCATTTACCGCTGCAGCGGACGATCTCAGCGCGGACATCCTCCTGCTTTTTGGGCACGGAATAGGTCCTGGTGCTGGTCATCGCGTCATAGCAGTCGGCTATGCATGCGATCCTTGCGGATTCGGGAATCTCTTCGCCCTTGAGCCCGTCGGGATATCCGGTGCCGTCATAACGCTCATGATGCCATCTCGCGCCCTCACAGAGCATCGGCATGTCGGTGATCTCCTTCAGGATCTCATAGCCCTTTACCGTATGCGCCTTAACCTCGGCGAACTCATCGTCCGAAAGTCTGGTATTTTTATGTATGATATCTTCGTGTATGCCTATCTTGCCTATATCGTGCAGCAGACCGATCTCATAAAGCATTATCTGCTCCTTGTCGGTCTTGCCGAGCCTTCTGCCCATCTCCGCACACAGCGCCGCAACCCTGCGCGAATGACCGTCCGTATAATGGTCCTTCGTATCAACGGTCTTAGAGAGCACCAGCATCATGTCGCGGCTGAGTCTCCTGCTGCGGTTGGTCTGTTTCTCTACCTCATTCTCGATATACTGCTGATAATGGAACAGGTCTATGAGACGCTTCGCGCGCTGCTTTAAGATATCGGGAACGAAAGGCTTGCGTATGAAGTCGGCCGCTCCGCTCTTAAACGCGTTTTCCTCGGTAACCGAATCATGGTCGCCCGTTATCAGGAGCACAGGTATCTCTGCCGTGGATGACTCGTTGTTCAGTCTCTGCATGACCTCAAAACCGGTGAGATCCGTCAGATGCACATCGAGCATGATAAGGTCAGGGATGTTATCCTTTGCGGCCTTAACACCCTCAACGCCGCTGTTTGCGGTAAGGATCGCGTATTGCGGCTCCATGATGCCTCTTACCAGCTCGCGCACGGTCTCGTCATCGTCGATAACGAGTATGCGTGATGTCTCCGGAGTATTTCCGGCCGTATCCGATGCAGACAAGGAAACCGGCTTTTGCAGCTTTTCCGCCGGCAAAACTTCCGACAGCAGTTTTTCCAGCTTCGCGCCGTCCACGGGCTTTGACAGATAGTCTGTAAAGCCTGCGTTCAGATACATCTCCCTCGCGCCCGAAACGGCATTCGCGGTGAGCGCTATGGCGGGAGTTTCGGTATTCTTACCGGACTCGCGCAGATGCTCAAGCGTTTCGATGCCGTCCATATCGGGCATCATATGATCGATGAATATCGCGTCGTACTGATTGCCTGCGGCCAGTGTGAGCGCGTCTCTTCCGCGCTCCGCCGTATCTATGCGGACCTCGGTCTTTTTGAGCAGGCTCCTGATGACGGTCAGGTTCATCTCGGTGTCATCCACAACAAGTATGCGCGCGTCGGGTGCGTGGAACAGCTCATGATACGAAGGCCCGTTCTCGGACGACTCCGCCAGCCTGTCGGAATAATCCCCGATCTCCTGCCACGAGATGACCTTCTGTTTCACCTCGAACGAGAAACACGAACCTTTTCCGTATTCGCTCTGCACCTCCAGCTTCGCGTGCATCAGCTCGAGCAGCTGCCGTGTGATGCTCATGCCGAGTCCCGTGCCTTCGATCAGGCGGTTTCTCTTTTCCTCTATTCGCTTATACGGGGAGAACAGCTTATCCATGTCCTCCTGCTTCATGCCGATGCCGGTATCCTCCACCGCAAAACCGAGCATGATCGACTTTTTGCCTTTTTCGGACGGAGTGAAAGTGACTCTTAATGTCACTGTGCCCTTCTCGGTGTATTTTACCGCATTGGTCAGCAGATTCATCACGCACTGCTTTATGCGGATCTCATCGCCGTGCAGCAGATGCGGAATATGCCTGTCCACATCGACAACGAATTTAAGGCCCTTTTTCGCGGCTCTGTCCCTGATCATGTTGACCAGATCGTTTATCAGTGAAGAAAGATCGTACTGGACCGGTATGATCTCCATCTTGCCTTCCTCGACCTTTGAGAAATCGAGGATATCGTTGATCAGCGAAAGCAGCGTCTTTCCCGCGGACATGATATCCGCGGCATAGGTGCGTATGCTCTTTTCCTGCGATTCGCGCAGGATCATCTCATCCATGCCGAGCACGGCGTTGATGGGCGTCCTGATCTCGTGCGACATATTCGCGAGGAACCGGCTCTTTGCCTCGTTCGCGCTGTCGGCGATCTCTCTTTGCTGCCTCAGCTCATCCATATACCTGATGTGATCGGTCTCGTCCGCGAGCGCGTAGAGTTTACCGAAAGTCTCGCCGTTATGGATGATATCGTTTTCCTCGGGTCCGTAGATCCTGTCGTTTATCTCTATGTTTTTGCCTTCGGCTATCGCTTTCTTTATCGAATCAATGATCTCGCTCTGTCCCTTACGCGCCTCTGCCAGCTGTTCTCCGTGAATTTTATCATCGATCGAAAGTTTCGGATACATCCCGGCTGCAGGCTCATTGCAGTACTGCACTATGCCGTTGTTATCCACCGCGATTATGCCTTCGGAAATACGGTCGATCATCATTTCCTTCGCGATATCGTTCATTCCGAGAAGGTCAAACGATACTATCGCGATCAGCATGACGATAGTGCCTATGAAATACCCGAGTGCCGTCACATCATAGATATCGGACAGACCGCCTATATGGGCTGTCTGGATCAGGAAGAACAGACTCTGGATGCACACAGAAATGATAACAACCAATATGCTTCGCTTTGTTTTGGGTTTTTTCTCCCTCAGATATCCTCTGATCAGAGCATACATCCCGAGCACGATGTAAAAGAACTGAAGTGCCATCAGCAAATGATGGATCGGACCATTGCCATGCTCTATTCTGGAGAACAGCCCGTCCGTTCTGTACACGATATCCTTATAATACAGATTGTGTCCGGGCATGGTCAGTATGGCCAGATATATCAGGATATGTGTCTGCATCAGGATCCGTTTGAGGAATTCCGGAACCTTGAATCCGCCAAGAGAAGTAACGAACAGGAATAAGAAGAATGCATACCAGGTTCGCCCAAGATAAGCGAACTGGACCGACATGAGCATGGAATCCTCAGTCTTCGAATTAAGCTCCAGCAGATATCCGAGGTTCGCTATCAAAGCCGTAACGCAGCTGAAGAGCAGATACAGGTGTATCTGCCCTTTCAGTTTCTTGAATATGATCCAGCTTTCAAATATCAGTCCGAATATGCAGAAATACTGCATTGAGAGCAAAACGGTACGCATAAGCCTACTCAGTTACCTCCCGTCAGGGTCATCATTTATTGTCCAGCGAAAACCGTGAGACAAACTTCCATGCATTTTCACATGAATGATGGCGGCACTCATGGATCTGCCCGCTCACACTCGCGAGCGCCGTACGGATCACGCCGTCCTCACTCTTAAAATAATTAACCGTAAGCGTGCTGCCTCTCGACTCATCCGGGATTTTCTCGACCTCATCACCGTATATTCCGTAAACAGGATTCTCCCAGCTGTCCTTATCCTCAAATCTGATGTTGTCAAAGCTCTTGACCAGCTTATTTACCTTAGCCAGATAGCGGATCCTGTCAACGCAGGTCTCGCTCTGCTTGGGCAGCTCTCCGAGGTGCGACTCTTCTCCTCCCGAATAGAATATCGGCACGCTGACAGTCATGTTGAAACCGGGATCGCCCATTGACAGCCCGAACGGATTGTCCTTTACCGGGAACAACGCGCTGCACGGCATAAGTCCCGCAAAGGTCTCGGGGAACTCCTGGAACATATCCCAGGTCTTGCCGCTGCCCATTGAGAAGCCGGTGGCGTACACACGCTTTTCATCAACATTATACTTCTTTTTCAGATGTTCTACCACCTGAATCGCTTCGGGTGCCGGAACGTCCTGATGATTCTCGAGGGACACGAACAGGAAACCGTATCTGTGGCAGATCTCCCACCATCCTGCGACATAAGTCAGATACATCGAAGAGTCTCCGCCTCCGTGGAAGCCCACAACGAGCGGCACGGGGCCGTTGTCGAAAATGCCCTTGTTATAGTACGCAAAATAGCCGACCTTGTGCGTGGGCTCCTTATAACGCATATTGCGTGGTGAAGTCGTAACCTCAGCCACTCCCCGCTCCTCGATCATATTGAGAGCGTCGAGATCCGGCTCGAGATCGATATGTCCGCACCACATCTTGTATTTCCTCACAAATGAACGGAAATCCTTTCTGTAATCGGCCTCTTCCTTTATCAGGAGATTCTCACATCCCGAAAAAGCCGCATTGATCTCGGATGTATTGCCTACGCTTATTATCGCGATATCCTTTCTCTCAACATCGGGAACAACGCTTAAACGTTCCATCGAAACCATCGCGGGCGTGATCTCGCCTGGCCCCCACAGGTACTCGCCGTCGATCTTTTTTAACAGATGCTTCGCGCAGTAATCCGCTGATCTGCCGAAGCTGTAGATGTCTGCCCTGAATATGGCGCCGCGGACGAAATACCCCTTAAATGTGCGCGTAAAGAAATCGGTGATCTCGCATATGCCGTCCTTATACGCGAAATTAATCTTCGTCTCTGCGATCAGCTCTTTGTAGAGTTCTTCGTCCGCGCTCTCCCAGCCGCCGTCACAGGTCGGATATACGAACAGCACACTCGAATCGGTAGCCGACGCGATGTCGGCAAATCCGCTCTCTTTGGCAAAAGCAACCGCTTCGTCTTCTCCGAGACGGTCCTCCTCAAATACCAGCAAAAGCGGAGCCCTGAAGCCGTAATTGTGCACCTGTCCGTCGATCGAGGTCGCGGGCACATACGCTTTCAGATAAAAATGCTCATACTCGTGCTCCCAGTACTTTCCGCCGTCAGTGAATGTTTTCACCTCAGGTCTTGTCATGATCCCCATAGTAATACCTCCTGTATATCCTTTTGCTTTATCCGCCGGCATCCGTCCGGATCCGGCTTAATGTATCTCAGGTCCGGCCGTAAAACCTTATCTCCGGGCGTTTAAGTATGCCGAACGGGTCGGTCCTGTACTCGTATGACCATCTCGCGCCCTCTGTCCTCCAAGCGTTCGGGCTCTGAGACCGTCTGTCATAATCGCACAGATGCAGCGGTCCGAATGTGTTCATGCGGTTTCCGAACGCAGTGAGCTTAACGCTGTGCCTGCCCTTAGTTATGCCTGTGATCCGCACTTCATAAGGCGCGAAAGCTATGAGTCCCGCTCTTTTTCCGTCAACCTCCGCAGCGATCGCCGGACATCTGAACATAGTCGCCGAAATAACCAGATCTCCGTCACCCGGCACATCGATGTCAAACAGATAATCGACATTGCCGCTGTAAAAACCGAGGTCCTGTCTTGAAACATCATCAAAGCATAGCTCCCGGGGCAGCGCGCGGATCACTGCGGTACTGCCCGCTATACGCACCCCAAAGTCGCCCAGCAGATACATGGCTTCGACATTTCTCGCCGCATTGTACGGCATCGTGACCACGATCTCGTTAAGGCCCTTTTTCAGAGGCCCGAGATGTACCTTTCCGATGTCGAGATCGACGTAATATCCTTCAGGCTCTGCAGTTATTTTATCTTGATTGAACAGTATCCCGCAGTCACCCGCATCCTCCAGTGCGAGCGTTACATCGGCGTCCGCGATCTCGGACTCAAATACATACCGCAGGCTCAGCTCGTGCTCATATCTCTTATACCGGTCGCTTGTCGCCCACGGCTGCGCCCATGCCTCTTTGCGCAGCGGATATCCGAGCTCCGTACGGATGATATTGTCAAGCCTCAGCACCTCTTCGGCAGGACGGAAATCCTCGCCGTCAAGGCTGTATTCCGCCATATCGAGCAGCAGAACGTCGGGCTCGTGAAGAACAGCTCTTACCTTCGCAGGTACGGGGATATCGGTCACGCCGGCCGGTGCCGGACCCTGTGAACATGCCTCCGATCCGGCATCCTGTGCTCCTATCCTCAAACCGCATACCGCATGCGATGCCTCGGTATCCCGGCTGCAAGCCGCATCCGATGCTCCCAAAACACCCGCAGCGTCCGCCGGCTCCAGTTTTAAGAGCAGGCTGTCCTGCTGATACATCCTGCGTTTTATCAGTGTATTTCCATCCTTTATCTCATACGGGATCTCACGGATATCTCCGGTAAGAGCGTCGTACAGCACCGGCCTGAAACTGCCCTTAATGCTGATCAGCAGATCCTCGCCGCGCGGCAGATCGACCGGTTCGGTCTTATACGCGTGCGATACGAACAGCCATCCGCAGTCCGAATCCTTACGCATCTGATAAATGAGATTCCCGGCTCTCATGCCGTTTTCCCTGCGGATATCGACAGTTCTGTATTCTTCCAGCGCCTGCAGGATATCGTATCCGGAAAACGGGACTCGCACGCATGCGTCTGATACTCTTTCGGGCTCCGGTGAAGGCTCCGCATCCATAAGCTCAGGCACACGTCCTGCAAATATCACCCTGCCGCCGGAGCGGGCAAACTCTTCGATCAGGCGCAATGTGGACGATCTAATGGTTATAAGATCCGGAACCACGACTGCGTCGTATGACATCCGTCCGCACACAAACCTGCCGTCCCTGACACCGTGGTCAAGATCGGCGAGCAGCGATTCTGAAATCAGGTCAAAATCGATGAGTCCGAACAGCAGCTCATTGATCAGCGACAGGAAATCCCCGTCGCGCTGCTTTCTCGCCTCACCGGTCCGGTCATCGCTCCCCCACAGCAGCCAGTAGGATTCGACCGGATGGATGACCGCGACCCTTACGTCCGGCTTGCCTCTGGTCAGCGCGGTATTCAGCCTGCCGAAATAATCCTCGATATATTTATACTCTTTGTACCAGGGTGACTGATAACCGATCGATGCGGGATAATCGCGCTTAGCCTCACCCGCCATCGCAGTCCATGTAAGATGCGGTACTCTGAGCGTAACACCCAGCGCGGCCTGCCAGTCTCCCTGCAGTTTGTGTCCCCTGAAATCAAAATAATATCCCGTGACTCCGTAGAGCTCGCTCATGATACCGGGAGCTCCGAGCTGATGCGCCGCGCTCGCCGCCTGTTTCGCGGTAGAAAACTCCCTGTAATCGCAGAGCATGTCTATGCCGGGTATGTCAAAGCCCCTGTACGAACGCATGGCCTCGCCGAGCGCCGCCGTCTGCGATCCGAGCGTAGGCTCCGACATCATATGTCCCGTGAGCAGTATGCCGTGCTCTTTGCACCATGCTCCGACATTGTCCGCGAAAGCCTCGGCAAAACGTTCGCTTACGAAATCGTGGTACTCGTATCTGACCTTCGAATACCTGCCGTCCGGCAGCTCCCAGAACAGCTCCGGCAGATGTTCCAGCAGACTGTGTCCGTAACGCTTCGAGAAATCCTCTTCAAAATCATCCGAGAAAGGAATGCGAACAGGTCTGCCATCCCCGGCAAATCCAAGCCTTTCCTTTGCGGGGAACTGCGGCTCATCGGTAAATATCGAGGGTATATCCTTTCCGAAATACTCTCCGAGCCTACCGTAATACCTCTCGTGAGTCACCTTAATGAACTCGTCTATCGCCTTTTTATCAAGTGTATTTACGTATGCTTCGTTGTTGAACCAGGGATTGTCGCCCGAAACAACGAGATACGCGTATCTGACGAAAACTGCCGTATCCGGGGTATCTGCTGCTCCACTGCCGTTTCCGTCTTTCAAGCCGGTCTCAGTCTCATCATCCGCGAGCATCCTGTATGACGCAAGACACCAGTTCTCCAGCCTGATCAGATATCTGCCGAGCAGTGTCCGCTCGTCGCTCTCTACCGGAGCGGCAGAGGACGAAAACTCTCTTTTCCCCGCGGCACCGGCATCCGACGGTCTGTCGGTAAGAACCAGAAAGCGGGATCTGAAACGGTGGTCTTTGGTCACCATACCGCCTGCGGCGCCCGAGGGCCATCTGTCCTCATCGTAGAGCCTGGTGAGCATGCCGCGTTCGGTAAAATCCTTATGCGCCTCTGCTATAAGATCCATGAACTCATCGCTCAGATACCTGTTGGTGAGTCCTGTTCTGACATGCAGATGCGCGCCTCCCATTCCCATGTCTTTGAAAACATCGGACAGAAAGCGGATATTCTCTTTTGTCATCGTGGTATTCCACGCCCAGAACGGAGCGCCCCTGAACTCCGGTCCCGGATCCCTGAATACCGCGTCCTCCAAACCGCCTGCCTTTTTATACGCCATATGCCTCACCCCCGTTCGGCCCGATCACGCACCTGCTTTACCCGTAGTTATCTTCTTTATCCATTTTCCGCTCTTAAGCCTCATAAAGCTCCAGAATGTCTTGATGATCTGGTCCGATTTGAGGCATACATATATCCAGAACGCCGGAAGTTTAAATACAAAACCGGCCAGCAGTCCGAGCGGTATGGAAATGACCCATAAGAAAATATTGTCTGTGATCATCAGCATCTTTGTGTCTCCGCCGCCGCGAAGCACACCCTTTGTCATGATGCTGTTGGTCGCCTGGAAAATGATAATCAGACTGATCGCAAGCATAAGACTGCCTGCGGTCCGCTGTGTCTCGGGACCTACTCCCGTGTAATACGAAATAATGGGGTTCTTTGCGATCGCGATGAATGCGGCCGAGACAAGTCCCAGCCCGAGACCCAGTCCAAAGAAGAGATACCCCTGTTTCATCGTTCCTTCCCTGTCTCCCGTGCCGAGCGTCTGTCCCGTGACTATGGCGCCCGCCTGGCTGACGCCCTGCACCACGACTGTACTGAGCTGCTGTGTCACGGCGGTTATCGCATTTGCCGCCACCATCGTCTTTCCGAGATGACCGATGATCACGGCGACCATATTGTTTCCGATCGCCAGAATACCGTCGCTTATCAGCACAGGTATGCAGATCTTGATATATTCACCCAGCAGCGACTCCGTTTTCATGAACAGGTCCTTAACCCTGAACATGATCTCGCTGTCCTTAAGGAACAGGTATCCGAGTATGCATGCAGCCTCGAATATCCTCGCGATCAGTGTGCCTATCGCGGCACCGGCGACCTCCATGCGCGGCGCACCGAACTCACCGAAGATAAATGCGTAATTTGCGCCCAGATTAACAAAGAATGCGCCTATGGAAACGAACAGCGGGAGCTTGACCTGTCTGACGCTCCTTAAAGCTATCGTGGTCGTAAGTGAAGTGCCCAGGAAGAAATATGTGACTATAGACCATCTGAAATACTGCATGCCGAGCTCAATGATAGGCTCCTCTTCGGTATACATCCTCATGATCGTGCGCGGAATGAGCGCGGTCGCTCCCGCAAACAGCGCGGCGAGCAGCAGCGTGAGCCTCAGCATCAGGCAAACGGTCTGTTTGAGGGCATGCGATGCCTTATCCGTTTCCTCATTGCTCATTTTCATGCCGTAATAACGTGATACCAGGACAGACGCGCCCATGCCGAGTCCCATGCAGAATATCTGGTAGATACTGATAAAAGAATTGGCCAGTGACGTGGCCGAAAGCGCCTCTTCGGAGAGTGACCCGACCATGATCGTGTCAAGCATGTTGACGCCAATAGTAATAAGGCTCTGCAGAGCTATCGGCAGAGCCAGTGTGAAAACATTTTTATAGAATAGGGGTTCCTTTTCAAATAATCTATATTTCATATACTGCAGCCATTGATATAATTTTTCTTTTATATTATACCACTCTGCAGAAAACAAGCGACTTATTTTTTGACATAGGTATTGTCAAATAATGCTGAATCCGAAGGCCTAAAATTGCGCATCATTTGAGCATATCGGCCAGATACTTCGTGAACTCGTGATCGGGCGTATCCTCGGTTATCTCCCAGACCAGGACTCCCGCCAGCAAATACTGGTCGATCAACGCGAACTTGCCGTCCATCGCGTCCGTGCATTCGTATGAGATATACCAGCAGAAATACTCTGAACTCTCATCGTCGTTCCACAGATACGCACCGCCGACCTTGTCGTTATAACCCTTGTGCCAGCCGTTCTCCTCTACCGGAACAGCCTCCTGCTCAAACTTTTGTATCTGCGATACGGTCAGGAAATCCTTGCTGATACCGTTCGGCACGACGATCTTTGAACCGTTGGGCGCCTTGGTGCCCTCTGCGAGCTTAAAGCCCGTACCGTAATAAGGGATACCGATATTAAGCTTTGTCTTGTCCACTCCCTTGATGATGAAATACGCCATCGCGTTCTTGGTGCCCGATACCGATGAAGCGTGTCCGGGCTGCTTATCCCAGTCTCCCGCCATATCATAGGTCATGATGTTGATATAGTCTAGGAACTGCGAGGCCGCCTCCCAGTTCTGGTTGGGCAGTGTCCATCCCGTCGATGATGACGCACAGGCGGTAAGCAGCTTTCCTCCCTCTCCGAACTCAGCGTCCAGACCCGCTTTCAGGGCCTTTAAGAGCTCGGGGAAATTGATCCTGTCTTCGAGAGCGGTACCGAATATCGGACATCCCTGATCGCTCTCGTCCTCGGGCCGTCTCTCACCGTCGTTGCTGCCCGACGGATACTCCCAGTCGATATCTATGCCCGCGATCCAGTCATATTGCTTTATCAGATCGACACAGGCCTTTACAAAGCTCGCCCTGCCCTCCTCTGTATACGCCATCTCGCTGAAAAATCCGCATCTCGACCATCCGCCTATGGAGATCATGATCTTAACATCAGGATACAGTTCATGATACTCAGCGTATTTCGCGAATATCTTTTCATCCGCCTCGGGCAGTGTGGACGCTATCGTAAACTCCGTTCTGGCCGGCTTTCCGTCGGCACGTCTCTCAAACGAAGTCTCTGTTTCCTCTCCGACAGGCACGATCTCCCAGAAAGCGTGATTGACCATCGTGACGCTCTCCCACGGGATATCCTCTACGTTTCCGTTCTTTTCCCCGAGCTTCCAGTTCGGGAAATATACGATTATCTCTTTGCCGCCGATATGGGCTAGGCCCTTATCCTCCGCCGGCTCCGCGCTGCTGTCCTGCTGAGTTCCATTGTCCGCCCCGGCATCCGCGTCTGTGACTGCGGCGCCGTTATCGTCAGCCGCTCCGGACGTATTCTCCGGCGCGTTATCGCTCTCCTGCGTATCCACAGCCGCAATACCGTTTGCTCCGCTCCCAACATCGGCAGTATCGCCGCCCTGTCTGCACCCGGCGCATAAAACAAGCACAATAAGCAAAATAACAGATACTTTCAATCTCATTCTTTTCATACCTACCTCCGTATAAACTAACTTTAGCATTATTCACGCAGGTATTCCTTTGCAAAATCTGTTATTTTTTGCATTATTGTGCTGAATATTTTGCTGTTTCTTTTCCCTGTACCGACAGTCTGTGATCAAACCGTATCAAGTAAAGGATAGTATACCCTGCCCGTCGATCCAGGACCGCTGCGGCACGTCATGGATGATATCGGTATCGCGATAATTTCCGATCAGAAAAGGTGAGTGCGGGTCGTGCAGACGGCTTTGTTCGAGGACCTTTTCCGTTTCCGCGTTTGCGTAGCAGTACCTGCACAGATGCCTGCAGGTATTGTAAGCTCCGATATCGCAGGAAAGATAGCATGCGCACTCCGCGCGGGCGCCTTTCTTTTTCGGCGCCGTGAGCTTTTTCCCTATAGCTCTTTCGTAATCGCTGAGCTTCATGCATCCGCTGCAGTCTGCCCCGTATTGGGCCAGTTCGTCGCCTTCGGCACATGGCCTGACCGTCATGCCGCATGCTGATGCTATCCGGATGATCTCTTTCCCGATATGCAGGCGTTCGTCCTTCGGTACTTCTCTCGCCTCGGGAAAATTGCGCCTGACCTTCGGATACAGATCTATAAAGCTGATCACGACAGTTTTTGTATATCCGTTCAAAGCCCCGGCGATCTGCTCGAATGCGCGCAGATGATACTCAGGCGTGTACCGCTCGGACAGGAATATCGGATCGTACCTCCAGCCGATACAGTCGATACCGACGATATCCGACAGACGTTTAAAATCCTCTATCAGCCGATACTTGTCCGGAACGTTCGGCTCTATGTCGCGTCCGTATGAAGTGAGCGTTACATACCAGAACTGCCCGTAATCCCGCAAAAGCTCCATGTACGGGAACATAGGCGCAGGATTCTTTGTACAGAAGCCTATCACATCCACGACCGAAGGATCGAGGCGGTACCTGCTCACCCGGTCCGGATCATAAGGGTTGCGCACGCAGACAAAGCCTTCCCTCAGGCGGTTTGCGAACCACTCTGCGTAGAAGGCCGGAATATCCGTACGCTGTCCCGTATTAATGATCATAAAAACTCTCCGTATCCTGCGTCAGAACCTCTCCGGGCATCGCTCGAGATACCGCGCGGGCCTGTGTCCGGCCTCACTCAGGAACTCATCGGTCTCCCTGACAAGAGGTGATACCTTGCGTCTGAAATTGGCAGGTATCAGGTCCTTTCCCAACACTATCTCAAAAGCCTGCTGCAGCTCGTTAAACGTGAATCTGTCAGGCAGCAGATCGAACACTATCCTGCCGTCATGCTCCGCCTCCCTGCGAAGTGTCAGGAATCCGCGGAGGATTATCTCTCCGTGATCGAATGCCAGCCCATCGTTTTCGAGAGGAGTATAAACTTCACGCGTGTGCCTGTTTTCAAAAAGCGTATCGCATCGGTATACGGCTCTCAGCACGGTCCCGTCCGAGGTGAGTTCGACGGTATATATGCAGCTGCCGATATTCTCACATCCGGGGTAATCCTTTGGCTCACATGTCTCGCACTTGCATGAAAAATCAAACCACTCGGCGCGCCATGCGTCCCTGCCGGTATGGACCCTGTATTCGGCACTGTCGATAAGCGACAGATACGCGTGTGAAATGATCCATCCCCGCGGGTCCCTGCCCGGTGCCCCGAATATACCGAATGCGTTAAGATACGCTCCGCTGATGCCGGTCTCCTCTTTCAGCTCTCTCATGGCCGTCTCTTCGGGCGCCTCGCCCCTCACCATGAATCCGCCGGGCAGCGCCCAGAAATTCTTGAAAGGAAATGACGCGCGTTCTATCAGCAGGAGCTTAAGCTTTTTTACCGCATCTTTTCTGAAATTGTCCGATGCCTCCTCCATGACGGCAAATGTCACAATGTCCGTCGCCACCGA
The DNA here is from genome assembly GCA_016288005.1 of Lachnospiraceae bacterium. Taxonomy (GTDB): domain Bacteria; phylum Bacillota; class Clostridia; order Lachnospirales; family Lachnospiraceae; genus RUG11977. The sequence goes on from JAEEXY010000043.1 coordinate 19,972, forward strand.
GGGCCGGTCGTATTTTTCGATGCTGTATGCTGCCAGATATTCCTTTTCTTCGTTTGATATTTTCATCATGTATCTCTTTCTATCGGGTTATCAGGCGTCCCGATTTATCCGCGACGGTTACCGTAACCTCCGTCCCGGAATTGAATTCTATAGCGTCTGCCTCGATGCCGTCGGAAAAGATGACTCCGTTTGCCGGCATCTTTGAAGCGATCACAAGACTGTCGCCCGCGTCTACTGTACCGATCACGATGCCCGTCCCCGTAACGCGGCTCGGGAACGGTTCTCTGACCGTAAATACAAGTCTCCCGTCATCCCAGCTCCGTCTCTCGGGCTCTATGCGCCTGCCTCCGAACATCTCGCTGATCCGGCTCGCTTCGGCTATTACAGAGGCGTACCAGCCCGACGAACCAAGTCCCGTAGATACGATAATACCGCTCGATGACTGCTGTTCGGTCTCACCTTTGCAGGTGATCTCGTACCTGGCCGAAACATGCGTCTTATTGCCGATAAACAGATCGTTCACCGCATAGAGCTTCTGTCCGTCGTTTGTGCGGGCCATCGCCATCGTGACCGCTCTGGAGGCTGCTGTCCCTGCCAGCGTCTTTTTCAGATATACTTCAAAGTCAACGACCGTAAAAGGCAGCAGAATGCCGTCATTGCGCGAAGGATCGGGATTGACTCCGAGCAGCGGCTGACCGTCGAGATATTTGAGGACATTGACCACCAGCCCGTCACGGCCGAGCGCGACCACCACATCGCTCCTGTCCCAGAGCATGTTCGGAACAAAGTCCCGGTCGACCGTCTGCACCCTCGCGTACTCCGAGGCGATCCGGCTGACCGCCCCGAGAGCCTCATTGTAGATTCTGTCCTCATCAATATACTCGTCGAAGCTCATGCCCATATGTTCGATATAAAAACGGGCCTGCTCAACGGTATTGTAGCGCGCGACAAGGTCACTCAGCCTCGTCTTCTGCGTCACAATGACGATCTTGTTCATGCCTCTTTGGCTTATCTTTTTTTCAGACATATGCGTGTCCTCTGTTGTCAAATGTTATTATAACAGATTTACCTCTGCGCCGTAAGTGCCTCAAGCAGCTCGGGAGAAACATTGAGCGTGCCGATCTTTTCCGCCTTGTCGCCGATCTCCACAAATGCCTTGGCGATCAGAGCCCTGGGATCCATGCCGGACATCGCCAGAGCATTGACGACATTGGGATCCATCGTGTCGAATACCTTCATCAGAACCTGCATATCGTAAGCCTTTGCGTCCGACTGCTTGCGCTCGTTTTCGGTCGTCAGGTCGACAAGCTTGCCGCGTTCTTCCTCGAGCGCGATATCGTTTTTGACCTTTTCGGCAGCGAGCTGCGCCTGCTTCTCCTGAAGCATCTTCTTGGTTTCCATTTCCTTTTCCCTGCGCTGCTTATCCTTTTCCGCGACCTTGATCTCGGTATCTAGTTCGTTTTCCTTGATCTTACGCTCCTGCTCTATCGCCGCGTTGCGTCTCAGATAGATCGCGTCGTCCTGCTGTCTCAATATCTCCTCACGCGTAGCGGCCTCGAGAGCCTTACGGGTCTCGATCTGAGGCGTGATGGCCAGCACGGATACATTGATTATCCTGATGCCGAAGCACTTTAGCGTCTCATCCGCTTCGAACGCATCCTTAAGGATATCCGCCAGCTCATTCGCGCATCTGACAACGCTGCGTACGTCTCTGCCCGAGATGAACTTGGTCGTGTGAACCTTTGTGATATTGAGCAGCTGCTTTGCTATCGCCGCGGCCGCCTCCCTGCAGGTCTGCTGATACTGCGGCTCGTTCTCCTGATAGGTATAATCGACAACCTTTGATATCCTGTCGTAATCCTCGATCACATAGCTCAGATCGCCCTGCACATTTATGCGCTGGAAATCGTTGGTCAGTATCTCGTCATAGGTAAACCCGACCTCCATCGCCGTCGTGGGGATCCTGATGATGCTCGATCTGCGGGATGAATACAGCAGCGCGAGTCCGAGTCCCTTTGCCTCAACATTTCCGTTTTTAACCTTGATGACATATTCTGTGGGTTTGAATTTCCTGTACCTGATAGCCATGATCTCTCCTCCTTTTGCCTGAATGAAATGCTTTTTTTCCTGTCCAATGAGTTATTATCAATTTGATACTATCTCTTTGTGTCTTCATGATACTATCATATTGATAATATGTCAACCCCTTTTTTAAAACTTTTATCGGATAACCGCACCGGATATATCCGGTGCGGTTATAAAGACAGGGCCGCCACACCAAATCAGTGCGGCGGCCCCGTCTTTTGGAACCCGATCTATTTAAGTACCGATATTGCATCGGTAATTGTCTTTTCCAAGGCCTCTCTGCCGTATTTATCGACCTCGGCCTTATTCTTCTCTCCGTGTGTCAGGCACCCCGCACCGCCGATACAGCCGCCGATGCAGGCCATACCTTCGATGAAATTGGCGTCAAGCACACCCTTTTTCTTTTTCAGGAGGGCAAGCGAACACTCCTCTATGCCGTTGCATACACAGGCCTTGAGCTCGAAATCCGTCTCACCGTGCTCCTTCATTGCCTGGGCAACTGCATCGGAAAGGCCTCCGGATCTGGCAAATATGCGGCCGAAGAAGGACGCGTTGTCGAGAGCGGTCTCGCCGAGCGTCGTGATATCTATATCCTTTGAATCAAACAGTGCCTGCAGCTCTTCAAAGGTCATGACCACATCCACATAATCCCTGACCTTTTCCTTCTGCGCTTCGGCCTTTTTCGCGGTGCACGGTCCTATGAACACTACTTTGCATTTGGCGTCACGGTCCTTCAGATATTTTGCGATCGTCGCCATCGGCGAAAGGTTATGTGAAATGAAAGGAACCAGTTCGGGATGCTTTTTTTCGATGAAGCTGACAAACGCGGGACAGCACGAGCTGGTCAGGAAGCCTTTTTCCACGAGCTCGCGGCTTTCGGCGTCGGCAACCATATCAGCGCCCAGCGCTGCCTCGATTACCGTATGGAAGCCCAGCTGTTTCAGGCCTGTTATGACCTGACCGATCTTAGCATATGAGAACTGGCTGGAGATTGAAGGCGCCACGACAGCATATACTTTGTATTTTTTGTTGCCGCCGCTCTTTTTGATCATATCGATCGCGTCGAGGATATAGGATTTTTCCATTATGGCGCCGAAAGGACACTGATATACGCACGTTCCGCAGGAAATGCATTTACTGTTGTCGATCGCGGCTGCCTTGTCCTCGTTCATCTTGATGGCCTTGATCTTGCATGCGTTCTCACAGGGACGCTTAAGACATATTATCGCGGAATAAGGGCAGACCTTGGCGCACGAACCGCACTCCTTGCACTTTGATTTATCTATGTGCGCCACATGGTTCTGGTCGAGCGTGATCGCCCCGAACTTACAGGCGTCGATACAGCGGTGCGCGAGGCATCCCCTGCAGGCGCTCGTAATATCGTAACCGCCCATAGGGCACTCATCGCAGGCGATATCTATGACCTCGATAACGTTCGGGTTATCCTTGTTGCCGCCCATCGCCAGCTTTACGCGCTCGCCGAGGATCGCGCGCTCTTTGTATACGCAGCAGCGCATGGTCGGTACTTTGCCGGGCACGATCCTTAAGGGGATGTCCATCACGTTCTCGAGCAGAGTATCATCCCACGCGCAGCGCGCCACTTCGCGCAATACCTTATATTTCAGATGCTGAACCTTGGTATCGAATTTGTACATAGATTAGCTCCTTAAAAATAACTGACCTTTATACGCTTACCCATCTGTTTGAGACACCCCGACAGCTCCTCGACCAGGTTCATCTTGATGTTGAAATTGATCGGAAGATCGGGATTCTGATGCGCGGGGTTAACCGCCCGGCCGACATAAAAATTAATGTCGGTAGCCTCCTCGAACAGCAGTCTCGAGATCAGCGACGCTCCGTCACGCTTAAAGTTCCATTCTTCGTACAGTTTGTTGTCGCCGAGCACGTCCTTTGCGTATTCGATGACTTTGTTGACCGTGATGACGCCCTCGGTAACCAGGTCAACGCCCTCTATCTCGGCGATCGGAGGTATGTCGCTCCGCTCGAAGGAGAGGCTCGCGCGCAGAGGCTTCCCGAGATAATTGGCCGCGATCGATGATGTGGTACCACCGCAGATGATATGCTTTCCCTCCTTTGAGAAAAACAGCGACATCATGCGGTCACAGTCGTCCCTGTTCTTCGGAGGTCCGAACAGTATGTTCATCGGCTCACGCCTGCGGATCTTGACCACGCAGGCGGATGCGTCGTCTCCGGGATGATAGCCGTACTCCTTGTTGACTTCGTCTATCAGCATCGTGGCCAGGGTCTTCGCAGTATATCCCGCTATGGACATGCACCTCATGAATTCGGCGATGTCTTCCCATTTCCAGCCGAAGTTATACGCCAGTCCTATGCCCGCATGCGGACAGCCGTCGCTCATGGCGACCATAATATCGCCCTCCTGGAGTTTTACGACACTCTTCAGTACATTTTTATCGCATATGTTCAGCTCCGTTTTGGGGTAGTCATAGATCTCGCCGTCCCGTATGAATATCACCGCGGGATTGTCGAACTGGATGATCTCGGCAGTCTCGTTGTTTATCAGATGAATGATGGTAAATGTGGAATAAGCCACACCGCGAACAGAACAGATCGGCAGTGTCGCAGCTATCGTCGAGACGCATTCCTCCAGCTTTATCCCCTCTGCGAGCATTGTGGAAATGATCTTGGATGTCAGTGTTGATAATATGCTTGCCTTGACACCGCTGCCAAGTCCGTCTGCAAGAACGATAACGGAGGAATTCTCATCCTGATCCACAATGTCTATATGATCGCCGCAGAGCTGTTCACCCTCATGATTGATGCTTTTCCAGCCGATATCAGCACACAGGTTATTCATCGCTTATCGACTCCTTCAGTTTTGTCAGTGCAATCTTTGTTTCGGCTGCAGTTTCGCCAAGCAGTGAAGCTATCTCCTGAACGATCCTCATCTGCTTGTCCACTACCTTATCAGCGATCTCAACAGTCTGACGACTGATGTTCTCCTTCCTTTCTTTCTGCATCTCCTCATCGGTCACATCCCTTAGGATGCCAAGCAGAGTCTTGAAATCCTTATCATATACGATCGTCTTTTCCACGTACTTTCCGTATTCGGCAAGGTATTCTCTCTTATCATGTATAGCAACGCCCGTAGACAGGACTTTTGCAAAGTCTTCGGGTTCCATGATCCTTACTACCTGATCACCCAGGATATCCTGTGAAGAGCGCAGGTTAAGTATCCGGCGGGCTGCCGGATTTATCTGCTGAACCTCAAGCTTTTCATTTAATACGATAAGACCGTTTGGCGAGTTTCTCGAAATGGTATCGGAAATATTCTCTGCTTTGTCTTTTAAGAAAGGCAGACACATAGAGATCTCGGCTTTTCCCTGAAGGATGGCGATGGCTTTTTCTCTGCATGTGTTATATCCGCATGATCCGCAGTTTAATTCATCCTCTTTCTTTATCTTGCCCATCTGGCGAAGAGTATCCAAGATCTCATCCTCTCTTGGCATCATGCACTTCTGATCTATGGCTTCAAATTCCTTTGAGAGTTCACTCTTTGACAGCTGAGGTACTTCAAAGTCGTTTTTACCGGCATAGCCTGCTACCGAAACATATCCCTTTATCGGCAGGCGAT
>JAEEXY010000006.1 GCA_016288005.1 Lachnospiraceae bacterium
TTCGGCGTCGATATAGCCGATATTCTTCAGGGCTCGAGCCCCAGGCTTGTGTCCTATTCACTCGTGCGCAAGGGCAAGGGTGTGCCGATCGCGAGACGCGAGGACTGCGAGTACAACAATATGGCTCCGAACTTCAAGGATAAGGTCGGAGAGCCTTTCTGCTGCAGACTTCCTTTCGATCCCGACAAGGTAAACGAGCCCATGCAGCTTCATGTTCATGACGGACAGGAGTGTACGATCATCACAAAGGGCATGATGCGCCATCAGTTCGGCAACAGGATCGAAACGCTGTATCCCGGCGATGTTATCTATTTCGATTCGAACACGCCTCACGGTGAGCTCGCCATTGGCGGACAGGACTGTGAGTTCTTCACGCTGATCATGAAACCTGAAAACAACGGCTCAGTATCCGTTAATACAAATACCCATGAGACCAACTGGTTCCCGGAGGAGATCATATTCGATGAGCCCAAGACCGGTGCGGTATATGAGAAATTCATCAACTGCAAGATCGATGCGAACGGCGCGTTAAGGGATATCAAATTCAAGCACGAGAACAATTTCAACTTCGGTTTCGACTGCGTGGACGAGATCGCGAAGAAGACTCCCGATAAGCTCGCGATGCTGTGGGTCGGAGAAGATTTCAGCGAGAGAAGATTTACCTTCGGTGATATCAGCCGTGAGAGCGCAAAGGCAGCGAATTATTTCCGCAGCCTCGGCATTCAGAAGGGCGACAGGGTAATGCTCGTTTTAAAGCGTCATTATCAGTTCTGGATCGCGATCGTTGCCCTGCATAAGCTCGGCGCCGTAGCAATACCCGCCACGAGCCAGCTGATGAAGCACGACTTCGAGTACCGTTTCAATGCGGCCGGCGTTTCAGCTATCGTTGCGACTCCCGAAGACGATGTTCCCGAGCAGGTTGAGCTTGCGCTTCCCGATTCGCCCACATTAAAGATCAAGATGATCGTTAACGCGGAACGAGAGGGCTGGCACAGCTTCGATAAGGAGTACGAGCAGTTCTCCGACTCATTCCCGCGTCCCGAGGGCTTCGCAGCAGCGAGCGGAGACGATGTAATGCTGATGTTCTTTACTTCAGGTACCACAGGTTATCCGAAGATCGCGACACACAGCTGCAAATACGCGCTCGGTCATTTCATCACGGCAAAATACTGGCATAATGTTCAGCCGGACGGCCTGCATCTGACCATTTCCGATACCGGATGGGGCAAGGCTCTCTGGGGCAAGCTCTACGGCGCATGGCTCTGTGAATCGGCTGTATTCGTATATGACTTCAAGCGTTTCAACGCGGCAGACATGCTTCCGATGTTCGCGAAGTACCGGATCACCACGTTCTGCGCGCCTCCCACGATCCTTCGTTTCCTGATCCGCGAGGATCTGTCGAAATACGATCTTAGCTCGATCAAATACGCGACGGTTGCCGGCGAAGCATTGAACCCCGAGGTTTACAACAAGTTCCTTGAAGCAACCGGCATCGAGCTGAAGGAGGGCTTCGGCCAGACCGAGACGACGCTTACGATCGCCAATCTGGTCGGCAACAAGGTTAAGCTCGGTTCGATGGGTAAGCCTTCGCCTCTTTACGATATCGACATCCAGTTGCCCGACGGAACGAGCGCAGGTGTCGGTGAAGTCGGAGAGATCGTTGTACGCACCGATAAAAAGGTTCCCTGCGGCCTGTTCAGAGGCTATTACCGCGACGACGAAAAGACACTCGACGCATGGCACGACGGGTATTATCACACCGGCGATACCGCATGGAGAGACGAAGACGGATATTTCTTCTATGTCGGACGTACTGACGACCTCATCAAGTCATCCGGGTACCGTATCGGACCATTCGAGATCGAGAGCGTTATCATGGAGCTGCCTTACGTACTCGAATGCGCAGTAATCGGTGTTCCCGATGAGATCAGGGGCCAGGTCGTAAAGGCTGTCATCGTTCTCACCAAGGGTACTGTCGGTACTGATGATCTCAAGAAAGAGATCCAGACATATGTTAAGGAACACACAGCTCCTTACAAATATCCCAGAGTTATAGATTTCGTTCCTGATCTTCCGAAGACTATCAGCGGAAAAATCAAGAGAACCGAATTGAGATAATTACTTTTCACAATTTTAATACTTTTTATACAGCAATCCGATTGACTTCCTCCGCATTTTGTGATATCATGAATTCATTACTTGTAGTTCACAAAAAGCGGAGGATTATTTATGCAAAAGAAAAAGGTCAGTTTAAAAGCGGCAATTATTGGAATCAGCGTTGCTCTTGCAGCAGCTCTGATATGCAGTATATTGTATTTTTCCATTCAGGTTAATTCAACTTATTCAAAATCAAAGAACATGTATTTTGATAAGCTTTATCAGATCAGTTCTAAGCTTATCAACGGTGACCGTGATCTCTATCAGGCAATGGTAGCCGCATTCCAGTATTATTCTGTTGCCGCCGGCGGTCCCGAAGCTACGGGTATCCCTGCTGACATTTACGGTGATTATGTAAAGCAGCTTTACAGCGATTACGAGGAGAACCTGCAGCAGACACTCGAGAGAGCAAAGGACGCTTACGACATCGGTCGTCTGGACGATACACTGTTTAACCACGCCGATGAAGAAGGCATTACCTTCGCTCAGAATTACGACGGATTTCTTGCTCAGTACAATACATGGCAGGGAGAGTACGATCTTAAGAACCTCCAGGGTGACTGGGGAACCTTTGTAAATGACTTCGCCAGTGTTCGCGCATTTCTTTCGAACATGACCGATATCACCGAACAGTGGGCTGTAGAAGAGGAAACGAACCTAACAAAGGAGCTTCAGCATAAGATCATCAATTCGATCATACTTTTCGGTATCATCCTGGTAGTTCTGCTCGTTATCGCATTCCTGCTCATCAGGAACATGAGACATTCGCTTAACGAATTCGCGGATATCAATAAGCGTCTTGCAGACGGTAATTTCGCAGATCCCGTTAAGGTTAAGAGCATATACTCCGAATTTAACCAGCTGGCGGCCGAGAACGAAGGCATGCGCAAAAAGCTGCATGACGCTGTTGAGGATATCATCAGCTACGCAGACAATGTAAGCAATCAGGCATCCGAGACCAAGAACAGCATCACCGAGTCTCAGGGCGTTATGAAGGATATTTCCGTTGCGGTCGACAATCTTGCGCTCGGTGCGAGCTCGATGGCAGAGGACGTTCAGAATACATCGGCCATTACTATCGAGATCGGTTCGGCTATCGATACCGTATCCAATTCGGTTAACGATACTATCGCTAAGGTTAAGCAGCTTTCCGACAGCTCCACTGAGATCAAGAACGGTCTGTACGAGCTCAGAAAGTCCGACGAGGCTACAGATTCCATGGCAGGTGAAGTTGCAGCATCCGTTAACGAGACTGCGGAACTTGTCGGCAAGATCTCCAGCGCAGCCGACGGCATCATCAATATTGCCGGACAGACCAACCTGCTTGCTCTTAACGCTTCGATCGAGGCAGCCAGAGCAGGTGAGGCGGGACGCGGATTCTCAGTTGTTGCGGAGAACATTAAGGACCTTGCTACCGAGACAAACCGCCTGGCAGGAGAGATCACCGCTATGCTGAACGACATCAGCAACTACTCCGAGCGCAACAAGAACCTCACCGGCAGCATCAAGGAAGCTACCGCGAACGAGCACGAGGCCCTTACCGCGATGGTTCAGAGCTTCGACGGCATGATGGATATCTTTGCCGAGGCGAGAAGAGAGAACGAGCAGACCGCAAAGGAGACCGAGCAGATGACCGCAAAGAAGGACGGCATCCTCGATTCCGTAGGATCGCTCTCGAGTATTTCCGAGGAGAACGCAGCTTCCACAGAGGAAACCAGCGCTTCCATCGATCAGCTCAGCATCAACATGGAGAATGTTGTAAAGCAGGCTGACGAGCTCAACAATATCGCTGAAAAGCTTAAGGACAGCGTCAAGTTCTTCAAGATCTGATAACGATATCATACCGGGTGTCCCCGTACAGGTGCCTGTCACCATTAAAGAATTATAAATTTTTTAATGGTGACAGGCACCTTATATTTTTCTAAAATTGCAAAAAAATCTGTTGTATTAATGACCTTTTTTTAGTAAAATAGACTACGGTGCTGTCGGAAGGGGTTTAAAGTTTTGTACAATACCGACGGTTCTAAAGTATTAAGCGGAGGATTTTTAGTTATGAACACTTACAAAAGTGAAGACATCCGCAACGTTGCCATCTTAGGCCACGGCGGATGCGGCAAGACGACACTGATCGAAGCTACGGCATTTGCCAATGGCATTATCAGCCGTATGGGACGTGTAGAAGACGGAACTACAATCAGTGACTACGACAAAGAGGAGAACAAGAGAGGCTTCTCGATCAGCACATCACTGATTCCTATCGAATACAACGGAATTAAGTACAATTTCCTTGATACCCCCGGTTATTTTGATTTCGTAGGCGAAGTAGAAGAGGCTCTTGACGCTGCCGGCGCAGCGATCATCGTTGTCAACGCCAAGTCAGGCGTAGAAGTCGGAACCATCAAGGCATGGGAGATGTGCGAAAAGAGAAATCTTCCCCGCATGTTCTTCGTTACCGCCATGGATGACGCAAACGCAAACTTTGCCAATGTTGTTGAGCAGTTAAAGGAGAACTTCGGCACGAAGATCGCTCCTTTCCATACACCTTTCTTTGAGAATGACAAGTTCGTCGGCTTCGTTAACGTTGTTAAGATGGGCGGACGCAAGTTCACAAAGGGCAGCGAGTACACAGACTGCGATATTCCCGCTTCCATTAAGGACGAGGTTGACGCATGCCGTCACGATCTCCTCGAGGCGATCGCAGAGACCAGCGAAGAGCTGATGGAAAAGTACTTCAACGAGGAAGAGTTCACTCAGGAAGAGATCGATACCGCGCTTCACGGATCGGTATTCTGCGGCGACACCGTTCCCGTTATCGTTGGTTCCGGTCTGAACCAGCAGGGCACCAAGATGCTCATGGACTGCATCAAGTCATACTTCCCTTCACCCCTTAACCACAAGGTTATCGGAAAGAACGCAAAGGATGACAGCGAGTTCCAGGCCAACTACGACATCAACAAGCCCTTCACCGCTAAGGTATTCAAGACCATCGTTAATGATTTCGGTACCTATTCCTGCATCAAGGTTTGCTCGGGCAAGCTGACCGTAGATGTTCCCATCTACAACGCAGAGCGTGAGACCGAAGAAAAGATCTCCAGACTCTATGTTCTTCGCGGCAAAGAGGCGATCGAGGTTAAGGAGCTTAACCCCGGCGATATCGGAGCTCTTTCGAAGCTTTCGAACACCCAGACCGGCGATACCCTTTCCACAAAGGCTAATCCCGTGATCTTTGAGAGACCTGTATACAGCACACCTTACACCTACCAGAAGGTTGAGACCAAGAACAAGGGTGATGAGGATAAGTTCGCTCAGGCTATGTCCAAGCTCCTCGCTGAGGACAAGACCATGAAGATCGTTCAGGATAAGGAGAACCGTCAGACCCTTATCTACGGTATCGGCGATCAGCAGATCGATGTTACCGTCAGCAAGCTCGCTTCACGTTACAAGGTTGAGGTTGAGACCGGCAAGCCCCGTGTTCCTTACCGCGAGACCGTCCGCAAGATGGTTGAGAAACAGGGTAAGCATAAGAAGCAGTCCGGCGGACACGGCCAGTACGGTGATGTTCATATCCGTTTCCAGCCTTCAGGCGATATGGAAAAGGCATATGTATTCGACGAGGAAGTAGTAGGCGGCGTAGTTCCGAAGAACTTCTTCCCCGCAGTAGAAAAGGGACTTGCTGAGTCCGTTCTTGCGGGACCTCTTGCAGGATACCCCGTTGTAGGACTTCGTGCGACACTGTTCTACGGATCATACCATCCGGTAGATTCCTCCGAGCAGGCATTCAAGATGGCCGCAAAGCTCGCATTCAAGGCTGCGTTCAACGATCCCAAGGAGAACTGCTCACCTTGCCTGCTTGAGCCCATCTGCTCCGTAAAGGTTACCGTTCCGGATAAGTTCACCGGCGATATCATGGGCGATCTCAATAAGCGCCGCGGCAGAGTTCTCGGTATGGATCCCATCCCCGGCGGAAAGCAGACCATCAATGCTGATGTTCCGCTTGCTGAGCTCTACGGATATTCGACCGACCTTCGTTCGATGACCGGCGGTATCGGCGATTTCGAGTACGTTATCGACCGTTACGAGCAGGCTCCTTCGGATGTTCAGGCAAAGGTTATCGAGGAAGCGGCAAAGTATCGTCAGGAAGACGAAGAAGAGTAAATCATATCGTGTTTACATCACGGGCTGTCGTTTGCGGCAGCCCGTTTTTTACGTATACACACGGTACTTGATAAATCTCATGGTTCTGGAGTATAATGTTCATGAACAAAGATCATTTATGAGGAACGCATGAGAAGAAGATTTTCGTATCTTTTCCCGGACGAGTGGATCGACTCCACTTATTCCATCAATTTCGAAGAATATTATAAAAAAGGCTACAGAGGTATTATCTTTGATATAGACAATACCCTTGTTCCTCATGGCGCGGATGCCGATGAGAGGGCGATAGAACTCTTTACCCGGCTCAAAGCGATCGGATTCCAGATATGCCTTCTCTCAAACAACAAAAAGCCCCGTGTCGAGCGCTTCAATAAGGATGTTAATGTCAAATACATCTTTAAGGCTCAAAAGCCCTATCACAAAAATTATTACATCGCCGCCATGCTGATGAGGCTCTCGGTCGGCTCATGCCTGTGCGTCGGAGACCAGCTGTTTACCGACATTTACGGCGCCAACAGGTCAAATATCCATACGATCCTTGTCAATCCGATCGATCCCCACGAGGAGATACAGATCGTTTTAAAGCGCAAACTCGAAGCCATAGTGCTTCATTTCTATAAAAAGAAGCTCGCAAAAGAGGGCAGGACCTGGCCCGAAAAACGGTGAAAACAATATAATTTCGATGTTTCAAAAAAAATGTTGAAATTATTTGGCATATAGTATAAAATTTTACAAGTGATTTTTATCAGTTCATTTTACGAGGAATCGGGGTCGGTTGAAATCCGGTTCTAAACAGGAGGATTATTTTTTATGATTTCAGCAGGTGAATTCAGAAATGGTATGACACTCGAGATCGAAGGCAAGGTATGTCAGGTTGTTGAGTTCCAGCACGTTAAGCCCGGTAAGGGTGCTGCGTTCGTTAGAACAAAGCTCAGAGACATCATCAACGGCGGCGTTACAGAAACTACCTTCCGTCCCACAGACCGTTATCCCCAGGCTCATATCGAGAAGTCAGACATGCAGTATCTCTATTCTGACGGAGATATGTTCCACTTCATGAATGTAGAAGATTACGAGCAGATCGGACTTACCGCAGAGGAAGTCGGCGACGCTCTTAAGTTCGTTAAGGAAAACGACATGGTTAAGATGCTTTCTTACCAGGGCAAGGTATTCTCGGTAGAGCCTCCGATGTTCGCAGAGCTCGAGATCACCGAGACAGAGCCCGGCTTCAAGGGCGATACCGCTACAGGCGCATCGAAGCCCGCTACTGTAGAGACCGGCGCTATGGTTATGGTTCCGCTGTTTGTTGAGCGCGGTGATAAGATCCAGATCGACACCCGCAGCGGCGAGTATCTGAAGAGAGTGTAATTCTTGGGGAATTCATTTGCCCGCAGCCTTATCGGCTGCGGGCTGTTTTTTGTTTTTGTATATGTGTTTATTATAATTTGCATTGGATCATCAGGTTTACTGCCAGAAAATCTTTTGAGACGTTCATGCAGGTTATAAGGTTGGAGCATCTGTCAAGGCGACCGAAAACACGCTCGCCTACCTTCGCTGGACTTCGCACATATTGTCACGCTCTCCCGGCGACGAAAAAAGAGTTGTCGCCTTCGAGCGTGCACTGTGCTCGTGCAGCTCAGTCGCTCGCTACCGTTTTCGCCCATCCTTAACAGATGCTCCAACCGTGACTATTTCTGATATCGTCTCAAAAGATTTTCAACCAGGCAATTATCTGTGAAGTCAGAAAAAGCTTATAATAACAAAGCACTAAATACAGAAAAGCAACAAACAGCCCACGGGATAAACCGTGGGCTGTTTGTTTTGTTATACGTTTTTACTTTGTTATAAGTTTTATATTAGTTCGTAAAGGATATTTGCGGCGCCGTCGTAGTCAAAGGAGTTAATATGCTCCAGAGATTTAGTGATCAATGCTCTGAGGTTGGAATTAAGCTGCTGATTGGAAGAGGCCGGAGCATTATCGGTTGGATCATCTGATGTAGTTATTAGTGAGAGCGCTGCTTCAAGCTCGCTCTGGGCATTATCAAGGTCGTAGACGCTCAGTGCCTCGGATGCGGCGACAAGTTTATCTCTGACAGAGTCAGGGATAAAGCTTTTGTCTATGATCAGTTCTTTTCCAGAAGGCGAAGATGTACTGCTAATTGCCTCGGAAGCAGCGTCTGAGGATGTGGGAGACTCAATGCGATCCTTGAAATAGTCTTTCAGCAGTTCAAGTATCGAGTTAAAGTCTGCCAGGTAATCGTCCAGATTAACGGCTATAAAATCCATGGCGCCATCCCTGTCGGCAGACGAAAATACTCTGCCGCAGGCTTCGAATTCGGTTGTTTCGGGTATGCCGTCAGGGCCGCAGGCTTTGGATTCGGTTGCCACGGTTTCTTTTGCAGCATCTTTACGGCCGGGGGCAGCGTCGTCAGCGGCCTCGATCGCGCGGCAGGCGTATTCAAACTGCTTTGAACGGTCACCGAAGGCTTTTAGGCCTACAATGTAAGACGCACTTTTGAGGCCGTGAACCTCGATTCTCAGGCGCTTATAATCCTTTGTTTCATATGCGTTTTTAATGACATCGGATTTACCTTCGCCGTCCCTGTAATATGTGAGCAGGATACTGTCAAGTGTGTCTCTGTTATTTCCGAGGTTTTCAAGAGCTTCATCGAGTTCAAACAGACCACTTTCAGAGAGCATATCCCCGTTATCTTTTGCCTTGCCTTTTCCTGTTTCCTTTTCCTTTGCTGTTTCATCATCTTGCCAGCGGGAGATTATCACACGGCCTTCATCGGCCGTGAATGCTGAAAAACTGACCTTCGCGAATGAACAGAGCGCGGTCTCGCCGACATATGTTTCTGAGCCGGTAAGCTCTGAATTTAGCGGACATTCCGAGCAGATGTTTTTTCTGCCGCATAGGGCTGTGAGCAGTGTGCCGGCATTTCCTGACGCGGTCGACAGATCCTCGCCTTTTTTGTTCATGTACAATATTTCAAAGTCCGTGTCCGAAAGGACATAGACTGCGCATTTTTCGTTGTCGAGTTGTTCGTACAGTTCATATAAACGCATGGTTTTCTCCCGTTTTACCGCACTGTTTGCCGCGCGGTTATTAGGTAAATGCTGTTCAGCATACATAAAGTATATAATAAAAAACGTCCTTTTCAAATATCACTTTTAGTGATAAAATAAATGAAAGATACGAGAATCGGAGGATTTGAAATGAAAGAAGAATATAATATCAACGATGCCGGCGACATCAAGATCTCAGATGATGTTGTCGCTTCGATCGCCGGACTTGCCACTTCGGAAGTAGAGGGAGTTACCTCGATCGCCGGCCATATAACCAGCGAGATCGTCGGAAAGTTCGGGGTCAAGAACCTCTCGAAGGGTATCAAGCTTTCGATAGATAACGGTACCGTTTCGATCGACCTCTATATCAATATCCGCTACGGATACAGCATCCCGAAGATCACGGCACAGATCCGGGATAAGGTTAAGAGCGCCATCGAGAGCATGACCGGACTTAAGACATCCGACATTACGATCCATATTGTTGACATTGAGGTTAAATAAGGCAGCAAGGAGAGTCTATGAGCACATTGACAAGAAGAAATATCCGTGAGCACCTGATCAAACTCTTATATATCAGGGATTTCCATGAAGCGGAGGAACTCGAAGAGCAGGAGAACCTTTATTTTTCACTTTTTACAAAGCTGGAGCACCCGACGGAGGACATCGTTCCTGTCGGCAAGGACCTGCCCGAGGTTTCCGACGCGGACCTTCAGTATATCAAGGAGCGCTATGACTCCATTATCTCTAAGTTAGGCGAGATAGATCATATACTTGAAGTGGCCATGAGCGGATGGACCATTAACAGAGTCAGCAAGCTGGAGCTTGCCATACTTCGCGTAGCCGTTTTCGAGATGAAGTTCGACGATGATACGCCGCCCAAGGTAGCTATCGACGAGGCGGTCGAGCTGGCTAAGATCTACGGTTCGAAGGACACTTCCTACGGCTTTGTTAACGGTATTCTTGCCAAGATTTTATAACGATGAAGATATATTCGGTCACTGAGATCAATAATTATATCAAATTACTGCTGTTGAAGGACAATGTCCTGAGTAGTGTGAAGATAAGCGGTGAGGTTTCAAACTGCAAGTATCACTCCTCAGGGCATATTTACTTTACCCTGAAGGACGGCGGCGGGCAGATCGCCTGCGTGATGTTCGCAGGTAAAAGGATTGCCGGGCTCAAATTCAACATGACAGAGGGCATGAGTGTTGTAGTCACCGGCCAGATCAGTGTCTACGAGCGCGACGGCAAGTATCAGCTCTATGCCGACCGCATAGAACAGCAGGGCATTGGAGAGCTCTACGAGCGTTTTGAAAAGCTCAAGGAAAAGCTCCTTAAGGAGGGCCTGTTCGACAACGAACACAAAAAACCTCTCCCGCAGTATATAACCACACTCGGCGTCATCACAGCTCCCGACGGTGCCGCCGTTCAGGATATCATCAATATCACACACAGACGCAACCCGCATGTACGGATCATCATCTATCCCGCACGCGTGCAGGGAGCAGGGGCCGCCAAAACGCTCATCGCAGGCATCAAAGCCATGGAGCGCATAAGCCCCGACGTGATCATCATCGGACGCGGCGGAGGCTCGTTTGAGGACCTGTTCGAGTTTAATGATGAGGAACTGGCGCGCGCGATCTACGACTGTTCGATACCCGTTATTTCCGCGGTCGGACACGAGGTTGATTTCTCAATCTGCGATTACGTTTCCGACAGACGCGCGCCCACACCCAGCGCAGGCGCGGAGCTGGCGGTTTATGAGTTTGACGGGCTGCTGCAGACACTCGACGGCTACCGTGACGACATGTCTGCCGTGCTGAAAAACCGCATAGCGGCCGAGCGCTCAAAGTCCGAGCAGTACAGGCTGATGCTCGCAAAACTTTCACCGAAGAGCATCCTGAACAACTATATATATCGTGCGGATAAGCTTCTTGACACTCTCGAACACATAATGCACAACGGACTGGAGAGTTCCCGTCACAGACTGGCGCTTACAGCTACGTCTCTTGAGCAGCTTTCACCGTTAAAGAGCCTTACGCGCGGTTTCTCGTACACTACCGACGATACGGGACGCAATATCACCTCTGTCGAGGGTGTAAAAGCAGGTGAGAGCATAAACGTCAGGGTAATGGACGGTACGATAAAGGCCGGCGTTATCTCAACAGAGCATGTTAAAACAGCCGACGTTTGATCGTTTACAGTATCATGGAGAAGGAAGACTATAATTATGGCTGAGAAGAAATCAGAAAAAACCGAAGATAAGCTTAAGATCAACGAGATCTTTGATAAACTCGATACAATCGTTAAGGAAATGGAGGACCCTAGTCTCCCTCTCGAGGAGTCATTCGAGCATTATACCGAGGGACTGAAACTCCTGAAACAGTGCAGCGAGAGCATCGAAAGCATCGAGAAGCAGATTGAAGTATTGGATACCGGGATGAACAAGTAAGTACATGAGGGAATCAGATTCGGTAAAGCCGAATCTAAATAGGAGGCTGATAATAAATGATCGATCTTAACGCAAAAGCCAGTCAGATCAATAACATTCTTCAGGATTATCTTCCCGAAGAGACCAAGGAGTTCGGCGATATCACCGAAGCCATGAGCTACAGCGTATTGGCGGGCGGAAAGCGTCTGCGCGCGATCATGCTCATCGAGAGCTTCAGGCTGTTCAACAACGATTCCGACATGGAAAAGATGCTCGTGCATCCTTTTGCCGCCGCAGTCGAGTTTATTCATGCCTATTCGCTCGTGCATGACGATCTGCCCTCGATGGACAACGATATGTACCGCCGCGGCATCCTCACGACACACGCAAAGTACGGACACGCGATGGGGGTTCTTACGGGCGACGCGCTGCTCAACTACGCGTTTGAAACCGTTACAGCCACGTTAAAGAGCCTGGAGAAGCTCAGGGGAGAGGTAGTGCCCGAGCTGTATGCCCGCGTATCCAATGCCGCGCATATCCTCTTTACCAAGGCCGGCTATTCGGGTATGATCGGCGGACAGGTCCTCGACGTTTATTTCCCCAACGATCCCAACGCCGATAAGGGCCTGCTCAAGCTCAGACTTCTTAAGATGTACGAGCTCAAGACCTCCAATCTTTTCAGGGCAGCGCTCTGCGCCGGAGCCGCTCTGGCGGGCGCTTCCGAGGCCGACATCAAAAAGCTCGATTCATTCGGATATAATTTGGGGCTTGCATTTCAGATAGATGACGATATACTTGATGAGACCGCTACTTTTGAGCAGCTCGGCAAGGATATCGGGAGCGACAAAAAGAATAACAAGCTCACCATCTGCACGCTGCTCGGCATAGATGCCGCAAAGGACCTCTCGAGAGAGAAGCTCGAGCTCGCAGGTACGACGCTCGAATCCCTCCCCGGCAACAAGGAGTTCTTCAACGATCTTATCGAGTATCTGAGCGGCCGCAAAAAATAAGCATTTTCGGTGTGAATTATGAGTTTACTTGAAACGATAAACAGTCCGAACGATATCAAGAAGATCGATCCGCAGGACTACAGAAAGCTGGCTAAGGAGATACGCACATTTCTGGTACAGAAGGTCAGCAAAACAGGCGGACACTTGGCGTCAAACCTCGGTGTCGTTGAGCTTACGATGGCTCTTCACCTGTTCCTCAACCTGCCTGAAGATAAGCTTGTATGGGATGTCGGACATCAGGCATATACGCATAAACTGCTGACCGGCAGGCGTCAGGATTTCGATTCGCTGCGTCAGTATGAGGGCATCAGCGGCTTCCCGAAGACCAGTGAGAGCGACTGCGATTCCTTTAACACGGGACACAGCTCCACCTCTATATCGGTAGCCGACGGCATAGCCCGCGCGCGTGACTTAATGCATGAAAAATATAAGGTTGTCGCGGTCATCGGCGACGGCGCGCTCTCGGGCGGTATGGCTTACGAAGCACTGAACAACGCCGGCAGGATCAAATCAAACATGATGATCGTGCTCAACGACAACAATATGTCGATATCGGAGAATGTCGGCGGTATGGCCAGCTACCTCGGCCGCATCAGGACCAGTACCCGTTATACGGTACTCAAGACCAGAGTCGAGACCTTTTTAAACCGCATACCGGTCATCGGCCCCAAGATAGTCAGCGCAGTCAAGAAATCCAAGAATTCGATCAAATCGCTGGTGGTTCCCGGCATGTTCTTTGAGAACATGGGAGTGACTTACATAGGCCCGATCGACGGTCACAATATCGACCTGATGCTGAGCACGTTCAAGAG
This sequence comes from Lachnospiraceae bacterium, assembly GCA_016288005.1. GTDB lineage: Bacteria > Bacillota > Clostridia > Lachnospirales > Lachnospiraceae > RUG11977. The sequence continues at coordinate 13,638 of JAEEXY010000006.1, forward strand.
CTCGGCAGAGCTGGCCGGTCCCGTGCTCATACATGTTATCACGCAGAAGGGCAAGGGTTACAAATACGCTGAGAACAATCCTTCGGCCTATCACGGAGTCGGACCTTTCGACTGCTCGACGGGCCGCAGCACTTCGGTAAAGAACGGCCGGACATACACCGAAGTATTTTCATCAAAGATCTGTCAGCTCGGGCGCAAAAACAGGAATATCGTTACGGTTACGGCCGCGATGGCAGACGGTACGGGGCTTTCGGCTTTCCGTAAGCATTTCCCCGAGAGGTTCTTCGATGTCGGTATTGCAGAAGAGCACGCGGTAACCTTTGCGGCAGGCATGGCTTCGCGCGGACTGCATCCTGTAGTCGCTATATATTCGACCTTCCTGCAGAGGGCATACGATCAGATAATCCACGATGTGGCGCTCGGCGCGCTGCCCGTTACTTTTGCGATAGACCGCGCAGGCATCGTCGGAAACGACGGAGAGACGCATCAGGGCATATTCGACCTTTCGTTTCTTTCACATGTTCCGGGACTGCTCGTTATGGCTCCCAAGAACGCGCAGGAGCTCGAAGACATGCTCGAATTCGCATGTTCTTATAACGGCCCCAGCGCTATCAGGTACCCGAGAGGCAAAGCCACCGAGAAGCTTTCCGATTTCAGGGCGCCCATTGTTAAGGGTAAGTCCGAGATCGTAAGACGCGGCAAGGACGCAGCTCTGTTCGGAGTCGGCCGTATGGTAAAGGTTCTCGACGAGATAGCGGAAGAGCTTTCCGCCGAGTGCGGATACAGCTTTACGGTTGTCAATGCCCGCTTTGTGAGCCCCATCGATTATGACGTGATCGATGAAATATCGCGAGAATGCGACATCATCTTTACATGCGAGGAGAATGTCGAGCGCGGCGGTTACGGCGAGGCAGTGGCGATGCATCTGCTGAAGTCCGGCTACAGAGGCCGTTTCACCGATCTGGCGCTTCCTGACCAGTATATCGTTCAGGGTACGCCCAACCAGCTTCGCGACTCTCTGGAGTTCGATCCCGTAAGCCTTAAGAACAGAATTAAAAAAACAGTTGACGAACACAAAAATTATGATATAATTTAACTCGTGCATGCAGGCATAAACCCTTAGATTCGGCACAATTCACAACTGGAGGGAGGTTTGGTGTGAGGCTATGTCGAACGTTATTGTAAAAGAAAACGAGACCTTAGACAGTGCTCTTCGCAGATTTAAGAGAAATTGCGCGAAGGCTGGTATCCAGCAGGAGATCCGCAAGAGAGAGCATTATGAGAAGCCCAGTGTTAGACGTAAGAAGAAGTCTGAGGCTGCTCGCAAGAGAAAGTATTGATTTTTGAGTCAAACGATATCAAAGCCCCTGTTTTTCAGGGGCTTTTTTATTTGTAAAATTCAACTTTTTTTTAATCGTTATGTTGTGTTTACCTCAAATATGGTATAATTAAACGGAACGTTTATGCGTTTAGTTAATTTTTCATGGAGAAATACCGTATGGCTTTAAACGAATTTGTCATTTCAATTCCCAAAGAGCATATTTCCAATATATTCGGTGAGTTTGACAACAACATCAAAAAGATAGAACGGACGCTCGGCATATCGCTTATCGCGCGCGACGGTGAGCTCAAGGTCATCGGAGAGTTGCTCAATGCCGACAGGGCTGTGCGCGTTATCGAGCAGCTGGTAGGGCTCGCCAAAAACGGAAATATCATCAACGAACAGAACGTAAATTACGCACTGTCGCTCGTCATGGACGACAATGAGAGCGCTCTTGCCGAGATCGATCATGACTTGATCGGTTTCACTCTGGCCGGTAAGCCCATCAAACCCAAGACCATCGGCCAGAAAAAGTACATCGATCTGATCCGTAAGAACATGATCGTGTTCGGCCTCGGCCCCGCAGGTACCGGAAAGACATATCTGGCGATGGCGATGGCGATCAGCGCATTCAAAAATAACGAAGTAAACCGCATCATACTCACCAGACCGGCGATCGAAGCGGGAGAGAAGCTCGGTTTCCTGCCCGGAGACCTGCAGAGCAAGATCGACCCTTACCTTCGTCCGCTTTATGACGCTCTTTACCAGATCATGGGCGCCGAGAGCTTTCAGAAGAATCTCGAAAAGGGCCTGATAGAGGTCGCGCCTCTGGCTTACATGCGAGGCAGGACGCTCGACAACGCGTTCATAATCCTCGATGAGGCGCAGAACACCACTCCCGCCCAGATGAAGATGTTCCTGACCCGAATAGGTTTCGGCTCAAAGGCCATCATCACCGGCGATCCCACACAGAAGGATCTGCCGCAGGGCACGGTTTCGGGCCTCGATATAGCGATCAAAGTACTGAAGGACATCGAAGACATCGGCTACGCGACACTTACCTCGCACGATGTCGTAAGGCATCCTCTCGTACAGAAGATCGTAGACGCCTATGAGCGTTTCGAAAGAAAAAATACTAACACACGGAGTAATCACGGACATGAGCACAGAAAACAGTAACGCAAAAGCCGGAAAGACAAAGATCGTTTCCGTAGTGACTCCGATCCTTAGCGTTGCGGCGCTGTTCCTCGGGATGTTCATCGCGAAAGCCTCTTATAAGGGCTTCTGGGGCGCCGCCGCTTTTGTTCTTTGTTTTGCCTTTGTATACGCTTTTTATACCGAAACATACAGGTCCGATATCGTAAATGACATACCGCGTGCCGTGCTTGCGGCTGCAGTACCCGCGGTTTGTTTCTTTGCTGTCTGGCTGTCTTACGAGGCTCTGGTATCGGCACTTTTGCTGGCCGGAGTCACGATGCTGGCCGTATATGCCGACCTTTCACTTTCGATGTTCGTACTGGCCGCTGTATCCGGTTTCTGCGCGCTCTTTACGCCCGACAGGCTTTCGGGTATAGCGGTTCTGCTGGTTCTGATCCTGCTCATCTGCATTTTGTCGGAAAAGCTTAAGGACATCGCGACACTGATATTCGCCTCGGTCATCTGCATCCTGTTCTTCGCGATACTTACGATCGCGGCGCACGGATTTGTGCTGTATGACGCATTCGGCATGAATGAGATCGTGGTCATCGTTATCTCAACGATGATACTTACCTGTATTTATTTCCTGCGTGTTCTCGGCACTGAGGAGACTGATCTGCCCGCTCGCTCCGAGACCGCGAAGGCTCCCACAGAACACGACAACAAAAAGCTTAAACGCGAGCTCGACTCCAAGAATAAGCTTAACGAAAAGCTCATCGCTTCAAGTAAGGAGACTCAGGACACCATCGACCGGATGAAGCAGGAGTACATCGAGCTCGAATCAAAGAACAACGAGCTCAAAGAAAAGATCAATGGGCTCATGCATCGCACCGTTTCCGTTGAGGACGCCGTTTCTCCCGATTTCAGGTACCTTAAGGATCTTGCCCGCAATTCAAAGCTCTATAGGCACTGCATGCAGATCGCGAAGATCAGTTCCGACGCGTCGGAGCTCATCGGGTGCGACCCCGGCATGGGCTATGCGATAGGGTTGTATCATGAGGCGCCGAAGCTTCTCGGTGAGGATTACGCCGCCAGGCTCAAGGACGATTACAGGCTTCCCGAGTATCTGATCCGTCAGATCGTCCAGATAAAGGACAAGAACAACTCCCTGCCGATCATCCGCGAGGCCGGTATCGTGCTGCTGTGCGATGATATCATCAACACTGCCAATTATCTCAGCAAAAACAACAACGAATCCGTTCCGATGGAGAGGATTGTATCTAACGCTATCAAGGTCCGCAAGGAACAGAATGTGCTGAGGCTGTCGGGCTTCTCGAACGAGGAGATCCAGCTGCTCAAACTATATTTCATCGACAAAGGGGGATCCTATGACTCTCTTGACTGAGATCGAGACCGATGTTTCCCTCGGGCTTGATATCGAAAACGAGGCCCGTTCCATCATCGATTTCGTACTTGACAAAACAGGCTGTCCCTGGGAATGCGAGATCAATCTTACGATCACCGACAATCCCGGTATCCACAGGCTCAATAAGGAGTTCCGTGACATCGACCGTCCGACGGACGTGCTCTCGTTCCCTATGTCCGATTTTCCGAAACCCGGCGATTTTACATGGCTCGATGACGGAGGAGAGGACTGCTTCAATCCCGATACCGGTGAGCTCATGCTCGGTGATATCGTGATCAGCGCCGAAAAGGTGCTCGAGCAGGCAAAGGAGTACGGACACAGCATCAGGCGTGAGTTCTGCTTCCTGCTCGTGCACAGCATGCTCCATCTGATCGGCTACGATCACATCGAAAACTCCGACCGCGCGGTCATGGAGGGACTTCAGAAACAAATACTTGAAGACGCAGGGATCAACAGATGAAGGATTTTTTTGCAAGGCTTAAGGATGAGATCATTCCGGGTTTTATCAAAAGGCTCAAAGAGGACCGGAAGTTTCTGTATATATGTTCGGGTATCGCGGCTGCGGTACTTATAGCGATCGCTGTCATTATCATTGTCTGTGTTAACGGCTCGAAAGAGACCCCCGGCACCGCGGCTCCCGATAATGCTTCCACAGTAACCGCGCTGCCCACACCGAGCGCAGTACCTACACCGACTCCGACGCCGGTGCCCACCGCGACTCCGACTCCGAGCCCTTCGCCGACACCTACGCCCGATCTCCATATCGGAGAGGTGCATTCCGAGCTCGACGGCGGCTGGATCAAAGAAGAAATCGCAAAACAGCGTCCGTTCTGCGCGATGCTGAACAATATAATCTACGCCAATCCCCAGAGCGGCGTAGGAGAGGCAAAGATACTCTACGAGGCGCTCGTAGAGGGCGGTATCACCCGTCTGATGGGCGTATACGAGGGTATCACCGAGGATTCGTCATGCGCGACGAGACTCGGCTCCATACGCAGCGCCAGACATTATTATGTCAGCGTCGCAACCGAGTACGACGCGATCTACGTGCATTTCGGCGGAGCGTATTATGCCTATGACAAGATGGAAGAGATGGGCATAAAGGACAATATGGACGGCATGAGCACCGGAGGCGACGTTTTTTACCGCGATTACAGCATAGAGGCGCCTCACAACGCGTTCTTCTCTTTTCTGGGCGCATACCGTTATCTAGAAGAGCGCAAGCGCCGCACCACACATAAGGACGGCTATACTCCGAACCATTTCACTTTTAATGAAGAGCAGCTCTATCCCGCGGACAAGTCACCGGTATACGACACAAACGGAGAATTGCTGCCTTATGCAGGTCCGGAGGCGACCCCCGCGTATAAGGTTCTCTTAAGCTATGACCGCTGGACGCAGCCTTACATGCTCTACGATCCCGAGACACAGCTGTACAACAGATATCAGTTCGGCGGACAGCATATCGACTACAATACGCAGCAGCCGCTGACATTTACGAATATCATCATTCAGATCGTTCATGAATGGGATAAGGACCATAACGACTACCAGGATATGGACCTGACCGACACTTCGGGCAAGGGATATTACATCTCGAAGGGCCAGTGTGTCCCGATCACCTGGAAAAAGAACGAAAAAGCCGGCTTCATGATGTATTACGGCTCGGACGGAGAGGTACTGAGCATTAATCCCGGAAAGACATTTATTTCACTGTTCCCCGATTTCAGGGCAGATTACCTCTCGATAGAGGCAGAGCAAAATGACTGAGAAACGTAAAAACGATTTCCTGCTGCAGGGCGGCATACTCGCCATAGCAGGCCTGATCACCAGATTCATAGGTCTTGTTTACCGCATCCCGCTGACACGCATCGTCGGGACCGAGGGCATGGCCTATTACAATACCGCATACGAGATATACAACATAGCGCTGCTCGTATCGACCTACAGCGTGCCGGTAGCAGTCTCGAAACTTATCGCCGACAGGGATTCGCGCGGCCAGTACCTGAACTCACACAGGATATTCAGGGTCGGCATGGTCCTTTCTTCAGGGATCGGTCTTGCAGTATCGCTGCTCCTTTTCATATTCGCGAAAAACCTGGCCTCCTTCATGAAATGGCCGAGCGCCGCGATACCTTTGAGGGTCCTGGCTCCCACGATCTTTGTTTTCTCGATCATGGGCATCATCAGGGGGCTGTTCCAGGGGAAACGAACGATGGTCCCGACTGCTTTTTCGCAGATCATCGAGCAGATATTCAACGCGATATTCAGTATAGTTGCGGCATTGCTGCTGATCCGCGCGCATAAGGACAGCGCGGAAGCTGCGGCGTACGGAGCTGCCGGCGGCACTACAGGTACACTCGTCGGTGCCGTGTTCGGGCTGATATTCCTGGTATTCATCTATTCGATCAACTCGGAGTATTTTACCCGCAAATGCCTGAAAGACCATACCGGCATACGTGAGAGCGATAAGGACATCGCAAAGATGATCCTGCTGACCATGCTGCCGATCATCCTCAGCCAGACTATCTATCAGCTGAGCGGTATCCTCGACAACTACATGTTCAGCCGCATCCTGTTCGGCAAAGGCATGGAAGAGGCCGAAAAAGCCGTACTTTACGAGGCTTATTCAAACAAATACAAATGGCTATATAACCTGCCCGTCGCGATAGCGTCAGCTTTCGGCGTGTCCATCGTTCCGACGCTTTCGGCCACATTTAAGAGCAATAATCTCGATTCCGTAAGGACCAAGGTCGCGTCCTCGATCAAGGTAAACATGATCGTCGCGATCCCTTCGGCCGTGGGACTTACATTCCTCGGCGGTCCGATACTGCTTTTGCTGTTTAACCGCCCCGACGATCTGCTGAGCGGAAAGCTCATGACACTCGGCGGCATCGCGGTCGTTTTCTTTGCTCTATCCACGCTCACCAACGGCATATTGCAGGGCATAGACAGACTGTCGCTCCCCGTCATCCATTCGGCGATATCGCTCGCTGTGCATATTGTGCTGGTCATCGTGCTCGTAGGTCCGCTTAATTTCGGCGCTTACGGACTCGTTATCGGCAATGTGACCTACGGTCTGCTCGTTTGCATACTCAACTGGATCTCGATCGGCGACATACTCGAGTACAGGCAGGAGATAAGGACAACCTTCCTGATGCCCCTGGCTGCGTCCCTTATCATGGGACTGATCTCCTTCGGCATATTTAAGGGCCTGAACCTGCTCACACACAGCAATAACGTATCGGTCATCATAGCGATCATCGTTGCGATACCCGTATATTTTGCGGCGCTCCTGCTCCTTAAGGGAGTATCCGAAGAGGAGCTGAAAGGCTTCCCCAAGGGTGCACTGCTCGTAACCGCCGCAAAGAAAATGAGATTACTCAGATAAGGATCATGTATGACTGCTTCAAACAGACACAAACTCATCATCATCGGCTGCGGTGCTTCGGGCATGGCGGCCGCGATATCTGCGTCTGTTTATGAAAAAGACATTCTGATACTCGAACGCAATCCCGTCGCCGGTAAAAAGATCACCGCCACGGGCAACGGCAAATGCAATTTTACCAACGAACAGGTCTCTATGCAGGATCTGCGCAGCGGCTCCGGAAATGCGTTCCCTATCTACAGGCATTTTGACAACCGTGACGCGCTCGACTTTTTCGAATCTCTCGGCATACCTCCCTTCAACAGAAACGGATATTATTATCCTTTCAGCAATCAGGCCGCGTCTGTAAGGGACGCTTTCGTCAACAGGCTCGAGGAGCTAAAGATCCCGGTCGTTTATGACTGCCGCGTCAGGTCTGTCGAGAAGAAGAGCGGCATGTTCAGGCTTATGTGCCAGGACACGGAATATACCTGCGAACGGCTGATCATAGCCGCGGGCGGTCAGGCCCAGTCCTGTTTCGGAACCGACGGCTCGTTTTATTACATCTGCCGCAAGCTCGGTCACAGTGTCGTTGAACCCATACCGGCACTCGTAGGGCTCACATCCGACGCGCCTTATTTAAAGCAGCTGGCCGGCGTGCGCCATGAAGCAACTGTAACGCTCAATATAGACAAGCGGACACATTCCCGCGAATACGGCGAGATCATATTCAACAAAGCCGGGATCTCAGGCATCCCCGTTATGAATGCTTCCGCGCCTGCCTTACGAGCCATGGCGGAAGGTCACGAAATCAAACTTTCGCTCGATTTTTTCAGGGATATTTCCACAGACCGTCTCACGTGCTTTTTATGCAGGCATTTCGAACGCAGCCGCCTGAGTCTCGTGCGTTGTCTGACAGGTGTCTTAAACGACAAAATGATCGGCGTTATCCTTAAAGAATGCGGCGTTTCCGGCGAATATAACGACCGGAGAAACGATAATTACAAGATGTTTGAAAAGCTCGCGCGTAAGATGAAAAACTTCATCATACCCATTACAGGCTCTGCTGGCTTTGAGAACGCGCAGACCACCTCGGGCGGCATACCTCTGTATGAGCTGGACGCCGATTCTCTCGAATCGAAGCTCTGCCCGGGCCTGTACATCACGGGTGAGCTGGTCGATGTGGACGGACGCTGCGGCGGATACAATCTTCAATGGGCATGGACTTCCGGCGTGATCGCGGGAGCTTATGCCGGCGGAGGAAAATTTGATAAGACTAAACTCATTACGCCTTGAGATTGGCTATACGGATGAGGACCTGATAAGCGCTGTACGCAGGCGCCTTCGGATCCCCGACAAACATCCTTTTTCCCATGAGCTCGTCAGGCTTTCGCTCGACGCCAGGAAAAAGGATGATATTCACTATACGTGTTCTGTCGATGTCTGGATAGATAACGAAAAAGATATACTTAAAGACAAACGCATAAAAAATGTTGCGCCCGCCGAGCCTGTGATATACGCAGACCCGTTCGATACGCTCACCGACGCGCAGAAAGCCGCGTTAAAGGACATTAAACGTCCCGTAGTGGTCGGTTTCGGACCCGCGGGCATGCTCGCAGGCTATAAGCTCGCAAAAGCCGGACTCAGGCCTCTGATCGTAGAGAGAGGGCGCGACGTAGATACGCGCATAGCCGATGTGAACGCATTCTGGCAGGGCGGCCCGCTCGACCCTGAATCGAATGTCCAATTCGGAGAAGGCGGCGCCGGTACTTTTTCAGACGGAAAACTAAACACGATGATCCACGACAAGTTCGGACGGATCACCGAGTTTTTCAGGATATTCATCAAATGCGGCGCAGACCCTTCGATCAGATACATCAATAAGCCGCATATCGGCACCGACAGACTTACAGAGATCGTACGCAATATCCGCAAAGAGATCATCTCATGCGGCGGAGAGGTCAGATTCGATACAAAACTTACAGGCCTTGATATACATGACCGCAGGCTTTGCGGCATATACGTGAACGGCAGCGAATACATCGAATGTGATACGCTGGTCCTCGCTCTCGGCCACAGCGCGCGCGATACGTTCGAGATGCTGTATTCCTCCGGCATCGATATGGAGAAAAAGGCTTTCGCGATGGGTGTTCGCATACAGCATCCCCAGGAACTGATAGGCCGCGCTCAGTATGGCGAGTCATACAGACGGCTCCCTGCGGCCGATTACAAACTGACATATCAGGCATCGAACGGCAGGGGAGTATACTCATTCTGCATGTGTCCCGGTGGTTTTGTGGTCAACGCCTCATCCGAGGAAGGACGCCTGGCGGTCAACGGCATGAGCAATTCCGACCGTTCCGAAGCCACCGCCAATTCCGCGCTGGTCGTAAATGTACGTGAGGACGATTTCGGCGGCGATTCACCTCTTTCCGGCATGGAACTGCAGCGCAGGCTCGAGGAGGCGGCATACGCCGATGGCAGGGGCAGGATACCCGCACAGTATTACGCGGATTTTAAGGCGGGAAGGGCAAGCGATCTCTCCGGCGGGCAGCTCCCGGCTCCCAATACAAAGGGCGCATACACCGGAGGGAATCTCAAAAACGTGCTTCCCTCATACATTTCAGAGAGCATTGAAGAGGCCATGCCCGTATTCGGCAGGACCATCGCAGGCTTTGACAGCCCCGACGCCCTGATGATAGGACTCGAGAGCAGGACATCATCGCCTGTGCGGCTTACCAGGGACGAGAACAGTTTCGAGGCCGTCGGTATAAAAGGCATTTACCCCTGCGGAGAGGGCGCCGGATACGCGGGCGGCATCACGAGCGCCGCAGTGGACGGCATAAAGGTCTACGAGGCCATTCTTCGCGGATCATATAATCAGATTTAACGGAGTATTTATGTTTGAACTTAACTTACAGGGCATCGACATTAACGGCGAGCCCCCGAAGTCCGATCCCGAACGGCAGTATTACTATATCGCGAAATGCAGGGATCATCTGAAAAAACGTGAGGCTGAGCTCGGCCGCAAGCTGACATACCACAATGAGACCTTCGGATGCCAGATGAATTTCAAGGATTCCGAGAAGCTCAACGGCGTGCTCGAGGCCATTGGATACGAGCCGCGCGACGACGAAAAGGCCGATTTTGTTATCTACAATACCTGTACGGTCAGGGAAAACGCGAATGACCGCGTATACGGCAGGATCGGATATCTCGGAAAGCTTAAGAAATCGCGGAATGACATGATAATAGCGATGTGCGGCTGCATGATGCAGGAGCCTACAGCTGTAGAAAAAATAAAGACCAGCTACAGATTCGTCGATCTGATCTTCGGCACACACAATATCTTCAAACTCGCGGAGCTAATCTGGTCCGTATATGAGGAGCGCGAGCAGAGAGCGCGCGATCCCAAGCTCAAAAAACGCATGGTGATCGACGTCTGGAAGGACACGAACGAGATCATCGAGGAGCTGCCGAGTTCGCTGAAATACTCGTTCAAGGCCGGCGTCAATATCATGTTCGGCTGCAACAATTTCTGTACCTACTGCATCGTGCCTTATGTCAGGGGCCGCGAGAGATCGCGCAGACCCGATGACATCATCAACGAGATAAAGGATATGGTCTCGCACGGAGTCGTCGAGATCATGCTGCTCGGACAGAATGTCAATTCATACGGCAAAAACCTCGACGAACCGATCACTTTTGCGGAGCTGCTGCGGCGCGTCGATGAGGTCGAAGGCATAAAGAGGATCCGTTTCATGACATCTCACCCGAAGGACCTGTCCGACGAGCTGATCGATGTCATTGCCGCTTCAAGGCATGTATGCAGGCATATACACCTGCCCGTGCAGTCCGGCAGCAACAGGCTCTTAAAGGCCATGAACAGGCATTATACACGCGAGGATTATCTGCTGCTCGTGGATAAGCTTAAAGCAAAAATACCCGATATCGCGATCACCACCGACATCATCGTAGGATTCCCCGGCGAGACGGAGGAGGATTTTGAGGATACCCTCGATATCTGCAGGAAAGTCGGATACGACAGCGCGTTTACATTTATCTATTCAAAGAGGACCGGTACGCCGGCGGCCGCGATGCCCGATCAGGTACCCGAAGAGGTCACTTCCGAAAGATTTAAGCGTCTGCTCGACGTTGTCGGCAAATGCTCGGAGGAACGCGCAAAGACCCTCACCGGGAAGACATTGCCCGTGCTCGTTGAAGAGGAGAACAGGACGGAAAACATGCTCACAGGCAGACTCGACAACAATCTGCTCGTGCATTTCAACGGCGATCCGTCACTGCTCGGAAGCATCGTAAACGTCAGGCTCAACGAGTGCAAAGGGTTTTACTATATAGGAGAACAGGTATAGAAAGGAGAACAAAAACTATGAGAATGTATGATCTTATCGACAAAAAGAGAAACGGCGGAAAGCTTACAAAAGAGGAGATCGAGTTCATCGTCAGCGGTTTTACCGGCGGCTCGATCCCGGATTACCAGATGTCCGCATTCCTTATGGCTGTCTGCTGCAGAGGCATGGACACTGAGGAGACCACGCAGCTGACACTTGCCATGGCCCACAGCGGTGACATGCTCGATCTGTCGCCCATCAAAGGCGTCAAGGTTGACAAACACAGCACCGGCGGCGTAGGAGACAAGACCTCGCTCGTTATCGGCCCCATGGTAGCTGCGCTCGGCATCCCCGTTGCGAAGATGTCCGGCCGCGGCCTCGGTCACACGGGCGGCACCATAGACAAGCTCGAGAGCATCAAGGGTTTCTCGACCTCCATTTCTCCCGAGAAGTTCTTTGAGGACGTAAACCGCATCAAACTCGCCATCACCGGACAGTCCGCGAACCTCGCGCCCGCGGACAAAAAGATCTACGCTCTGCGCGATGTTACCGCTACAGTCAGCAATATCTCCCTGATATCCAGCAGCATCATGAGCAAAAAGCTCGCGAGCGGCGCAGATGTCATCGTGCTCGACGTCAAGACCGGCTCGGGCGCTTTCATGAAGACCGTTGAGGATTCAGTCGCTCTTGCCGAGGCTATGGTAAATATCGGCAACGGCGCCGGCAGAAAGACCTACGGTGTTATCACCGACATGAACCAGCCTTTAGGCCGCGCGGTCGGCAATTCACTCGAGGTTATCGAAGCGATCAACGCCCTTAAGGGTCAGGGTCCCGAGGACCTCATGGCAGACGCGCTCGCGCTCGGAACATACATGGTTTACGGAGCGGGCAAGGCTTCTTCGCCCGATGAGGCTCGCGAGATGCTGTTAAAGACTATCGAAGACGGCAGCGCATTGAAGAAAATGGCCGAGTTCGTCGAAGCCCAGGGCGGCGATCCCGCATATGTATATGACACCGACAAATTCGAGAAGGCAACTATCGTCGAGCCCGTTTTGAGCGACCGTGAGGGCTATGTTTCCTCTATCCATACCGATGAGGTCGGCATGACTTCACTGATCCTCGGCGGCGGAAGAGAGACCAAGGAGTCCGTTATCGATCTGTCGGTCGGCATGATCATCGATAAAAAGATCGGCGACCACGTTGATAAGGGAGAGCCTCTTGCCACGCTCTACGCAAACGACAGGACCAAGCTCGAGGCGGCAAAAGCACGCTTTCTCGGCGCATACACGATCGGTGCGAAGCCCGATGTCCTGCCCAAGCATGTATACGGCATAGTTACCGAAGACGGCATTAAAATGTTCTGAACACAAACTGAAACTGCGAATAATTGAAAGGAGGGCTGATATGTCGGACAAATACAGGAATTTAAGAGTCGATCCTTTGGGAAATGCCGATTTCTCCAGCCTTTCCGAAGCAGCTTTTTTCCTGAAGGGATCCAAGATACCGACCAGGCTCGTGCTGGCGGCCACCGCGTACAACGAAAGCGTTGTTTTCGAGTGTTCAAACCTCATAGTCACGGGAGAGACGGACGATCCCGCACAAACCGTGATCGTCGACAGCCATTACGCGAAGGAGCTGCACCCGCAGGGCTTTACGCGCGGCACTTTCTGGACCGCTGTGGTGCGTACCGACGGCAATAACATCACTTTCAGAAATCTGACGATCACAAACGCAGCCGGCAACGGCAAAAAGGTCGGTCAGGCGATCGCCCTGTATGCCGACGGATGCGGGATACTCGTTGAGAACTGCAGGCTGATAGGGCATCAGGACACACTGTTTACCGCGCCTTTCCCCGATCTGAACAAGCACGGACGCAACGAGGGTTTCGGTCCGAAAAACGATCTGCCGCGCGATCCTTCTGTGCAGATCTACCGCAGATGCTATATCGAAGGCGACGTGGATTTCATATTCGGTGGCGCCACAGCTCTGTTTGAAGACTGCACGATCTATTCGCATGATGCCGTTTCAGAGCTCGATCCCGGCGATAAGACTTCCTGCAGAGGCTATATCTGCGCGCCGTGCACAGTGCCTTCGCTCAAATACGGTTATCTGTTCGTCGGCTGCAGGATGGTCTCAAACTGTCCGGATCATACCGTTTATCTCGGACGCCCGTGGAGGCCTTACGGCAGGGCGGTATTTATCAACTGCATCACGGATGAGCATATCTGCGATGGTCTGTTTAACGACTGGGACAATATCGCGAACCGCGAGACATGCTATTTTGCGGTAAGTGAGGACATGGTCCCCGACCAAAAGGCTCCTGGCTCATTTTATCATGTTATGAAAAATGACGCCGCGCGGGAATATATCAGCGCTTTCAGGGCATTTGTCTCTAATTTTTTTAATAATTCAACAAATATTTTTTGAAAATTGCTTGATTTATGATTTGTGGTGTAGTATTATGAATATGCAATAAAAAATGCATCAAATTCCTACCGAATTTGTGCAATAATAACAAGGAGGGCCGCTTTTTATGGCTACTGTTAAACCTTTCAAGTGTGTGAGACCCAATCCCGATGTTGCAGATAAGGTCGCAGCCCTTCCCTACGACGTTTACAGCCGTGCGGAAGCCAAAGAGAAGGTGAAGGGTGATAATCTGACCTTCCTTCGTATCGACAGAGCGGAGACACAGTTCGATGACTCTGTAGGTACATATGATGACTGCGTTTACGCAAAGGCGCGCCAGATGCTCGATGAGGACATCGCAAACGGCGTATACATCCGTGATGATGAGGAGTGCTACTACATCTACGAGCTCATCATGGACGGCAGACATCAGACCGGTATCGTTGCCTGTGCATCGATCAACGATTACATGAGCGGCGTTATCAAAAAGCATGAGAATACCCGCGAGGATAAGCTTCAGGACCGTATCCGCCACGTAGATACCTGCTCGGCGCAGACAGGACCCATTTTCCTCGCTTACCGTTCCAATAAGGTCATCAGCGAGGCCGTTAATTCGACCAAGTCCGGGACGAAGCCCATTTATTCGTTCACTTCTGACGACGGAATTACTCATAATGTCTGGAAGCTTGACGATCCCGCAAAGGTTGAGGCTGTCAGGACCCAGTTCGACAACACCGGCAGCATCTACATCGCAGACGGACATCACAGATGCGCATCTGCGGTCAAGGTCGGACTTAAGCGCCGTCAGGAGAACCCTAATTACACTGGCGATGAGGAGTTCAACTTCTTCCTTTCGGTACTGTTCCCCGAGGATCAGCTCATGATCCTGCCTTATAACAGGGTTGTCCGCGATCTCGTAGGACTCTCAGTTGAGAACTTTATGTCGCGTATCAGGGTCAACTTCCATATCCATGAGGTTGACGGACCTTACGCACCCAAGGAAAAGTGCAGTTACGGTATGTACCTCGACGGCAAATGGTATGAGATCGCCGCGAGGAGCAATCTCCGTTCAATATCCGATCCTGTTGCGTCACTTGATGTTTCGCTGCTTCAGGATTATCTGCTGGGACCGATCCTCGGTATCGGAGATCCCAGGACCGACAAGCGTATCGATTTCATCGGCGGCATCAGAGGCCTGTCCGAGCTTGAGCGTCGCTGCGCTACCGGCATGAGGGTTGCATTCTCCATGTACCCTACATCTATTCAGGAGCTGTTCGCCGTTGCGGACGCCGGCAGGCTGATGCCTCCGAAGTCCACATGGTTTGAGCCCAAGCTCCGCAGTGGCTTGTTCATTCACCAAATTTAGTATAATCTTTACTTTCCTTTTTCGGGAAAAGGCGGCACTTCGGTGTCGCTTTTTCTCATTGCTTATATTTTTTTGTTGTGCTAAAATTATGTATATATTTAATCGAATCGAGGGCTGATCATGAGTAAAGAATCCAGTTCAAAGACCTCAGGTCTTAAGCGTTTTATCCGCAGGCTCATCCTGTTTATCCTTTTCATCGAGGCTGTTACCGCCGCGGTGCTTAAAGTGATCGAGTACTTTAAGTCCAAAAAGGCCGAAGAGGAGAATCCGAAGCGTGATTTCAAGGAGATATTTAATTTCCTCGGCAGAAAGGACGCCGCTTTTTCCGATAAGAATATCTCCGGCGTGATCTCAAAGAATATCATGGGCTCAACCAGTCTCGACCTTTCCGGGGCATCGTTTAAGGAAGACGGCTTTATATCGCTCAGTTCTTTCTGCAGTGCCGTTTATATCGTTGTGCCCAAGGGCGTCAACGTTAAGATCGACGGTCTCATCAAGGCTTCGCAGATCGACTGCGACGTTGATGAGGACAGCACCTTACCTACACTCTACATTGCTTCCAAGATCACCTGCAGCAGTGTATATGTGACCACAGCCGAATGAATTGCACAGAATTATTTGATAAAATAGTTTCCGGTGAGGATACGAAAGCCTGTCTGCAGCAGCTTAGGAAGGCTCTTAAAGACCTGCCCGTATCGGAAATACCGGAGGCTGTAACAGGCGGCAGCGAAGTATTTGTCGGGCTTTTATCCGACCCGGATCCCAAGATCAGGCAGAATGCCGCTCATATACTCGGTCTCTTAAAGGTTAAGGGAACCGAAGAGGCGCTTTATTCGTCTTATTTACGGGACGAAACCTTATACAACAAAGCTGCGTATCTTTCGGCGCTCTCGGATTTGGATCATTCCGCACTCGATAAGAGACTGCTCGCTCGCAGAGCGGAGCTTATCGCAGGCACATATGAGCCCGATATGAAAAAGCATATCGGCGAGGAGCTGCATGAACTGAGCCTTCTGCTGAAGGACTCATTCCCGAAGCATGAGTTTAACGCATCGGGGCTTTTAAACGAGTGCGTACTCCTTACAAACCGCAACTTTAAGCAGGTCACCATGAATCAGGTGAAGAACATCCCTCATAAGGAGTTCACCGCGGGAGTCATGGTAAAGACCGAACAGCCGGCGAAGCTGCTCAATGCCGTCAGGACCTTCAGCGAGATGCTGTTCGTGCCAGACGGCATCAAAACATGTTCTTCCGATCCCGTATCGGCAGCTTCGGAGCTTATCGGAGCAGGTATTGCCGATTATATCCGCGCTCGCCTTACAGAGCCTGGTTCGCCCGTGTTTTTCCGTGTCGATTACAGGGCCAGGGACGAAAAAGCCGCTGCTCCGTTTGAGCGCAGGCTTTCATCCGAGCTGGAGGCTGCATCCGGTTGGAGCATGATCAATTCGACGAGCGACTATGAGGTCGAGCTCAGATTCATAGACACCGCCGATTCAAAGCTCGTCGTGCTCATACGTTTCTGCGGACTGACCGACAGGCGCTTCGCATACCGGCAGCACACACTGCCTGTCAGCATTAAGCCTTATCTGGCAGCGCTCATGATGAATCTGGCAAAGGACCGCTTTAAGGATAACGCGGCAGTGCTCGACCCGTTCTGCGGCTGCGGCACCATGCTGGCTGAACGAGAGTTTATCAGACCCGCCAGGCTGTACTACGGCATTGACATATTCGGCGACGCCGTTGAAGCCGCTTCGGCCAACCTTAAGCTTGCGGGCATTGCCTCAAAGACCGAGCTCATTAAGCGTGATTTCTTTGATTTTTCGCATAAGTACCGCTTTGACGAGGTCATTACCGACATGCCTTTTGTCACGGGGCAGAAGAGTCTCGCCGATATTTCCGCACTGTACGCCGCATTCTTCAAGAAGCTTCCCTCGGTTCTCGAACAGGACGGGACCGCGTTCATCTATACGAGAAACAGGGATCTTTTGAGAAAGTATTCACTTGCAGCGGGCTTCTTCGTCAATGCCGAGTTTGAGATCTCGCGCATGGAGGGCAGCTATTTCTGCATTTTATCTCGCAAACAGGAGCATCAGCAGCTATGAAAAAAGGTAAACTGGTCAAGATCATACTGATCATTTCCGTCCTTGCTTTCGTTTCCCTATTGGGAGTATACATATACGGGAGGATCAAAAACCGTCCCGTGACCGTCTCACAGCGTGAGCAGTACCAGGAACAGTTCAGAAACCAGGAGGATGAGACAGATGAAAACGCGCAATAAATTGTTTTTCATTCTTGGAATAATAATAATCGTGGTCGGTATAGGCATCATAATCTATCCGATCGCGACTCACATTTATTCGGAACATGCGCAGAAAGTGCTGATGGAGGAAGCCAAAGAGGAGATCTTAAAGAACATTCTCGAGGCCAACTCTAAGGTAACCGAAGCGCCCACGCCGACACCCGTGATCACGGCAGCGCCCGCAGATTCCGCCGGTACCGATAACGGCACTGAGGATATCACCGAGCCGCCCGCAGACCCCGCAACCGACGTTGCGACTGATGATTCCGGTCTGCTCGGCGCGGATATCGGCGAAGAGGAGCCCATCGAATCGGCCGAAGAGACTCTCAGCAGCTCCAGGCTTGCCGGACAGAAGTGTATCGGCATCATCACGATCGATGAGATCAGCCTGGTATATGCCGTTGTTGAGGGTGTAAAAGATTCCAATATCGGTGTGGCCATCGGTCATTTCCCCGATTCCGCAGGCATCGGCGAGGAGGGCAACTGTGCGCTCGCAGGCCATAACGGCGGCCACTACAGCAGATATTTCAAGGACATCAAAAAGCTTAAAAAGGGCGACAAGGTTATCCTTACCGACCTCAACGGCTTTGAGTACCAGTATGACGTTTACGAGTCGTTCATCTGCGAGCCCACCGATGTTTTTGTGGTCGAGGATCTCGGCATCAAGGGCAAATTCCTTACGATGGTTACCTGCACTAACGGCGGTACCCAGCGCTACATTGTCAGAGCCAAGTGCACGACTGAGGCTTCGCTCATGAAGGGTGTCAAATAATGTATTATTTTGCGTACATTGCGGTCGGTGCGGTCATCATGGAGTTCCTGCTCCTGCCGATCTATATCAGGCTGAAGCACCGTCAGAAATATGCGCCTCTTAAGATATTCCTGAAGGGCTGCATGACACTGATACCCGTTGTTTTCTGTGCCTCGGGCATACTTAAGCTGCATGCACGGACGGGAGACTGGCATAACCTGGTGTCCGGAACAGGGTATCAGACATCACTGTTTGTACTTTTCGGACTTTCGATCTGCCTTATCGCGGATGTTCTGCTGGTCATCAATTTCCCGGTCGGCATGCTGTTCTTTCTGGCGGGGCATATATGCTATATTGTGTATTTCCTGACGATCGGCGGTTTTAATCCCATAAGCATCGCGGCATTCCTTATCGGTATCGCGCTCGCATACAGATATTACAGCCGCTTTAAGGACGCGATGGGAAAGCTCTGGCCCGCTTATTACCTGTACGGGATCACGATAATCACGACACTGTCGCTGGGTATCATGCTTCCGTTTGCGTTGGGTCCTTACGGCATACTTCCGGCGCTGGCGGCCTGCCTTACCGTTATTTCGGACTTTATGCTCGCTGCCAACCGCATCTCGGGACGCAAGCCCTGGTCCGACCTGATGTACCTCAGTTATTATTTTACCGGACAGTTTTTCATGTCGCTCAGCGTATTCATTCCGGTTATGCTTAATCTTTGATATGACGGTTGTTTATGTTTTACTGATCTTGTTCATATGCTTTACGGCGTATTCAGTGACCGAATCCCTGCGATTTAAGGTCACTGATTATTGCGTAAAGAGCAAAAAGCTCCCTGCTGCGCTCTCGGGCAAAAGGATCGCGCTGCTTGCCGATCTGCACTGCACTCACTTCGGGCGGGACAACGCGCGTCTCTTTAAGAGTCTCGCGGAACTCTCACCTGACATCATCGTGATAGCGGGAGATTTAACCGACGGGCACGATGAGACCGAGTTTGAGTACGCGCGCTCATTTTTAAAAAGCCTTACGGCACTCGGTATCCCGGTATACTACGCCTACGGCAATCATGAGACCAAGTTTTCCTTAAGGGAAAACGACCTGTATAACAGATACGAAACACTCGTCCGGGATTCCGGATGCATACTGCTAAAAAACGAGTCAGCCCTGCTTTGCTCCGGTGCGCGAGTATACGGTCCGGAACTGAAGCTCGGGCATTACAACGCCAAATACGAGCCGGACAGGGGAGTACCCGATGTCAATGAGTATCTTGGCCCCGCAGATCCAGGCGAATACAACATCCTGATCGCGCATACGCCCGAATACGAGAAGGCTTACTATAACTGGGGCGCTGATCTCGTTCTCTCGGGGCATGTGCACGGCGGACTGTTCAGACTTCCTTTTCTCGGAGGAGTTATCTCGCCCAGGTTTAAGCTTTTTCCCCATTATGACAGGGGACTCTTTTCCGACGGTGAGCACACCATGATACTTTCGGCGGGACTCGGCTGGCACGGATTCCCGTTCAGGTTCAACAATCTGCCCGAGATCGTAAATATTACATTGGAGAAAGATAATGAGTTTACAGGTAAAGCTTGAAGCCTTCGAAGGCCCTCTCGATCTGCTGCTGCATCTGATCGAGAAAAATAAAGTGAATATTTACGACATTCCGATCGTCGAGATAACCGAGCAGTACATGGAATACGTCAACGCGATGGAAACGAGCAACATGGACGTAATGAGCGATTTCCTCGTTATGGCCGCCACATTGCTCCGCATCAAATCGCAGATGCTGCTTCCCGCGCCTCCCGCTGAGGACGGAGAGGAGCCCGTCGATCCGAGAGCCGAGCTGGTCGAAAAGCTGCTCGAATACAAGATGTACAAATACATTTCCTTTGAGCTCAAGGACAAACAGCTCGACGCTTCAAAGGTCATGTTCAAGGAGTCCACGGTTCCGGATGAGGTCAAGGCCTACAAGCCCGAGATCGATGTCAGCGAGATACTTACGGACGTTACGCTTTCCAAGCTGCAGACCATATTCAACGATCTGGTCAAGAAAAAAGAGGACCGCATCGACCCGATCCGCAGCAAATTCGGAAAGATCGAAAAAGAAGACTCGAACATCTACCAGATCATTCTCGATCTGCAGACCTACGGTGTCGAGCACAGGCATTTCTCATTCCGCAAATACATGGAGCGGCAGCATACCAAGATGGACATGATCATCAGTTTCCTGGCCATCCTGGAGCTTATCAAGATGGGCCGCGTCCGTATAGAGCAGGAGGAGCTCTTCGACGATATCACGATAGATTATCTGGCAACGGATATAACGCCGGTCGAGGATTTCATGCAGGAATGAGGGCCGGTCACGCAATACTATTTTTACAGAGGAACAGACAATGGAAGACATCAGCAAACTTGACGAAGAATTAAAGCTGCTTCTCGCTCACGTTGAAGCCATACTTTTCACGATGGGCGAAGCGGTTGAGATAAGCAGGATAGCGGAGGCCGTAGGGCACGACGAGGACACGGTCCGCAAAGTCATCAGGAACCTCATGGAGCGTTATGAGGACGAGAGCTTCGGAGTACAGATCATCGAGCTCAACGGAGCATTCCAGATGTGCACTAAAGCTTCGATGTACGAGACCATAATCAAGATCACAAATGTCCCGAAAAAGTTCACGCTCACGGATGTCCTGCTCGAGACACTATCCATCGTGGCATACAAACAGCCTATCACCAAGGCCGAGATAGAGGCCATCAGAGGCGTTAATTCCGATCATTCGGTCAATAAGCTGCTCGAGTACAACCTGATCTGCGAAGTCGGCAGGAAAAACGCTCCCGGCCGTCCGTGCATGTTCGGCACCACCGAAGAGTTTTTGAGGAATTTCGGACTCGCTTCGCTCGATGAACTACCCGAGATCAATCAGGAAAAGATCGAAGAGTTCAAATCGGAAGCGGAAGATGAAATGCAGCTTACTCTAGATATATGAATATTTTTTGCGAATACGTTACCAAAAGTTTCGTGTTCGCAATTTTTTTACTCCTTCTTCACAAAACTATTGATTTTTTGATACGAATTCATGTATAATATCATGTAACAAAAAAGATTGGATCGGATTTACTTTTTTGTTAAATCTTTCATCAGATAATCAGAGGAGGATCGCCAATGTTACGCAGTCTGAAAGTCAAACTTGTTATCATCATTGCAGTTCTCTGCGCTGCTGTACTTGCTCTTGAATGCTTCGTTACATTAAAACGTACCGAAGTCAGCTTCGAGGATGTACTTAACGAGAATTACGAGATAAAGACCGATTATTTCTCATCCACGATCGATTCATGGATGATCGAAGAGGCCGGAACCCTGCAGGCTATCGAATCAGCAGTTCTCTGCATGGATTCCACACCCGAGCACCGTGAACAGTCGATGCAGTCGATAGTTGCTTCGCTCGAAGGCATTACTGCGCAGAACAGTAAGGTTTCGATGGTTTATGTCCAGCTTGCCGAAGGTATTTTCCTGAACGGTTCCCAGTGGGATTCGGGCGACTTCGACGGACGTACCAGAGGCTGGTACCAGAAAGCCAAAGAAGCTAACGGTGCTCCTGTTTTCAATGAGCCTTATATCGATGCTTCGAGCGGCAATCTTATCATCACTCTTTCCAAATATATCAGCATGAACAACTGGGAAGGCGTTGTAGGTCTTGATATCTATATCGATACCATGCTTTCAAGGATCGATAATCTTGTTGACACAAACAACGGAAAGGGCGAGTACCTTTTCATCACGGACCAGAACGGCAACATGGTTTATCATCCCAACAAGGATTACCAGCCGACACCTGACAAGATCATGAACGTATCCGAACTCGGTGTTGATTATATTATGGCTGTGGAAGAAGATCCCGACGGCGGTATCCCCGATTACAACGGTGAGAATATCTATGTAACTCACAGTGTTATCCCCACTTCCGAGTGGCAGGTATACTATGTTTCACCTACACGCAATTATGACTCTCTTACCGACAACATAAAGAATACAATGACAACGATCCTGATCATCTGTCTCGTTGTTGCCATTATCGTATCTGTCGGTGTTGGTATGTGGATCGCAGCTCCCATTACCGACGCCAGCAAAAAGGTTAAGGCTATGGCTGTCAGCGTCAGCGAAGGCAACGCAGACCTGACCCGTGATATAGAGAGCAAGTCAAAGGACGAAGTTGGCGATCTGGTTGCGGCTGTCAATGAATTAAAGACCGCTATGGCAGGCATTATCGCAAATATCAATACTGCGTCCGGACAGCTCATCGACAATGTTTCCGAATTAAAGACGGCAGCAAATATCAGCTCCGACAATGCTTCGAACATTTCCTCCACGATGGAAGAGATGAGCGCGACCTCCGAAGAGACTTCGGCTTCGACCACTCAGGTTTCCGCACAGATCGGAGACATCACCGAGCTGACGGGCAAGGTAAGCGCCAATGCCAATTCCAAGGCTAAAGAGATCAGCAGAAGCCTTGATAATGTTGAAAAGCTCAAGTCCGATATCGAGCGCAACGATGAGCAGATGAACAACCGTCTGAATAACGCTATCGAGACCATGAAGAGCAGGATCGCCGACACCAAGAAAGTAGAAGAGATCCAGAAGATGACCCAGGGTATCTCCGATGTCGCTTCGCAGACCAACCTGCTTTCGCTCAATGCTTCCATCGAGGCAGCCAGAGCCGGTGAGGCCGGACGCGGATTCGCTGTTGTTGCCGATGAGATCGGACAGCTGGCAAACAACTCCGCGGACATGGCAAAGAGCATCCAGGAAGTATCGGACGATGTACTCGCTATCGTAGATCAGCTCGTAAAGGCTGCCGAGGAAGTTTCGGATGTTATGCTTGAGATCTCCGAAGAGAACTCCAAGGAGAAGGACAAGATCATCACCGAATACATGAATACTCTGAACGAGTGCCACGACGCTATGTCAGAGATCTCCGACAACAATACCGAGATAGCATCGAACATCGAGAGGATCAAGCAGTCCATCGACGCCATCGACGTAGCTGTTGAAGAGAACGCACAGGGCATCACGACTGTTGCCGGCGGTACTTCGGAGCTTGTTTCCGCATCCGACAACGTAATGAGCAGCGCGAATTCCGTAGACAGGATCTCGAACGAGCTCAAGGATCACGTAAAAGGATTCAAGTGCTGATAAATTTATGCTTGACATTTGAAATAAATCCCATTATATTAAATGAGTATGCGTGGTTTCACGCACTTTCGGCCGCACGGCGAGGGCGTAAGTGCCTTTTGGCCCCCACAGCCGGCGAGTATTTAATCAGGAGGAAATCTTAATGTACGCAGTTATTGCAACAGGTGGCAAGCAGTACAAAGTAGCCGAAGGCGATGTTATCAAAGTTGAGAAGCTTGGTGTTGCTGCAGGCGAGACCGTATCTTTTGACCAGGTTCTTGTTGTAAATGATGGTTCGCTCAAGGTTGGTAATCCCACTATCAGCGGCGCAAGCGTTTCTGCTTCAGTTGTTGAAGAAGGCAAGAATCGTAAGATCATTGTTTACAGATACAAGAGAAAAAGCGGCTATCACAAGAAGAACGGCCACAGACAGGCTTATACAAAGGTTAAGATCGAGAAGATCAACGCTTAATCGTTCGAGGACAGGATTATGATCCGGATTTCGTTCAAGTATGATTCAGATGGCATTCCGACCGGGATATGGTGTCTCGGGCATGCGGGTGCGGGCGTATACGGTAAGGATATCGTCTGCGCGGCTGTTTCGGCCCTGATCATCAACACATGGAATTCAGTCGAGGCCTTTACGGACGACGATTTTAAAGGTGAGACGAACGAAGAAAAGGGTTATTTTCTGTTTGAGCTAGCCGAACCCTGTTCCGATGATTCCAAACTTCTCATGAGGAGTCTGGAGATGGGACTCAGGGACATTCAAAAAGACAACCGTAGGTATATTTCATTTATTGATTGGGAGGTAAAGTCATGTTAAGAATGACATTACAGTTTTTCGCTCACAAAAAGGGCGTAGGCTCAACCAAGAACGGCAGAGACTCCGAGTCCAAGAGATTAGGACCGAAGCGTGCAGACGGCCAGTTCGTTAAGGCGGGCAACGTTCTTTACACACAGCGCGGAACCAAGATCCATCCCGGTCTCAATGTCGGTCGCGGTAACGATGATACTCTTTACGCACTTGCAGACGGCACTCTGAGATTCGAGAGACTTGGAAGAGACAAGAAGCAGGCTTCTGTTTATCCCGTAGCTGAGTAATCGATCAGAACAGATCATGTGGGCTTTGATACAGCGTTATCAAAGCCCTTTATTTCTTTATGCGGCAAGGTGCCTGCCATACCGGCATCGGAAAGGAGCGTCCATGTTCCAGGATACAGCTAAAATATATATCCGTTCCGGTAAGGGCGGAGACGGTCACGTCAGCTTCAGACGCGAGAAATTCGTTCCCGACGGCGGTCCCGACGGAGGCGACGGCGGCAGAGGCGGAGACGTGATATTCGAGATCGATGAAGGCCTGAACACACTCGTTGATTTCAGATACAAGCACAAGTTCTGCGCCGAGAACGGCCAGGACGGAGGCAACAAGCGCTGCACCGGCAGCGACGGGGCAGACCTCATTATCAAGGTTCCCGAGGGCACCGTCATCCGCGATCAGGAATCAGGCAAGGTAGTGGCCGACATGAGCCATGACTGCCGCAGAAAGATCGTACTTAAGGGCGGCCGCGGGGGCAAGGGCAATATGAATTACGCCACCTCCACGATGCAGGCGCCCAAATACGCTCAGCCCGGTCAGAGCGCACAGGAGCTGAACGTGATATTAGAGCTCAAGGTTATAGCGGATGTCGGTCTCGTAGGCTTCCCCAATGTCGGTAAATCGACACTGCTCTCGGCAGTCACCAATGCCCGTCCCAAGATAGCAAACTATCATTTCACCACGCTCAACCCGAATCTCGGTGTTGTCGATCTCGGTGAAAAGCAGAGCTTTGTGATAGCGGATATCCCCGGACTTATCGAGGGCGCCGCCGACGGAGTGGGTTTAGGACACGAGTTCCTCAAGCATATCGAGCGCACCAGGGTCATCATCCATATGGTTGACGGCGCATCTATCGAAGGGCGCGATCCCGTCGATGACATCAAAAAGATCAACAATGAGCTGGGTCTTTATAATCCCGAATTGCTCGAAAAGCCACAGGTTATAGCCGCCAATAAAATGGACGCTTACTATGACAACGGCGAGACCGAGAACATCATCGACCGCCTGAAAAAGGAATTCGAGCCGCAGGGCATTAAGGTATTCGCCATTTCGGCCGTCACCGGACAGGGCATGAAGGAGCTGCTGTATTACGTATACGACATGCTTCAGAAAACAGACCGCAAGCCGATCGTGTACGAGCCCGATTTCGTATACGAGAGCGATTCCGGCAAGAACCTGCCGTTTACCGTATCCTACGACAGCGAGGAAAAGGTTTATGTTGTCGAAGGACCGAGGATCGAGAGGATGCTCGGCTACACGAATCTCGAGTCTGAGAAGGGCTTTGAATTCTTCCAGAATTTCCTGAAGGACAACGGTATCCTTGACGAGCTCGAGGCTCTCGGCATCAACGAAGGCGACACCGTAAGGCTTTACGGATGGGATTTTGACTATTACAAATGATGTAATTTATGAGGTAAATATATGACAACCAAGCAAAGGGCTTATTTAAAGGGGCTTGCAATGAATATCGATCCTATTTACAATATCGGTAAAGCAAGCATCACACCCGAATTCACCGACGGCATCATCGAGGCGCTCGAGGCCAGGGAACTGATCAAGGTTTCTGTGCTTAAGAACTGCGCCGATGATCCCCGCGAGCTTGCGCAGATCCTTTCGGAGCGCACCGGCTCGGAGGTGGTTCAGGTGATCGGCAAAAAGATCGTCCTTTACAAACAGGCAAAGGACAAGGACAAGCGTAAGATCGAGCTCCCGAAGGAGCGCAAAAAGACTGTTTAAGAGGCTGTAAGACATGAAAAGGATCGGTATCTTGGGAGGGACGTTCAATCCCATACATCTGGCGCACATTATGCTGGCGGAGACCGCATATGGCCAACTGGGGCTGGATAAGGTACTTATCATGCCTTCAAACAATCCTCCTCACAAAAAGAACGAAGGTCTGGCATCGGATGAGGACCGCGCCGAGATGGTTCGTCTCGCCGTAGAGGGCCATGAGCATCTGGAGTTTTCCGACTTTGAGCTCAAAAGAGAGGGTATCACCTATACCTCCGATACTCTTACCCTGCTGTGCGAAGAGGATCCGGACGCCCGTTATTATTTTATCATCGGCGCCGATTCGCTGTTTAAGTTCGACACATGGCACGAGCCCGCAGCGATACTGCGCAAATGCGCGCTTGTCTGCTCCGGCAGAGGCACGGTCAGCAGCGCCGATGTGCGTAAGCGCATCGAAGAGATCAGGGACCGCTACTCTGAGGACGGTTTTATGCCCGAGATCTACTATCTGGATCTGCCCGCGACCGAAATATCTTCGAACCTTATCCGCGAACTGATATCGTATGAAATGCCCACAGAGGCTTATTTAGCCCCTTCAGTGCTCAAATATATATTTGACCGCGGTTTATACCTGAACGGGCAATTTGAGGCAATTAAACGCGATATAAAGGCATTGCTGAAGCCTGCGCGGTACGAGCACAGCCTTTCGGTGGCAAAAACAGCCGTTTATCTGGCGATGAACATCGGATATGAGACCTACAGGCCCTATCTGGCAGGTATACTTCAT
This sequence comes from Lachnospiraceae bacterium, assembly GCA_016288005.1. Taxonomy (GTDB): domain Bacteria; phylum Bacillota; class Clostridia; order Lachnospirales; family Lachnospiraceae; genus RUG11977. Next base: position 40,856 of record JAEEXY010000006.1, read on the forward strand.
GACTGCGCCAAATACATGAACGATGAGGATATGCTGCGCACGGCCGAAGAGAACGGCATCGAGCTCGAGGAGATCGAGAAACGCGCCGTACAGCTCGTGCACGCAAAGGTCGGAGCGCATTTCGCGAAGTCCAAATACGGGATCGTGGATGAGGAGATCATCAGCGCCATCAAATATCACACGACCGGAAAACCGGCCATGACCACGCTCGAGCAGCTGATCTACATTTCCGATACGATCGAACCCCTGCGAAAGTGGGAGAACAGCACCGAGCCCGATCTCATACGTTCCATCGCGACATCCGATCTCGACCGCGCCACATATGTGATACTTAAGCGCACTTTCGAGTACATCACGCGCATGTACCGGGACAATGTGAGCGAGCGTACCAGAGAAACCTATGATTATTACAGAGACTTATACGAAGGGAGAAAGCGCCCCGAATGAGACAGGACGCTTAAACTTAAGTAATGACATCCGACAGATCACGTGAAATGATAAAACTGGCCTACAAGGCCATGGACGATAAAAAGGGCCAGGACATAAAGATCCTGGATATAAGCGACATCACCACCATCGCGGATTATTTCATCATCTGCAGCGGCACCAACGTGTCGCAGATGGACGCCATCGTGGACAATATCGAGGAAACTCTCGGCCGTGCCGGCTACACTGCCCGCCGCACCGAGGGCGGCCGTAATTCCGGCTGGATACTCATGGACTACGCAGACGTCGTAGTGCATGTATTCTCACAGGATGACAGACTGTTCTACGATCTCGAGAGAATCTGGAGGGACGGCAGGAGCGTAGAGCCTGAAGAGATCTGAAAAAGACAAAGGGGCTGATTCTTCCAAGAACCGTCCCCCTTGTCTGTGAAGGTGCCTGTCACCATGCAATGGTGACAGGCACCTTTTCAATCATCATACAATCATTTCCCGAACATCCTGAACAGTCCGATCACCTTACCGAGTATCTGAAGGTTCTCAACAATGATCGGGTCCATAGTGTCATTCTCGGGCTGGAGACGGAAGTGTCCGTTCTCCTTATAGAAGGTCTTAACGGTAACGCTGTCATCGATCAGAGCCACAACCGTATCGCCGTTGGAAGCGGTGGAAGACTGCTCGACGAGTATCCGGTCGCCGTTAAAAATACCCTTATTGATCATACTGTCGCCCTTAACGCGGAGCATAAAGGTCTGGGCGTTGGGCATATATTCCGAGGGAACCGGGAAATATCCGTCGATATTCTGTACCGCCAGGATAGGCTGACCCGCGGTAACGGTGCCTACGATCGGAACATTGACCAGCTCGCGTCTTACCAGATTGAACGAATCGTCCACAACCTCGATCGCGCGCGGCTTAGCCAGATCGCGCCTGATATATCCGTTGCGCTCGAGCGCCTCAAGATGCGAGAAAACGGAAGAAGTGGACTTAAGATTGACCGCGGCGCAGATGTCACGTACTGTGGGCGGGAAGCCTCTGTTAATGATCTGCTCTTTGATATAATCAAGTATTTCCTGCTGTTTCTTGGTGATCTTGCCGTAAGACATGTAAATACCTCCCGAATAATGATAAATCTAAGCTAATCCCAAACATATTATAAACAATTGTTCTGCACTTGTCAAACCTTTGTTCGGAAAACTTTGTTCGGTTTTATCACGATCATTATTTTCTGTCGGCAACAGGTACCCATGCGGGCAGGACACCGTTCGTCACAGCATGGAACATGCGGTCACGGAAGCCCGGATTCTCTTTCTCCAGCTGTTTTACCAAGTCCTTTACATATTCGCGTTTTGTCACGCCGTCGGCAGGGCAGGGGTTTTTAAGCACAGGCAGGTCATAGAGATTCTTAAAGCCGATGACATCGCATTCATCGACATAGATCAGCGGCCTGATCAGCGTTATATCCATGCGGTCGAGATACGTGACAGGCGCAAAGCAGTAAAAATGTCCCTCGTATATCAGTGACATCAGCGCAGTCTCTATAACATCGTCCCTGTGATGCGCATATGCCGATTTATTGCAGCCGAGAGCCTTTGCGGCGTCGTTAAAAGCGCCTTTGCGCATCTTGGCACACAGCGAGCAGGGATTTGTTTCTTTTCGCACGTCAAAAACAACCTCAGCTATATCCGTTTTCACCTCGGTATAATGCACTCCGAGCTCTTCGCAAAGCGCGGCTATCCTTGACGTATCGAAGCCGTCGAAGCCGAGGCTCACGGTGATAGCCTCAAGTTCGAACTTCTTCGGGTAAAACCTCTTAAGACCCGCGAGAGCATAGAGCAGCGCGAGCGAATCTTTTCCGCCCGAGATGCCGATGGCGATCCTGTCGCCGTCCTCTATCATCGCATAATCGTCTATCGCCTTTCTCGCAAGGCTGTAAAGTCTTTTCAGCTGCATAAAAACCTCATTTCAAATTTTTATAAAAATGACACAACATTAGCTTACTTTTCTACACAAATAGTATATAATAATTCATGTGAAATAAAAACCTACATCCCGAAAGGAATGCCGATATATGAAGAAAACCATACGAAATACGCTGTTTCTGCTGATAATTGCCGTTCTTTTCAGCTTCCTTGCTTTGCCGAAAAAGGCATCGGCGATATCGCTTTCATTCAAATACAAGGACATCACGAACGACAAAACCGTTACCTACAACGGTGTATCACCTCTGTACTATATCAACGGTTCCCTCTACAACAACGGCACGCAAAACGCCATAATCACCGACGGGTATGCCATGGCACCGATCTGTGTGTTCACGGAAGGGTGCGGCGCCGAATACAGCTATAAATCAAGCAAAAAGCGCATCACGCTCACATATAAGGGCAACACTCTGATCCTGTATGCCGGCTCGACAAAGGCCTCCTATAACGGCGAGAGCGTCACCGCTCCGATATCGTCCGTCAGGATCAAGTATTCCGACACCGGTGAGACCACATGCCTGGTACCTTCGAGATTCGTTGCCGAGACCTTCGGTATGGATTACACCTGGACACAGAGCACCGGCTCCGTCGCGCTCTTTACACCGATCGAGCTCGAGATGGATGGAGAGCAGTTCCTTTACGCCGGCACCTACGGCAAGCTCAATTACAACAATACCGCGGTAGATAATGATACCACGCCTTCATATATTGTCAATGACAATGCGCTGATCTGCCTGAAAACCATATCAAAGGCTATCGACGGTCTCAGGTACGATTACAGCTCCAAGAAGAAAACGCTGAGCCTCACTTACGGCGAGATCACGATCGATATGAAGCTCGGCAGCACCGACTGCTATGTAAACGGACTGCTGACGATATGTCCCGAAGCTCCGCATTATATCACCAACCCCGAGACCGGCAAGGGACATGTGTATTTCCCCGGCAGGTTTGTGTTCGAGACCTTCGGATTTGATTACAGCTGGGACAGCGCGACATCATGGATCGCGGAGAATGAGACGACCGGCATATACGATCCCGACTTTGATTTCATGCTCGTATATGACCCGGATTCTGACACCGCGGATGACGCGCAGGCAGGAGAGGAGCATGACCCTTCTTCGAGCGCCTCGGTTCCCTCAGGAAGACGCAGCAGCTTTTACCAGATGCTCAGATTCCCGATTCTGGAGGGCGTACGAACCGATCTCATCGGAATACACGACGATCTGTGGAACGATCTGGTTTACTTCGATCTGCCCGGTAACTATATACAGTTTTATCAGGACAATCCGATCGTGAATACCGGCGAGGCCGTTAAGCAGGTACAGATACTTTACTACGAAGATGCCGATATTACACGTATTAAAATGTACACAAAGAGCGACGACAGCCACGTGATCCTTTCACATAAGGACCTGATGACCGACAAGAGCATGGTTTTCCTGTTCGACAAGCCTTCGTGCCTGTTCGATAAGATAATCGTTCTCGATGCCGGCCACGGCGGAGAAGATCCCGGCACGCAGCACGGCGGCTATAACGAAAAAGACCTGAATTTCATGATAGTCTACACTTACTGCCGTCAGCTGTTCGATCAGTCCGACATAAAGGTATTTTACTCGAGATACACCGATTATCTGGTGCCACTGCATGACCGTCCGACGCTTCCCGCGAGAGTCGAGGCCGATTTCTTTGTGAGTGTGCATCACAATTCTGTCTACAGCACATTAAAGAACGGCACGGAAGTATACTACAGCGTCAAGAATACCGGTAATTTCAACGGTCTGAACAGCGCTGCCATGGCCAGCATGTTCCTCGGCAATCTTGTCACCACCTTAAAGACCGAGCGCAACGGTACCTTCGGAGCCCGCAATTATGTGGTCGTAAGCGAGGAAAACGACGTACCCGCCGTACTGCTTGAGATCGGCTACATGTCAAATCCTGCCGAGCTCAAGCGCCTGGTCAAGGCCAGCTTCCAGAAAAAGGTCGCAAAGGTTATATTTAAGACAGTTAAACAGATCTATACGACGTACGGAAGATAAATTAAGACATGAGTAAGACATAGGGACGGTTCTTCTGTCTGCGAAGTGCGCAGACAGAAGAACCGACCCCATGTCTTACCTTACCGCTTACTTATCAAAATCTTCGCGCAGTTTTACGGCGTCCTTTGCCAGCCTGCGGCGTTCGTCCTCGAGAGCCGCATAATGCTTTCTGGTCGTATTTACGTCCTTATGGCCGAGTACATCGGCTACCAGATAAATATCGCCGGTTTCCCTGTACAGGGCAGTGCCGTAGGTGCTGCGAAGCTTGTGCGGGGTGATCTTTTTCGAAACGGTGACCTGACGGGCATAGTTTTTAACGAGTTTTTCGACCGAGCGTACGCAAATGCGCCGTTTCTGTGACGAAATAAACAATGCGTCCTCGTGTCCGAACACAATATCCGAAATACCGGCACGCTGCTCGAGATAAGGCTTCAGACTGCCGGCAACTTCCTCACCGAAATAAACAAAGGCCTCGTAGCCGCCCTTACGGGTAACTTTTATGCGTGAATTCTTCATATCTACGTCATTAAGATTAAGCCCGACGCACTCGGTAACACGGATGCCGGTGCCAAGCAGGAGAGTCATGAGTGCCAGATCGCGTACACGGTTCTGTTCATGGGCCTTTCGCTGCCTGTCGGTCATATTTTCGGCACCGGAATCGACCGTATCAAGAAACTTCACAATTTCATCAGTATCAAGCCTGATAATCGCTTTTTCGTGAAGTTTGGGCATATTGACCTTAACCGAAGGATTGGTAGCGATCATTTCATTTTTGAACAGATATCCGTAAAGCCCGCGAAGTGCAGACATTTTACGCTTTATCGCGGCATCGGAGTTTGTAATGTCCAGACCGTCGTCGGATTCACGAAGTTTCAGATATTCCATGTATTCCTCTAGATCGAAGGTCTCGACATGCTCGAGATCGTCCAAAGTGATTTCCTTAACGGATTTATCCTTAAACAACGGATTGGCCTGCCGGAGCCACTCAAAGAAAACCTTCAGGTCGATGGCGTAAGCCAGACGCGTGCGAGGCTGCGTATTCGGTTCAATGCCTCTGAAAAACGTCGTGACATACTGAGGAAGCTCCGCAAGATACATGCGAAGTTTTTTAGTATATTCGATAGATTTTTGTTCGTGGTAAGTTTTGTTTTTTTCCATGTTAAAGCACCGATGATAATATTAACCAAGTATAGATAAAACAGTATGGGTAATAAAAGCTGCATAACGGCCGAGACCGTTGCAGATCCGGCAAAAAGAGCCTTATAACTAAATTATAGGCTATTCAGGCCAAAAAGCAAGCGAATTATTCGTTAAACCTAGATTTAGCGAATAGATGTTCCAACACTTATATGGCCTGCAATTGGCCAAATTCAGCATCTGAGATACTCTCTCCAAGGTCCTCCAGGAGTCTCGGCATAAACGGATATCCTATCATGGAAAAAGTCTCCGGAGCACGATAAACCATGAAAGAAAACACCATCCGGTCTATGGTGAACAACGGCGCGAGGGCAAAACTCGGCTCAGTCATCTGTCCTTCGTACAAGCCTATATGCTCAACTCCGTCGCCAGCCTCGAACCTATAGAAATGGCCTTCGATCGGCCGTACTCCGGTATATTTCTTCTTGTCCATGGCAATCACTCCTCCAAATCAGAAACTTTGTTCGATATGTTTATATGATAGCACCGCAAACAGATGTTTGTCAACCCCGAACAGAATCGAACAGGAGCGCAGCACTCTTCTGCTGCGCTCCTGTAATCATAATCTATCCGATCACTCGGTCTTAACCATTTCCTTATCGCTCCATTCAGAATAGATCTTTCCGCTTCCGACTGTTGTATATGCCCTGATACGAACTTAATTTTCATACTACTGCCCTAATCCCACATTACATGCTCTTTGACTTCAAGCGGCACCTTGCAGTTCGGACACAGCACTTCTTCTTTTTCGTCCACAATACGCATGTCACCGCCGCATTTTTCGCATTTATGAGGATATTTGGCGAATTCTGTATATTTTTCTTCCAGATCCATCCATGAAACGTACACTATATCCTTGTTGGGAGCGTCACCGGGCTTTTTGCCTTTATCTTTCTTATCACTGATCTTCGCTTTGGGAACATACATGGTCAGGTCTTTCCCGTATGCCAAATTGCCGCATTTGGTGCAGCAGAGCGTAACGTTTTCTGCGCTGATCGCACCATCCTCATGCTCTTGGAAAAAAGTCTGAAGTTCTGTTCCCAGTTCGCCTTTTTTAGCCTTTCTGACAGTTTCCTCATAGGCCTTTGGAAACATGAATCCTATGCCGGTTATGGCATGAAACTTGTAGCTGCATTTTGGACATCTCATCGTATAACCTGAACCCATAATCATACCTCCTTAAGCAATTAGTTACTCACTGAAAAGCTGTTTATCACCCCAATGTTGCAAATAGATTATAACATGAAAAGTGTATTATTGCCACAACCCGTGATCAGTTGTATAATTCTATTCGCTTATTTTAGGGAAAAGACGCGGCATATCTTAAATAAGCCGCTATCGGGGGAGTTTTTGAATGAAAAACCGTTTTTTGTTTATTTGCGTATTATTGGTATTTGCCTGCACGACGGCGGGCTGCGCCAATCATATGACAGGCGGGACGGACACAGATCCGACGCCTGTTGTTACAGTAACGGAGACACCTAAACCGACTGAAGAACCGGTTCTCATAGATACCCCGGCGCCGACTGATGAACCGGGAACTACCGGACCTGCAGCGCCTGAGGTAACTTCCGCGACGGACGGGACAGCTGCCGGGACGTTAACGCCCTCTCCCACTCCCGTACCGCAGGAAGCGGTCGATGAAGCTGTCCGCATTGCGGCCTTGCACGGACTTACCGAAGACAAACTGCACGGCGAGTACGCTCTGTTCCTGGATTTTTCCAAAGCGGCCGAGGCCAACAAAAATCTGAATGAATATAAGGAAACCCTGTACAGGATATTCCCGGTTATAGCGGATAATACCGCGTACATTGACCGCGAATACCTGCTGAAATGCGCGGCAGAGCTGAGCATCATCGATAACGAGATCTCCGGCGCGCACCGCGGCGAGTACCATTGGGACATTAATACGGTCATGGTCAATACGATCAGGGAAGAACCCGTCGATCACCGCTGGACCGCTACCGTATTCCATGAGCTCATGCATTTTGTGGATCACTGTGCCGGGAGCGACTTCGATGAATGGTATTATCTCCTGGATGATAAGGTGCTTACGTTTGGTGAGTTCCTTGAGTTGTCTGATGAGGACATGAGCAGGGCCGAGCCGTGCCTGGCGGCGGATTATATCATTGAAAGCGGCGCAGAGCTGTTCACCGCAAAGTATTTTTCCGGTGCGACACAGTCGTACTATGAGTCCTGCCAGTTTTTGTCGGGGCTTGAGTATATCTACGGTACGGAAAGAATAAAGGAGCTGTTTTTCAGCACCGATTCCGATGTAAAGTCCGCAAAGATATTCTTTGACGCGGGCTATTCATATGACCGGTACGAGGATGCGACAGAGTCTCTTAACTGGCTGACATATCCTGAGCGATGCATCAGGCCCGACAACTATATCTCACCGGAGGAAATACTGACCGATCTGTATAAGTCTGAGCTCGGTGACGGATGGGAAACGGACAGGGAATTCAGGTATATCCTTGATACTTTTACCGCGGACTGGGATTATTGCGAAAGGTTGAACGCGAAGGTATACGCGGACCTTAACTTTACGCCCGTACTGCTCTGCTCACCTCCGGCGCCGGTGATCATCGACGGTGAAATGACTCTGGGCGCCTACGCGACCTGGACCGATCCCAATACAAAAAGAACGGTAAACGGGGCTATAACTGCGGGATACGATTTTGAAAAGGAAAAACCGGTCGGCTACAGACTGATCGATATGGAAGAAATGGAAAACATATTATTCAGAGGTGCTTATGATATCGGCGCGATGACGCTGCGCGAAAAGATACTGCAGATGTGCGTGATCACGCCCGAACAGCTCGGTAACTGGAATATGACCTCTGTCGGAGAAAATGAGCTTGCCGCTCTCAGGAAGTACCCTGTCGGCGGTGTGATCTTTTTCGAGGACCAGCTGCAGGACCCGGACCAGACCCGTAATATGCTCTCAAAGCTTCAGGAATATGCCCGGGAGGCCGGACTGCCCCGGCTGTTTCTGTGCGTGGACGAGGAAGGCGGCAAAGTGGCCCGCATAGCAAATAATCCGGCTTTCAATGTGAAAAATCCCGGGCCGATGAAGGATATAGAAACTGTCGATGACGCAGCAGGAGTCGGACGGTATATCGGAAAATATCTGAGCGATCTGGGATTTAACGTCGATTTCGCTCCCGATGCGGATGTGCTGACCGCTCCCGGCAGTAAGATCATCGGAAACAGGTCGTTCGGCGATGACCCGCAAAAGGTCACGGAGTATGCCGCTGCCGTATCGGACGGACTGCACGAGTACGGGATACTCTCCTGCTTTAAGCATTTTCCTGGGCACGGCGCCGTTGAGGCCGATACTCATGAGGGGCTTGCTTATACCGACAAATCACTCGAAGACCTTATGGCCTGCGAGATCATCCCTTTTGCTAAGGCCGGTGATCTGGGCATCGATATGGTCATGGCTGCGCACATCTCTGTGCCTGCCATACTCGGAGACAATACTCCGTGCTCGCTGTCGGAATACATGCTGACGACGATTCTTAAAGAGCGGCTCGGCTACAAGGGGCTTGTGATCACCGATGCCCTTAACATGGGCGCGGTCACAAAAGACCTCGCGGACGGTGAAGCTGCGGTAATGGCCGTAAAGGCAGGCGTTGATATCCTGCTGATGCCTCCGGATCTCGATGCCGCAGCAGACGCGATCGAAGCTGCCGTGACGAACGGTGAGATCGCCGAATCCAGGATCAATGAGGCGGTTGAAAAGATACTGGCAAAGAAGCTGAGCGGAATCCAATGACTCTTCGGATCTCATCAAAGGCAGCAGGTTAAAACCTACTGCCTTTTCCTGTAAATTGACTAATGTCTGAGATGTTGATAATATAGTTTCCATGGGGGAGAGTATATGAAACGCAGATTATTCTGTACGTTAGGACCGGGGTGTTACCGGATCTCTGTGGAGAAAGAGATTCTCAAAAGAAAACTGTCAGATCTCATTCATCATGAAAAATTCGCAAAGCAGCGGAACGGTGAGTTTCCCAATATCGTGAAAGGCCACCGTTCTGTTATCGTGCGCCGCCTGAACGGTGTCGACCTCCGTCTGCAGGAGAACAAAGCCACCAATCTGAAGCTGGCATGCGAAAAGATCAACGGAGTCGTTATACGCCCGGGCGAAGTCTTCTCCTTCTGGAAGCTTGTCGGCCGTCCCACAAAACGAAAGGGCTACAAAGAAGGCCTGGTCATCAGCAAAAACAGGCTTACGAGCGGTATCGGCGGCGGACTTTGCCAGATGGCCAATATGGTCCACTGGCTCGTACTGAACAGCCCTCTCACCGTTACAGAGCTGCATCATCACTCCGATGCCCTGTTTCCCGACGAAAGACGTCGAGTTCCTTTCGGGACCGGCACATCCGTAAGCTACAACTATATCGATTACCGGTTTAAGAACAACACCGATCAGAGCCTGCAGATCCTCATCCGGATTGAAGACGGAGATCTGTGCGGCGAGCTGCGCAGCGTTAGACCTTATCCTTACCGCTATAGGCTTGAGGAGGAGGATCATCATTTTTCCGAGGAAGACGGCATCTTTTACCGCATCTCAAAAGTATACCGTCTGGTCATCGACAGAGAATCCGGCGATCTGCTTGAAAAAGAGCTCATACTGGATAATCATTCGAAAGTAATGTACGATTACAGCCTGATCCCCGAAGACCAGATCAGGCAGACTTGAATCATGGAGCGTCCGATGAACCCTATTGCAAAAAGGCTTTTGTCCGCTGCTTCGAAATACCCTGATGTGACCGCTTACCGCACATCTATGCGCTCGGTTTCATACAGCGAGCTGTTCGGTATTGCGGACAGGCTTTCAACAGACCTTAATCTTAAGGGGACTTCACCTGTCATTATAAAGAGCCGTAAAACACCCGAGACCGCCGCATGCATCATCGCCTGCGTTCTGTCAGGCAGGGCTTATGTTCCGGTGGCACCCGACATACCCGCAGTAAGGCTTGATACTGTCATTTCACGTACAGGCAGCGAGCTGATGTTTGATGACGGAAGCTTTATCTCCGTTACGAAAAGCTCCGATACGCCTGACGATACATTCGAGGATACGGCCTATATCATATTTACTTCGGGAAGTACGGGTATTCCGAAAGGCGTACCTATCTCCTATGGCAACCTGGATAATTTCATCACCTGGATCAGCGGGCTTTGCCCTCTTGAATCATACCGCAATACTGCTGTTTTTAACCATGCGTCATTCAGCTTCGACCTGAGCGTCGCCGCCATGTACTACGCATGGTGCGGCGGACATACGCTGGTGGATGCCGACACCAATGTTTTATCCGACTATACCGGGATCCTTGACATCTTTGGCAAGGCCTGCGTTGAGGTTGCGGTCATGACTCCGACATTTGCCAATCTCTGTCTGCTGGACCGTTCCTTTTGCGCTGCTGTCCTTCCCTCCTTAAGATGCATATATTTTTGCGGCGAACAGCTTACTGTGCGTACCGTGGAACGGCTGTGGGCCGCTTTCCCGGACCTTAGGATAATAAATGCCTACGGACCCACAGAGGCGACCAGCGCGGTTTGCGCAGCAAACATCACACCCGATATGCTCACAAAGCCTTATCTTCCGATAGGGACGGCTAACGGAAACGCGGTTGATATCAGCGTGGAGAACGGTGAGATCGTCCTTCGCGGTGCCTCGGTCTTCAGAGGATATCTCGGTGAAGAAAAGGCCGGATGCGATGCAAACCGCTACAGGACGGGGGATCTCGGTTACACGGAAGGCGGGTATCTCTATTGTACCGGACGTATCGACGATCAGGTCAAATACAAAGGCTACCGCATAGAGCTGAGCGATATAGAAAACAACCTGAACCTGATCCCCGGTGTGCGTCAGAGCGCGGTAACCGCGGTGCGTGACGTGCAGGGGCAGGTCAGATATCTTAAGGCCTTTATTGCTGCGGAAGCCCTCGAAACCGAGGCGATCCGCGCAGCCCTTAAAGAAACTCTCCCCGAATATATGATCCCAAAGATCATCACCGTTACGGATAAGCTCCCCGTAACCGTCAACGGCAAAACAGACAGAAAGGCGCTCACATAATGATCGATGTCAGGGCAGTGTTGTTTGATGTTTGTGAGGATGAGCGTGTTTTCGAAAAGGATATTGACCTGATCGAGAACGGTATCCTCGACTCACTCGCGTTTATAGAGTTTTTCTACAGTCTGGAGGATCACGGCATAGATCTGCAGCCGACGCAGGTCAGCCGCGACGATCTAAGGACCCCTGAAGCCATAGAAAAGCTCATTTTCGAATATCTCGGACAAAGAACGGAAACGGCAAAATGATGACCGAATTAACACAGCAGACTGAGAAAAAGAAAACAAAGCCTGTTCGCATGATCCTTGCGGCCGGGGCTTTGCTGCTGTTTGCCTTTTTATGCGTTTTATTTGTCTTACTGATCAAGGTCAAAGGCAATCCGAAATATCTGGGTAATTTCATTACAAAAACAAGAGGCGCGCTTGAGACCGTGCGCTTTGAGCATGGATCCGGCTGCTCTTCCGCCCCTCATGCAGCCGCCGAAACCGCTCCGGAAATATTCCTGAATAAGACACTTATAGCAGTTAACGGAACGGAAACAACAGACTACCGGAGGCAAAACCCGATCTCCTTCAGCGATGATGACATAAAAAGCATACAGGAGCACGGGATACTGACATTTCGCGGAAACTACCGGCGAAGCCTCAGTTCCTTCGGAACCGCCAATCTCAGCGAATACCGGCTCGAACACAGCTGGACATTCGAAACCGGGCGCTCTCTGAAAAGCGACGGCGTCAATTACTGGTCCGGAAACGGCTGGACGGGCCAGCCCCTGGCCGTGAACTGGGACGAAGACACAAAACAGCTGATGAACCTGTATGATTCCGCCAAAAACAAACATGATCTGTGCGAAATCATTTATCCCGGCATGGACGGCATGATACGCTTTCTGGATATTGAAACAGGCGAACCCACACGTGATCCCATAAATGTCGGGATGGCCTTTAAGGGTACCTGTTCCCTGCATCCGTCTTACCCCGTGCTGATCTGCGGCTCGGGCGATTTTGCCGCCGGAGCTTTCGGTGAACAGGTAAGCGCGCGTTTTTTTCTGTACAGCCTCATCGACGGAACAAAGCTGTACGAATTCGGTGCTGACGACCCGTTTGCGCCGCGTGCCTGGCACGGATTTGACAGTTCTCCGATATTCTATGCTCCGACCGATACCGTGATCTGTCCCGGTGAGAACGGAGTCCTCTATACGGTCGATCTTAATATCGTTTTTGACAGAGAAACGGGAACATTGACCGTTTCGCCCGAAGAACAGGTCCGTTATGTTTATTATTCAAAGGCCGCGGATCTTAGGTATGAGTCATCCGAGGCAAGCAACGGCTCCGGCATTGAAAACAGTGCCGTAATTTTTGACCGGTATCTGTTTTTCGGTGATAACGGCGGGATTTTTCAGTGTCTCGATCTCAATTCGATGCAGCCTGTGTGGGTCACGGATCTGCTCGAAGATATCAACTCCAGTCCCGTGCTCGAACAGACACCTGACGGCGGATTATGTCTGTATGTCGCTACAACCCTAAAATACGGCTATAACGACAACAACATCGGTGAAGCATGCCTGTACAAACTGGACGCCTTTACAGGCGAGATCATCTGGAAAAAGCCCTATGAGGTGCACACCGTTCTCGGACTTGCAGGCGGATTTCTCTCGAGCGGAGCTTTAGGGGAAGGCCCGGTGAGCAATGCGATATTCTATACAGTCTCAAAGGTTCCTTCGGTAAACTCCTCTTACCTCGTCTCTGTTGACCGTTCAAGCGGCGAGGAGCTGTGGAAAAGAGATTTTCCATCCGACGCATGGAGCTCCGGGTGTCTTATATACGATCAGGACGGACAGGCATGGCTTATCCAGTGCTTTGGAAACGGCGATATCCTTTTGATCGACGCCAAGACGGGTGAAACCAAGAGCCGGGTTCACATGGGCGCAAATATCGAATCCACGCCCGCCATCGTCGGTAATCACCTGGTGGTCGGCACGCGAAACGAGCGTATAATCGGGATAACGCTCAGATGAGTATTTGAATAAAGACAACAGCTTCTATTTTAGTGTATAATATGATCAATAAAACAACAGGAGAATTCTATGGGCGCTGAACCTTTTGAACTGATCGCAAAGATACGTGAAAACATACATACTGCGTTTGTCGGCAGCGATACGATCGTCGACAGGCTGATATGCTGCCTTCTGGCGGAGGGACATATTTTGCTCGAGGATGTGCCGGGAGTCGGAAAGACCACCCTCGCGCTCTCTCTGGCGCATTCTGTCAGCTGCTCGTTCGGACGTGTTTCATTTTCGCCCGACACGCTGCCGTCCGATATCACGGGCGTGTCCGTGTATAATGCCGCATCAAAGTCCTTCGAGTTCAAGCCCGGTCCCATATTGAACAATATATTCCTGGCCGATGAGATTAACCGTACACCGCCCAAGACTCAGTCCGCGCTGCTCGAGGTCATGCAGGAGAAAAAAGCCACGGTTGACGGCGTCTCCTACCCCATCGACGGCATCTTTATGGTCATCGCCACACAGAATCCGGTTGAGTTTGCCGGCACATATCCCCTGCCCGAGGCGCAGCTCGACCGCTTCATGATGAAGCTCTCTTTGGGCTATCCGTCCAAAGAGGACGAGCTGAAGCTCGCAAACGTATTCCTTTCGGGGCATAATGCCGGCCGGGTCGGCAGCGTATGCACCATGGACGACATAATCAGGCTTCAGGACATGGTCAAAAAAGTGACCGTCGCCGATAATGTGCTCGGCTATATACACAACATCGTCGACGCTACCAGAAAGGAAAAGCGCTTTGTTATCGGCGCCAGCCCCCGCGCCATGCTCTCGCTCGTCCGCGCTTCCCAGGCCAATGCTTTTATGTCCGGCCGCGACTATGTAAGGCCCGATGATGTAAAGCAAATGTATGTGCCGGTGCTCCTGCACAGGCTCATGCTGTCCGTTGAGGCGAAAATGTCACAGGAGGATCCTGAGTCCGTTCTGCGCGGTATCGTCTCCAAGGTTGAGGTTCCCGTCAAATGAGGAAAAATCGGATAATCTATTATCTGCTTTGCGCTGCGGCGTTGGCATTTGCCAGCTTTTACGGCGGTCCGGTCAGTTACACGATACTCTTCGGGCTGATACTTGTCATGCCTGTTTCTTTAACATATCTTTTAACCGTTTACTATTTTTTCAAGATCTATCAGTCCGCGTCAGGCAAACACATCACCGCGTATGAGCCCGTACCGTACTATTTTGTGCTGCAGAACGAATATCTGCTGAATTTCTGCCATATCAGGCCGAATATGTACTCCACCTTTTCGTATATCGAGAGCATGCCTGCAGACAGCGAATACGAGCTGCTCCCGCATGAAAATGCCCGTTATGACACAAAGCTCATATGCCGTTACCGCGGAGAATACAAAGTCGGCATAAAGAGCATCACGATCACCGATTTCCTGAAACTGTTCAGGATCACATATCATGTGCCCGAGCCGATCAGCGTCGTGGTCGCGCCCAGGATCCCGCAGCTCAGGTCGCTTCGCACTGACAACGATCCGACACGCAGCTCCTATAAGGAAAACCCCAATATCAGGCAGTATCCCGATGCTGCCGTAAGGGACTATATCCCGGGCGACCCGCCCAAGAGCATCCATCATAAACTGAGCGCGAAAACCGGGAGCTTAAAGAGCAGACTGTATTACGGCGAGGAACGACAGGGTATCGCGATATATCTCGATACGCACAGGGTCTCAGAAGATGAATATGTTTATATCCCCATTGAGAACAAATGCCTGGAAACTGTCCTCGCCATCGCGAATTATTACTCTGCGCTCTCAGTCACGAGCACGCTGAAATACTATGGTTCAGGCGGTCATGCATCAAACTGCTTCACGCAGGCAAAATGCTCTTCGAGACGTGAAATGGAGAGCTTCCACACGCTGGTGTCCGAGATACCGTTCAGACCCGATACAGACAGCGGCAGGTCGATCTCTCTATTGAGGAATGACCGCGATTTCACCGACTGCCTGGTCGCGTTCCTGGTGGTCACACAGATAAGCAAAGAGCTGAACGAGACGCTGAACGAACTGTCATTATCCGGTGTTTCCTGCGTGATCTACTATGTTTCTTATGAGCCCGACGTAAGCGGGATCATCTCGCTGCCCGACCAGATGGTCGTGCCGATACATCCCGAGGATGATCTCACCCGTGTTATGTAACCGTTGACAATGGAGCGAAAAAGCCTTGAAAGACGAACTGTATGATTTCATATACCGCACGGTCTTTACCGCGGTAACAGCGCTTTTCATATTCTTCGAGATCTATAATTATTCAGATCCCGGGGCTGTTTCGCGTGCGAATGTTTTGACCGTGATCGTTGTCAGCCTCTCTTTCAACGCGCTCCTCCTGCTCTACCGAAAAGTACGTTTCTACATATTCCCCGCGCTTTTTGCGGTGGGCCTGATATTCTGGCTGGCAGTCGATAAAGAGGCATTGAATGACTTTTTCGGCAGCGTCGCGTTCAGCATGATCCTTATCGGACTGGCAGCATTCGTGATATTTCTCATCTGCGACCGTATCCCCGTGCTGGCGGCAGTAACCGCGGGCGGAGTATTTGTCTTTATGCTCGTCGAGCTGATCATGGGATATAATGTGTATCCGGCCTCTCCCGCTCTGGCGGCGTTCTATGCGATGGCAGTGCTGATACGGGTGCTCCGCAACAGGTTTAGAGCTGACGCTCCCGCACGTACCAGGAAATATATCACATTTCTCCTGCCTTTCCTGCTCCTGTACTTACTGCTGCTCCTTGCCATGCCGAAGCCCGCTGAGCCCGTCAGCTGGGACTGGGTGCAGCGTATGTACGAAACCGCTTCAAAAAGGATAAACAGACTGATACACAGGATCACCACGCAGTACGGCGTCATAGACTCAAAGCATTTTAAGATATCCTTTGACATGGACAAGAGCATGAGCTATGATTCTCCGGACGATTACGGGACCGAGCTGTTCGAGATAACTCCGAGCGGCAGCATAGTCGGGAGCCTGTACCTGAGAGGCGAGATATTTAACGAATTCAGCGGCGGAGAATGGCACAACACACTGCAAAGCTCCGATGATCATTTCCTGACGGATTCCCTCGAGACACGCAAAGGTGTTGAAAATTACGGAGAGCTTCCGGGCAATTACCTTTTACGTGAGGCTTCGATAAAGGTCAGATTCCTGGATATCGTGTCCCCCATCGTATTTACGCCCTCAAAACCGCTGAAGTTCATGAATCTGTCTTCTGACCGGCCCACAAATGCCGTCAATGAGCATCTCCTGTTTAATTCGAACATGTCCTACGGCAGCGAGTATCTGATCACGTTTTTGCAGATGAATATCGGGAACGAAGTATTCACGGACTATATGAATTCGCCTTCATCCATGTCTGCGGACAGTGACGGGCTCTCAGTTTACAGAGATTATATTGATACATATTACCGATCCACGCCGCAGATACGTGATTCCGTCCGCAAATGGCTCGATGCGGTTACCGCAGGTGCCGGAAGCGACTATGAGAAGCTTTTGGCGGTGGAGCGCGCTCTCTCGGGCTTTGCTTACAATATCAAAACTGCCGGTCTGCCCGGTTACGTGCAGAGTGAAGGCGACTTTATAGACCATTTCATACTCGAAAAACAGGAGGGATACTGCGTCCATTACGCTACTGTTTTCTGCCTGATCGCGAGATATATGGGGTATCCCGCGCGCGTGATCAGGGGTTATAAAACGGAGCTTAACGTCAACACTCCTACCGTTGTCACGGATCACTGCGGCCACAGCTGGCCCGAGGTTTATTTCGCCGGCAAAGGCTGGATCCCGTTTGAGCCCACCCCGGGCATGTCAGGCGATAGGTATGACGGTTGGGCCGTAAAGAGCAAACATGAAAACAGCGGCCATGCCTCCGCCGAGGATACTGCCAAGCCCACGCCCGATATCCCTCTCCCCGAAGAAGACACCGAATACCTCGAAGAACACCGCGAAAAGTTCGTATCGTGGCTTCTTATGCTCGCCATCGCGGGCGTTATACTGCTGAGCGTTCTGCTCCTCCTGATCGTCCGTATCCTGCTCAAACACGGCAGGCTTAAGCGCATGAACGCGCAGGAAAGATATTATCATGAATTCGATATGGTGATGTATATGCTAAGTGACCTCGGAATAAAGAGAGCGCCGGATGAGACCTTCGAGGAGTACGCTGAAAAAAGCGGCATATCCCTCTTCAAAAAATGTGCCTCCGTACACGAGAGCTTCATATACGGAGGCCGGATTCCTGTTGAAGAAAATACCGTTATGCTCGCAGAATGCCGCAGCGAACTTGACCGGATGATGCGCGAAAAGTTCGGCCGGACCTATTTCCTGCACAGGCTGAAAATGCTGATTGAAGAGTGAACTGCTAGTCAGACAGAAAAAGAATCTTCTTCGCCTTACTGTATTTTCCTTTTACTGTCTTGCTGCCGGTCTTCAGATATGCTTTTACCCTGAAGCTGTATGTTCCGGGTTCGAGATCTGTAAAAGTATAGCTGCGAGCGGCGGATCCATCCTTTTTCAGGCTCTTAACTTTCTTGTATTTTTGGTCGCCGGGACCCTTTTTGTAAATATAATAGCCCGATGCATTTTCCGTTTTTGAGATCGTGACGGTAATGGATTTTGCAGAGGCGTCCTGTTTGAGCTTGATCGAAGGCTTGCCGGGCGTGATCGTTGTATCGGAGGTTCCTGTAGTTTCGTCTTTTACGTCAGGCAGAACGATCTTGACATAATCTTTTGAATTAAATGTCAGCCCGCTTCTGAGCGTAACTGACGAAACAGCCGATCCCGGTGCTTTATCACCTTCGTATATCTTTGCGCCTGCAGCAATATCGAACGCTTTCTCATCAAGGCAGACCGCGCCATCCTTATTCTTGCCCAGCGTCGAAACCGCAAGCGTTCCGCCCTGAATCTTAATGGATCTGTTTATATACAAGCCCCATTTGGTTATCTTCGTATGATCGTTTGTCAGGGATATAGTTACAGTACCGCTCTTCTGCACATATTCGGTCGTGCTGACCATTCCGTCGATATAGAGTATCGCATTCTCATCCGCCGTAACCGATAATTTACCATTTCCAAAGACAGCGTTGTCGCGCAGAGACTGGCTCATAACCGCAGTCGTACCGCAGGTTATCTTACTTGTGCCTGTAAGGTGAATAATGAGATCTCCTTCAAAAAAGATACGCGGATTCTCTGCGTAAGACTCCTTTGTATAACCCTTGGTAAGCGTGGCTCCGTTCAATGTAAGTACGCCATTTTCAGCGTCAAAGCTTACGGTTCCGTCTCCGAGAACATCGGCTTTATCCTTGCATGTCAGGACATCGATCCCATTAACATAAAGTGCTCTGAGTTTTTCGTCTGCCTTGATCTTCTGAGGGAGGGTCATAACAGCAAAAAGAACTAAGAATCCAAATAAAACGCCGAACCTGTTCAGTTTCATATCAAAACCGCCTTTCTTAATTATTTATTTCTTCCACGTATAATCGATCGCCTTTATTCCTTGTTCACAACAGTTTATTCTATGCATCCTCCGGGATACAGCGTTGACGAATACAGTCTCTTCGGCTGTGGGATAGGTTTGCCTGAAGGCTTTTCGTGCACATCGATGAATGTTCCCGAATATACAGCCGCCTCTTTATCTCCGTAAACTATCACGTCCTCCATCCCTCTTCCGAAGAGATCGCCGTGGAGCACATAATCTCCCTTTGCGGATTCTATGGGGAATTCCGCGACCATATTGAACTCATGATCGTAGAGCCCCGGATTTACGCCGCCTCCGCGCCTGTAAGCGAGTATGTAATCCCGCCCCTCTCCGTTCCAGTTACAAAGTGTCTCAGCAATGGTCAGCCAGCCCTTTGTCTGCCTGTTTTCCTTTCGCACTTCGTGACCGTTGCAGTCCACCAGGAATAATCCGTCCAGGCCGTCCCACTGGCCCTTGTAACCGTCACCGCGGCGTATGCGGTCGAGACCGGCCAGCTGCAGTCCCGGAGCTCCCGGTATAAATTTGCCGAGTGCTATATGCTGTGACTCGATCGAGCCGTCATATCTCCACAGTTCTTCTCCTTCAGCACTGTAGAGGCAGGTAACGCTGCCGCCAATGGCCAGTTCCGGTTTTCCGTCGCCGTTTACATCTCCGACCCAGATACAGTCGGCGTGGTCCTCGAGATCGTGGCAGGACCACATTATATTTCCGTTATGGTCGAGACAGTCATATCCGGCCATGATCTCGTCATAGCCGTCGCCGTTAATATCGTAAGCGTAAGGGAAATGACCGATGTTGCCGTGATGCGTCCACATCACGTTGAAATCGCGGTCCATGGCCCACATATTGAAGTATCTGTCCTTGAGTATTATCTCGCCGGGCCTGTCGGCTCCTGTAAGATTGGCGATGATTATGCAGTCATGAGCCTCATCGGCGGGCAGAGGATAGTCCTTTTTAACGCGGCCGGTACTGCCCTCCAGCACGGTGAACCGCTTATTCATGACACACAGTATCTCGAGCTGCCCGTCACCGTCGTAATCGAATATCTGCGCGGGAAAATCCGAACCGAAATTACCCGGTTTGCCGGATATTTCGCCTGTCTGCCAGAGCATATTTCCTTCAAGATTAAATGCGGTCACACAGGTCACCTGATGCGGCACATACCTGTCGTCTATATCTCCGTCAGCCCTGACAAAGACGACCTCCATGCGGCCGTCTCCGTTAATGTCTCCCAGCAGACCCTTACCATTTCCTGCCGCCTCTATCGAAAATCTGTTGATCAGTTTTGCTTCCATTTCAGTCTCCAACTACTATCTTCTCCTGCGGAATATGAAGCCTTACGACTCTCTTCAGTTCATTGATATCCACAGGCTTGCTGATATAATCCGTAAATCCCATCTCCAGGTATTCCTCACGTACTCCGTGCAGCGCGTTCGCGGTCATCATGACCATAGGAGTGTCGGGATTAAGATTCTCAGGATCTTCTTTGGCCTTCCGGTAGGCCTGGATCCCGTCCATTCCGGGCATCATGTGATCCATGAAGATCATGTCGTACTTCTTTTCGCGCATTTTCTGAAGTGAATCCGGACCGTTCAGAGACGTTTCTACCTTACCGCCCAGATCGTCGAGGAACTTGCTTGCGATTATGAGATTTATCCTGTTGTCATCCACAACGAGATAAGTGCAATCTGGCGTTTTATAAGCTGCCTCTTTATCTTTCTTCAAGGAGCTTTCGTCTTCCCCGTCATTCAGCTTTTTGTTAACAGTCTGCGGGATCACAACAGTGAATA
This sequence comes from Lachnospiraceae bacterium, assembly GCA_016288005.1. GTDB lineage: Bacteria > Bacillota > Clostridia > Lachnospirales > Lachnospiraceae > RUG11977. The sequence continues at coordinate 61,924 of JAEEXY010000006.1, forward strand.
CCGAGCCTTTTCCGTATTCGCTGGTCACATCGATACGCCCGTTCATCAGATCTGTCATACGTTTAACTATCGCGAGTCCGAGACCTGTGCCTTCGATCCTGCGGTTGTGCTCTTCGTCCAGTCTCTTATAGTCTCCGAACAGATAGGGAAGATCCTCTTCCTTTATTCCGATGCCCGTATCCCTTACGCTGATGCGGAGATTAATGACATCCTCAGAGACACTCTCAGAAGTGATCTCGAGCTTTACCTCGCCCTTATCGGTGTATTTTACGGCGTTATTCAGGATATTTATCATGATCTGTCTGATGCGCAGTTCATCTCCGATCAGGCGGTCGGGGATTGAGGGATCTGTCTGCTGAATATACTTCAGATCTTTCTGCTCTGCCTTAATGCGGATCATGGTATCTACTTCGTCGGTCAGTTTATGCAGCGTGTAAGGCGCTTCATTTATCTCCATCTTTCCGGACTCGATCTTGCTCAGATCCAGGATATCGTTGATGACTGAAAGCAGTAAATGTCCGGCGTCTTTTATGTTGTCGGCGTATCCCCTGATCCTGTCCACAGATGAGTCATCGATTATTTTTTCCGGTCCGATCTCATTTATTATCAGCTCATCCATACCAAGCACCGCGTTCAGGGGCGTTCTGATCTCATGAGACATATTGGCCAGGAAATCGCTCTTGGCGCGGTTGGCTTTGATCGCGTCCTGCTCGGCGATCCTCAGCTTATCATTGCTCCTGATCAGCTCATGGTAATCGGCAGTCTCCAGCGAGAAATACAGCACGAAAATACCGGCCGAACCGAAAGGCAGGGACAATAAGATCGCTCCGTCCGTAGCGGCCTGTATCACTGTTCCGAACAGCGTTATAAGAGACGCCGCAGAAAGCGACAGCTGTTCTCTCGAACCAAGTGTGCGCATGCGGATGATCAGTAGGATCATACCGCTCGTAAGATAATAAACGGGCGGCGAGAAAACGATCGGTACGAACAGTGAACCGTGCATATAGGTTCCGTCGGGATTATACCAAAGTATGAACTTTAGCGGCAGATTCAGGATCATCAGGGCCAGATACAGGCCAAATATCGCATTTCCGAAGACTCTGATCCATTTAAATTTCTTCGCGCTGTCAACATATTCGAGCATGTATACTACAAATATCCTCGAAGCCATAACGCACATAATTGAATCCATCGTACGAAGGATCGTGCATATAACTATCGGAGTTCCGAGCTCGGGATATGCGAAAACATAGGTCAGTATGCTGACAAAAAGCGCGATCAGCATATTGATCTCAAGCGAGCGGAAAAGCTTATATGTGCGTATTCTTTCACGGTTTGAGTCATTGAAAGATATCAGATACAGGACAAGCAGGTATCCGAGTGACGCGATCTCAAAATATGTTTTGGGCGGTATGGAATAGTTATGCAGCATATGTTTATCAGTATTTTGTCCTAAGATTATACTTCTTGCAGATCTGTTCGGGCGTCATGGATCTCAGCTCATTGCTGTGCGCAAGATTCATGAGTTTCAGGAATAATCCGCGTCGGATGCCTCTTTCCTCATCACCGAAATAATCGTAGTATCGGAAATCGCCGCGACTGTCGGTGGTCTGCCTTTTTGCTTTTTCGTAAATATCCTCGGGATCGGTTCCGGGAACGACATTGCAGTACCAGGGGATCTCCCTGACCGGGATTCCGATCACCTTCCATTTGGCGTTCTGGTAATCTGAGTTAATGAACAACGTATGGATATCTTTAATGATATCCTCCTGGAAACCGATGCATATCTGATTCAGATAATAATTCTGTCCGTTGATCTCCACGCCTCTTTCAAGGAACTGATAGCAGTCGTCCCTGTAAGTCGAAGGCGGAACGTACATGCCGTCGTAGCAGGGAACGGTAAGGATCGCGGCGGTATGTTTTTTGTTCCAGTTCAGATCGTACTTGGCTCTGCCGCTTCCGTTGTTCTCCCAATCATAATTATCGTGTTTGCAGGCGGCCTTTTTAGCGGCTTTTGAACCCAGAGACTTTCCCGACCAGAAGCATATATCATCCTTCCATTGCTTCCAGATGTCCTCCATTTCTACATTGCCGTTCTTGTTGCTCGTGAAATCGGTAAAGTCGACGAAATAATATTTTCCGCCGTCTTTGATGTAGTTGTACTGATGTCCGTAATCGCCCGTGATCAGCACGAATCCGACTTCCTCGTAATCGTCCGCAAGCATGTATGCAAGCACCGTCGAAGTCTCACAGCATACGCCGAAACCCACATCTATGCATAATTCCGGCGAATTGCTGACGGACCACCCGTCCCTTACATAACCCATCATGCCCTCGATCTCGTCGTAATGATAATCAGATATATAGAGCCAGAACATGAATTCCGAGACCGTCGATATTTTCTCCTGAAGGTATTTCGCATAAGTATCATTATCCCAGTTATAGCCGTATCCGCCGCCGGTCTGGACATTGTGCAGGTTTACGTTGTAGAGGAATTCCCTGTCTTTACTGAGCTCTGTCTCGTAAAAAGGAACATCCATTACGCCGCGCGCCTTTTTCTTAGTCGCTGCCTCAGCGTGCGCGGGCAGTGACGCGCAGACAAGGATTACAGTCAGCAGTATCGATAATGATCTCTTCATAACAGACCTCCTTTTTGATCTTACGGAACATATAGATTATATCAGATAACCTGCCATTTTGCCATAACAAAAAGCCGGCCTCACAAAATGTGAGGTCAGCTTGAAATAACTTCTCTTTTCTTTATCTGCCGGCTGTCATGCCTCGGCAAACGCATTCTTAAGCAGCGAGATGACCGCGACTATCAAAAGTATCGGAAGTGCCAGTTTGATCAGTCCGGCGATAACCAGTCCGATCAGGATCAGCGGCAGGAAAAAGAAAGTGAACGCCACTCTGGTGATACCCCATGCAGCCCTGAAGGCAAATCCTATGAGTCTTCCGAATACGAGCAACATTAATACTGTGAACAGGATCATGATAATTCCTCCCTATATGCGTTTTCGGTACATCAGGTGTACCGTTCTCTTGCTGAGGTAATAGTATCATGCCTGTATTAAGAGGTCTTTTAAGTAAGATTAAAAACAGATTAAAAATACTCTATTGCCGCAAATACTCACGTATCCGACCAAAGCAGCCGTTCAGCATCGTAAGATCGACCGTTCCGGTCCTGTCAAATGCAGTCGATTCAACAGTCAGGTCCCCGTCATAGCCGTACTTTTTCAAAGCTTTGAAAAAAGAATCGAAATTAACATGACCCTTTCCGATAGGAAGGACTTTTAAGTTACCCCAGTCCATTATCCCGCCGCCGTAATCATTGATATGCAGATGCCCGATATGTCCGCCGGCGATCATCCATTCGCGTCCCGGTTTAAAAATGTCAAGAGTCTGCCCATGGAATTCAGCCATCTTTGTATCGTAGGTAAAGCTGATATCCGGATAAACGTCATGCACCTTTTCGAGATCCGACAGCGGATCATATTTATTGCATATAACGTTTTCGACCATTAACAGGATGCCTGCCTTCGCGGCCATCTCACGCAATACCGCAAAACGCTCGATATTACGTTCGATATTCCTGTCGGAGATCAGACCGTTCCACAGATGAAATACCATCTTCCGGGCTCCGAACTCATTTGCGACACGGAGGTTCATGGTGAACTCTTCCTTCGCTTTCTCAAGGTTAGCGCTGTCATCTTCGGGCGTCAGCTCTCTGTAGCTGTATTTGTCGTTTTCATAAGTCACAACACCGCCGGCGAGTTTTTCCGAAAGGCTTTTTTCACAGTGGATCACCGGAATGTTCAGATCATAGCTTTTAACCGTTTCGATCAGCCTGTCCAGCTCCGAATACCAGGATGAATAGACCATGAATTCAAATCCATCGCAATCAAGCTCCGGGGCAAATTTTTCCAGCAGCCTGTAATCTCTGTTATTGGGTCTTCCTATCAATGCTCCCGTCGAGCATAAAACTCTATTCATAAAAACCTCTTAATACGCGTTTTAACCGGGAGTCCCGATGATGATACCGATGCCTATGGCGGATTCCTTCGCATTGAGGCTGCCGTTAAAGGATTCGTTTGTGAATGTGATCGTTTTGCCCGATATATCCGCTTTGGCGCACCAGATACTCGAAATCTCGCATTCTGCAGACGTATCGACTTTGATCTTCCAGGAATCCACGGTACTGTTGCCTGTATTAGTGACCTTCAGTTCATACAGGTAATATGTCTTGCCTTCTGAATTCCAGCTGTTGGAAATACTGAATTCCCAAGCGATATCGCCTGTTTTGCCGGATGTGGGGAGGATACCGGTATCGGTTTTGGCGGTGTCGTCGCTGCCTGTGTTTCCGGTGTCACCTTTTCCGTTATCACCGGTATTTCCTGTATCGGACTTACCCTCATCCGGCTTGTCCGTGCCGCCGTTATCCCCTGTTCCGTCCGACTTTCCTCCGCCCGTCTTACCGGCAGAACCGGAGTTTCTCGCCAGCAGCTCCAGCAACCATGTGCCCTCGCCGCTCATATCATCGGCGGTTAACCCCGAGGTCTTATTGCATGAGCTCTTGATCAGCGCGGAAGTCTCATTTTTGTTAGAGAGATTCCAGCAGACATAGCTCACACCCAGACTGTCCATCAGCTCGACCCATTTGTTCGCCGATGCCGTATCTATCGAGCCGCTGCCGGAGGCGTCGCAGATGCCGTACTCGGTTACAAATACCGGGAGGCCCTTATTGACAGCGCTTTTCAGCTTATTGCGCAGATCGTCTTTATGCGTTGCGGCATAGAAATGCAGCGCATACATGATATTCGTCTCGCCTTTGACCGGGTCCGCAGCCGCCTGATCGACATACTGCGACCAGTTCGGAGTGCCGACTATGATCACAGCGTCCTTATCGTTGGCGCGGATCACGGGGATCACTTCGGCCGCGTATTTTTTGATGTCGGCCCAGCTCGTACCGCCGTTTGGCTCGTTGCAGATCTCGTAGATCACATTGTTGTTCGAGGCAAACTCCTTTGACATCTCGTCAAAGAACGTCTTTGCGTCGGAAACGTATTTGTTCGGGTCCCTGTCGTTTAATACATGCCAATCGACGATCACGTACATATCGGCCTTGGTCGCATAGGATACGCCGTCTTTGATCAGCTTTTTAAGCTTACTCTTATCTCCGCCCGAGCAGTATCCGCCGTACTCGTCCGTGTACATCGCCAGACGCACGATATTCACGTTCCAGTCCTCGCGCATCTCGGAAAACAGTGCCTGATTAACATACGCGGGGAACCATGCGAGCCCGTGGGTGCTGATGCCGCGCAGCTGCACTGCATTGCCTGCCGCGTCGCAAAGCTGCGAGCCGATGACCTGCAATGCGCCGTTTACCGAAGGACATGCGAGCCCTGCGGTCTCCTTTGGCGCTTTTGTGGGTACGGGAGTCGCCGAAGGTGCCTTGGTAGGCACAGGAGTCACTGTAGGTGCCTTGGTAGGCTCAGGAGCTGCCGTAGGTGCCTTGGTGGGTTCCGGAGCCTCCGTAGGCTCTGTAACGCCCGCAGGAGCCTCTGTAGGCGCGATAGTGGCTGTCAGTAGGTCTGTAGGCGACGGAGCCGCTGTAGGGGCTTCTGAGGGCTCAGAAACCGATGTAGGGACAGCGGTAGCTTGAGAATCCGCCGCAGAGTTATCCGCAGCCTCAGCTATGTCAGTCGGAGAGATCTCCGATGTTCCCGTCGGATCTCCGGCTGTATATCCCACAGCTACCGTCGGCGCCGCAGTTGCCGTAACCGTCCCTGCAGGTTCATCCTTCGTGCCCTGCGCGCGTATATACAGTATTCCTCCGACGACCAGAAGCAGTACAATGATCACTGCGCCGATCGCATATAGTCTTTTTTTATTCATACTCATAACCTGTATTCCAAAACAATGAATACTCAAACATAGGGCAGTTTATCAGTCAAAGTACGCAATACCCTCGAATATGTCCTCGAAGTCCTCTTCGCCTACGGGTCTGTATTTCTGATACTGCCAGTCACCCATGTCGATCGTCGCATACTCTATAGGGAGTCTTATGAGCACCGAATCGTCCGTGGGAGTCACGAAATCAACGTAGCTTACCATATCCGTATCGTTCATGATCAGTTCATCTCCGACAGCGGCCGTATAGTCTCCGAGCTCGATGCCTGTTGCTTTATCGATTATTTTCAGGGTGAGCTCTTTTTCTACAGTGAGCTGAGATCTGGTCAGGAAATCGTAAACATCATCATTTGCGACATTCAGCAGATATTCATCAAACCTGAAACGGTTGGTAAGGAAATTGGTCCCGATGATATCCTCACGGGTTGACATCACGAAATTTATAGGATCGTAAGATGCGGTCCCGTATATATCCCATGAGATGCGGTCCAGTTCTTCCACGCTTACGAAAGGATTCTCCCATGAGGCGGGTTCATATCCTTCTGCTGTGGAGGTAACCTTGTAAACAACGGTCTCGGTATCCTCGCTGTCAAAGGAATAAGTGATGTAGAGATAGTTTCCGGCAGGAGTATGCATGAACACCGCACTGGCGTCATAGCATTCATAGCCCACGGATTTAACGATATCGGAATAGCCGTTTACGTATACCGCTATGCTGTCAAACTCATCGCCGCCGGATTCCATATCGGTATTCAGCCATATCTGAACTTCATCGACCAGTCCGTCATTGCCCAGATCGTCGATAAATGACATCTGCCTGCCGAGATTCAGCATATAATTCTCAGCTGAAACGGTATATCGGGGATCGAACATCGACTCATTCCCAAGGAACGGTATCGGCACCGTGAGGCTCACCGGATGTGTCTCGATCTCATAGGGATTAAATATCACGGCGAGATAATTATAACCCACCTCAAATGTGAGACGATCATTGTCAAAAGAATCAGCGATATAATTCTTTAAAAGATCGGGCGCACTTAGCGATGAAGCGCGCTCAGTCGCGATATTATAAACATGATCGACAAAGGCCGCCTTATCGGTCACTATGTCTTTGAGCGCAAGCCTCTCTCCCGTCTTCGGGTCGAAGCACATGCAGCTGATGCTTTCCGAATAATTTGAGGAATAGTAGCTTGCATAATTCTCACGCAGGCATACCAGCGCTGAATCTGCCCGTACAGGCGTCATATCCTGCCTAAAAAAATGCTCTTCATCCGACTCATCGGTATCTTCGGCATGAATGAGTACGTCAACATATCCGGCGACATCCTTTTCTCGTTGAAGTGCCATATCCTCAAATACTTTTTCAAGCTCGGGATACAGCTTCCCATCCTCATCCGAAAGTATCGGAACATCATATAAACAGTATCCGCGGTACAACTGATCGACCTCCGACCAGGCGTACTCATAATCGTTGACTATCCTGATCTCGATATTCTGAGGAGTCTTTGCCGCCGGCACTTCCGTAGGCACGGGTTCTGCAGTAGGCACAGGCTCCGCCGTAGGCTCGGGAGTCGGCTCAGCCGTAGGAGCAGTCGTAGGCACTGCAGTCGGCGCCTTGGTAGGCTCTGTTTCCGCAGTCGGCGCCGCAGTGGGTTTGGGCGTATCCGAACCGGATTTTTTACAGCCTGAAATGCTCAGGCACAGTATGCAAACTACAATGATCGCCGCAAGTCTTTTTATCATGATCATCACCTCTTAAGATTATCCTTATCAGTATATTTTCTCATAAAAAGACTGCGTTTTCAAGTCAGTCGACCGTAAGAAAAAAGCACTTGCCCGGTTTCCCGCGGCAAGTGCCGTTATTTGTTTTTTTATGCTCTTTCAAAGCGGAATACATTCCATGAGAGGGGCTTTAGCTCCGCTGTAACCTTCATGTCCCTGCATACCGTATCTTTGGCTTCAACAGGCTTAAGCGAAGGATCGATCTCCTGCTTGGGAGTCCTGTCTTCGCAGAACATCTCGGTATGTCCGGCGAAACGCATGCCGGAAAGGCCCGTGATATCGAGGGTAAAGTCCGCGGTATCCTCCCAGTCGCGGTTGATCACGAATATGTTTAGCGTACCCGCCGCAGCGTCGTAAGCAGCAGCCGAATCGATGAAGTCCACGCCGTTCTGCTCGTGATATTTATGCGTATCATCAAGCGCATAGCTCTCGAGATCGTATTTCTCGCATTCGACCGAAGTCATCAGTGAAACGCCGTGACCGTATCTGATCAGATCCGCGTAAGGATAATATGCGGGAACTGTGAAAACATGATCGTGATCGCAGCCCGCCGCTACGCCGAGACCCGAGGTCATGCAGCCGATCTTTACGCGATCCGCATGGCGCATCATTTCAAGCATTACTCCTGCATTGCCGAGAGCCATGAGCATCGGATCCATAGGAGGGAACGAACGCGAAGGCATATTGTCGGGATCGTGACGGATATACTCACGCGCGGGATCGAATTTGTAATGCGTACCGTTCTGGGCATATACTTCGCGTCCGAAATGCAGCGGTTTTTTCTCCATGGGGAACACGCCGTATTCATCAAGCGACAGCTTCATTACCTTAGGTGAACGGTGCAGCTGCTGAACATAGTCGCACAGACCTATCTCAGTACGGATATAGTCTTCAAAATAGCGTGATGCTGCCATGAACTGCGCGTAATTGCCGATCTCCGAAGACTGATAATGATGCATGGAAATATAGTCGACAGCGTCATAGCATTCCTGCAGGACCTTCAGATCCCATTCGGGGAAATGCATCAGGTCGGGAGAACTCGAAACGCATACCGCTGTCTCGATGCCGCCGTCAACCCATTTCATGGCTTTCGAAGTCTCGTTTGCCAGCACGCCGTAGCCTTTCGGATCAAGCTCCCATGAAGCTACCTGCCAGGGGCCGTCCATCTCGTTTCCGAGGTACCATACCTTTACGCCGTAAGGCTTTTCGTGGCCATATTTCCTTCTCAGATCCGACCAGTAGGTTCCTCCTTTGTGATTGGTATATTCAACGTTGTATACGGCATCGTTGATATCGCCTGTGCCGAGGTTGATCGTATACATCGGCTCGATGCCTGTCTTTTCCGCCCACTGAAGATACTCGTCATGTCCGACATCATTCGGATAATACTGATGCCATGCGAGGTCGAGATGCTCCTTTCTCTGCTCCTTCGGGCCTATCGAATCCTTCCAGTCCCAGCCCGATACAAAGTTGCCGCCCGGCAGACGGACCGCGGGAACATTCGCTTTTTTCAGTGCCTCGATCCAGTCTGTACGGAAGCCCTGCTCGTCTGCCGTCGGATGCTTCGGATTATACATATTGCCGTATACTATGCTTCCGATCGGCTCCATGAACGCCCCGTAGATACGCCCTGAAATATTGCCGATCCTGAAATCGGGATTGACGGATACTCTAGCTTTTTTAGCCATTTTGCTCTCCTTTCACGATTGCATGATTTTGTTTGGTAAATCGTTACACCAATGATACCAAATCATGCAAATAAAATAAAGGTGCAAAAATAATGTACCCTCCGAAACCGAAAAAGGTGCCACCGAAAAAGGTGCCTGTCACCACCCTGCAAGGGGGTGGTGACAGGCACCTTTGATACACCTTTGATACTTCTGTTTATTTGATGGCTTCAGTCTTATAAATGAACTTGACCGTTCCGTCACCGGCATCACCCAGAGTATCGATGCACTTGTAATCGTCCGAAACCTGTTTTAATGCCTTAAGTCTGTCTGCGAGACCTTCGATATCGTCATTTATAAAAGCCTCGAGTTTGATCACGAGCTCATCGTTGATTCGGTTCAGACCGTCGTTTAAAGCCTTTGCGCCTTCGCTGAGCTGATCGAGGCCGTTATCGAGCTGCTCTTCGCCTGCTTCGAGCGCTTCGAGTCCGTCGCGAAGTTCATCAGCGCCTGCGCTCAATGATGTTGTTCCTGCTTCGAGAGTTTTGGCACCCGTATGGAGCTTGTCGATGCCGTCGTTCAGGCTCTTTACGCCCGCATTCAGCTGAGCGGCACCCTGATCCGCGGTATCAACACCTGCGGTGTATGCCTTAACGCCCTGATAGAAGGTGTTGTAATCATCAAGTGATTTCTTAACATTTTCTACAGCCGCAACACCTGCTTTGATCTGCTCATTGCCGGCCTTGATCTGAGACTGTACCTCTTCGGAAGCCATATTCTGCGCTGTCAGCGCTTCTATCTGCTCTTCTGTTTTCTGAGCTACAACAGCCTTCATCTGATCGCTTGCCATCATCTCGTCGGTGGCGCCTGTCTGTGCTTTGACCGCTGCCGCTACCTGCATCTCGATCGCGCTTCTGTTTGCCTCTACGGACGCTCTGACCTTTGCTTCAGCGATCTTTTCGGGATCAGCCGAACCGATCTGAGCCGCAGCCGCGTCAAGTACCGCCGCGTAGTTATCGATCGTAAGCGACGGGATATCGATGCCGGCTTCCTTAATACCCGCTTCTGCCTGCGCCAGGAGCTTTGCGTAAACCTGCTCTGCACCCGCAACGATCGCGGCGCTGTTGCCCGAAAGTGTATCGAGTCCCGCGCTCAGCTGAGCCGCGCCGTCGCTTACCTTGCCGGAGCCGGTAAGTGCATCTCCCAGACCGTTCGCAAGCTGTGCCGCTCCGCTGTTTACAGCCTTCGCGCCGTCCGCGAGCTGCATCGAACCGTCATATGCAGCTAACGCGCCGTCAACAAGCGCTGCGGAGCCGTCCTTTGCGGCCGCAAGGCCTTCTGAGAGCTGTGCCGAGCCGTCCAGTATCTGCGCGAAACCATCCTTCGCGGTATCAATAGCTGATGTAAGTGTGTTCTTAATGCCGTTCTCATCCACGCTGAACTCATCGAGATCGTAATTTGTCACGAGCGTATAGACCGTACCGAGCTCAAAATCCTTTACATCCGCCTCGATCGTGAGAGATTCGGGGATTTTTACGCTGTCGCTCATATTACCCTCTGCGCCAAGGCTCTCACTCAGTCCCGGAAGCGCCACACCGACCACCGCTGTTCTGGTGCCGTCATCGATCAGCCTGCCGCCCTCGACTTTGATATTGCTGAAAACATCGCTGTTAAGGATAGTGCCTGTCACCGCAGCGAACGGAACATATATCTTTTCGTCTTTTCCGTTTACGTTCACGGTCTCATACTGTGTGTTCACATAATCGTAAGTGATCTTTACATGGCCGCTCCTGCCTGCGAGGTCAGCCGCGGAAACAGCGTTTCCGTCGAGTTCATAGCTGACGTTTACCTGTACGGGAGTCTCCGCGTTCAGCTGCCTGTTGCTTACCGTTTCACTGCCGTTCACATTATCTTTGAGCTTATCTACAACGATCGTTTTTTCCTGCTCACCGTCGCTGTTGTTGATCACATAGACGGTCTCATCCTGAAACAGCTCGGTTTCATAATCCTTTTTCTCAACATAAGACATTATCTTCGAGCCGAGATCGCCGGACTCTTCTTTATCCGCTTTTACCGCATATACTGCGCCTGTGCCTGCGATCAGGCTGGCGCTTAAAACTACAGCCAATGCCTTTACATAATTTCTTTTCATGATATGCCTCCTATATATTTCCGTTATACATGCGCCGGATGGATATTCATCTTATGCTCTTTATCACGCCTTGCCACCTGCAGCATGTCGAAAGTCGTTACTGATATTACCTTATCGCAAAGCATGAGCAATGCGGGAAGGAACAGTATAACGGCCGCCATACTGATAAGCGCTCCTCGTGCCATCAGCATGCACATCGAGCTGATGATATCGATATCCGAATAGATCGCTACGCCTACGGTTGCTGTAAATAAGCCCATGCCGCTGACGATGATCGAAGGGATCGAAGACGAAAGCGACTTCTTAACAGCCTCGCGCTTAGCGCATCCCGCGATCCTCTCCTGCTTGTATCTGGTCGTCAAAAGTATCGCGTAATCAACCGTGGCTCCGAGCTGGATCGTGCTGATGCAGATCGGCGCGATGAAAGGCAGCGTGCCTCCGAGATAATGTGTAAGACCCAGGTTGATGAATATCGCGAGCTCGATTACAGCGATCAGAATGACCGGCAGTGTGATGCTCTTTTCAACCAGCAGGATGATAACAAATATCGCCGCGATCGAAATGATGTTGACGGTTGCGAAATCCTTGTCTGTTATCTCGATCATATCCTTCATGCAGGGCGCTTCGCCTATCAGCATTCCGCCTTCATCATATTTCTTAAGAATGGCGTTCAGCTTGTCTATCTGGGCATTTACGTTGTCCGAAGCCGCTGTGTATTCGGAGTTGATGATGAGCAGCTCCCAATTGTCGCTCTTGACGAGTTCGGTTATCGAATCGGGCAGGATCTCCGCGGGAACTCCCGCGCCGAGTACCGATTCAAGTCCGATGGCGTACTGTACGCCCTCAACCTGCTCCATTTCCTTAAGCATGCTCCTTACATCCTCTGAAGGAGTATCCGCATCGACCAGGACCATATGCGTTGAAGCTACGCCGAATTTCTCTTCCAGCCTCTTCTGCGCGATCACGAAATCCATGTCGGAAGGAAGGCATTTGCCCATATCGTAGTAGACCTCGGAATTGGTCTTTGAGTATCCGTAATAGCCGGGCACGATAAGGATCGCGAAGATTATCAGCAGTACGGGGAATATTTTCAGCAGCTTTTCCGAGAAGCCTTCGGGCTTCGGAATGATCGATCTGTGTCTGGTCTTCTGCAGCGGCTTATCAAGAACAAGTATCAGTGCGGGAAGCGTTGTAACACAGCCTATTACACCGAGCAGCACACCCTTGGCCATTACTATGCCGAGGTCTCGTCCCATCGTGAAGCTCATGAAGCAGAGGGCTATGAAGCCGGCTACCGTTGTTATCGAGCTGCCGATGACCGACGTCAGCGTATCCCTGATGGCCGTTGCCATCGCTTCGTTCTTGTCAGCTATCGTCTCACGCTTTTCGTTGTAGCTGTTCCAGAGGAATATCGAGTAATCCATCGTTACCGCCAGCTGCAGCACAGCCGAGATCGCTTTTGTTATATATGAGATCTCGCCGAAGAAATAGTTCGTTCCCATGTTGTAAAGGATAGCCATTCCGATGCTTGCCAGGAATACGAAAGGCACCAGCCAGCCGTCGAGCAGAATCATCATCGCGGCAAGCGCGCATACAACAGCGAGTCCGACATAGATGGGCTCCTCTTTCTCGCAGAGGTCCTTAAGATCCGTGACCAGCGCTGACATACCGGAGATATAGCAGTCCTTATTGCAAATCTTTCTGATGTCCCTGATCGCATCCATCGTTACATCGTCCGAAGTCGCGCTGTCAAAGAATATCGCGAGCATCGTCGCGTTGTCTTTGTTGAACGCTTCGTAAACATTGTCGGGAAGCATTTCGATCGGGATATTCACATCCATCACCGAATCGTACCAAAGTACCGTAGCCACATGATCCACGCCTCTGATCTCATCTGCAAGCTTCGAGACATCCTTCGTTTCCATATTCTCGACCATGACCAGCGAGAACGCGCCTTTCCCGAAATCCTCCATCAGGAGGTCCTGTCCTTTGACCGTATCGATATCTGACGGCAGGTAAGTCAGCATATCGTAGTTGATCCTGGTTTTTGCCATTCCGATCACCGACGGGATCAGAAGAAGTATCGCGAGGATCAGCATCGGTACACGCAGCTTAACCACAGCTTTGCCGAATTTCATTTTTATCTCTCCTTTTCTTTAAAAATGCATTTACATTATCTCTCTGTATTTTACTTCCACGACATCGGGCTGCTGGTTCCTGATGATCTTGACCGTCGTGAGCACTGTTATCAGGCTCATAATGCCGTCCAGCAGCAATGCGATGCCGAGCATTGCGGTAATGGCAAGCGCAGCGTCCGCAGGTCTGAATATCAGCGCCAGACCGATGCATCCCGTGAGCAGCGCCGCTATCATGATCAGCCACCAGCGGCCTATTCCGAAGGTTTTCGAATCAACCGCTATCTGAACCTTGAACAGTCCGTCGGCCAGTATCGCGATGCCGAGAGCGACGCACAGGAAGTTCATCATCATTTCGGGTCTCATCAGGATGATTGTTCCGAGCACTCCGAGCAATATGCCGAAGGCCAGATCATACTGAAAAGCCAGCCGGAACAGATCCTTCGAGAAATAACCGATGATCTTGAACACTCCGAAAAGTATCATCGCGCATCCTATCAGTGTTCCGATCAGCGATATCGATATCTCCGGAAAGAATATCAGTATCAGTCCGAAAGCACAGAACAGACACGAACTGATGATGTAACCGATCTTTGCGGTTCTCATAGAAAACGTTGAACGCATAAGCTTTACGCCTCCTTTGTTCTTTGTTGAGGCCATGATAACGCCGCCCCCGGATAATTAAAACGGTCAGAAACGCCGTACTGTCATGATTTTGGGCAAAGGTCCGGAATTGGCATAAAAAAAGACAGGACCCGTTCATGTGTCCGATTTTCAGACACATGGCAGGTTCTGCCTAAATTTTGAATTATTATGTTATATACGGTGCAATTATCGTCACTGTTTACCGCGCAGACTCATTTTCCGAGCGATTCGGTGATCTTTAAGGCGCCTTTAAGCAGCTCGGGCATCATCTCAAAGAAACGCCTGCTGTCGTTCATCAGGTCCTCCTTCATGCCGCCGTTTATCCAGTCGACAGTGACTCCGAAGAACTCGCATTTCAGGAAACCTACTATTATCCTGCGGTCATCCTCGCTTAATTTCATATCGGAGATGATCGAATCGACATATTTGCCGATCACGTACTCGCACAGATCGGAAAGGTTTTTTTCGAGGATATCCCTGCTTACGGAATTAAATATATGCAGTACCGCGTTTTTGTTATTGAGCGCGAAGCTTATAACGGCCTCCATTGCCGCTTCGAGCGAATCGACGGTCGGATACTCGGTTATGACCAGATCGGCCTGCTCCCGGACAATCTGCCCGAGCAGTGTCGGTACATCCTGAAAATGATAATAGAATGAATTGCGGTTTATGCCGCAGTCCTCGACTATATCCTTTACCGTGATCCTGTCGAGCGTACGCTCGTTTAAAAGCTTTACAAAGGATTCTTTTATCGCCTTTTCGGTAAAATTAGCCATTTTTACCTCCTATGACACAGAAATGCACATCCCATCGGATGTGCATTCTGCCTCCATAAAACAAAACCCCGTTCTCCACCATTTATTTCGAACGTAATTATCTGTAAGTAGCGAGCATGTGCTCGAGTTCATGGATCTCGGTCGCGCTGAGTCTGTGTGACCTGAGATATTCATCAAACAGATTGGAAAAAGAACCGTCAAACAATTTCTCGAGAAGCGCGTTGGTTTCGATCACCCGGATCTGAGGTTTGGTAACCAGTGCCTTGCAGTAAAAACCGGGGTCGATCCTCTCGATGGCTCCTTTGTCTATCAGTCTCTTGATGACCGTATAGGAAGTGTTCTTTTCCCAGCCGATATATTCTTTTATGATCTTGGCAATGTCCTTCGCCGCCAGCATCTTATTAGACCAGAGCAGCTCCATGACATTGAGTTCGCCCTCATGTAATCTTATCTCGCCCATATACGCACCATATACATTATATTGTGTCTCTACTACAACTGTAGCAGAGCTGTGACATAGACTATTCTATAGCCATAGAAAGAATTTGTCAACAGGAAAATTGACTAATTTTCACAATTCTACGTTCGTAGACGAGTTGTTCTATGCTAATAGAAAGGCCGAATAAACCGGGATTTTTAAGAGCTCATTCTCTAATTTGTAGTTATCCCTTCCGACAGACACAATATATGCTATTTCGCATATCTGCGCGATCTTCGAGAGGCTCTTTCCTCTCCGGCTCCTGCCCGTTCCGAATTCCGCCGGCACAAATCCCGCGTCCGTCCTGTAAAGTAAATCCGCTTTCGCTCCGGTATCGGATTCGAAGAAAAACAGTTCATGGCTCTGTCCGAAACATGATGCCAGATACGTGCACAGCTGCTGGTATTCGAGTCGTTCTACAGCTATCTCATGGGTACTTTTGAGCATATAACCGGCTATTCCGCAGTCAAAGACCGTCAGTCCGAAAGAATCTTCTCTCCCAAGTCTGCTGCTCTTAAAAACGATCCCGTTTGATGTCAGGTCTTCGATCGCGTCGCGATACATCGATGCGGTCACGCCGCGTCTTATAAGGTTGAGTGTGAACCGTCTCCTGCCGATTGCCATATGCTCCGGAATGACATCGAGGACATCCTTCATTTTGCTGTCGCCGTATGTAATCATGTCATCGTATATCGCTCTCAGACATCTGCGCTGCCTCTCGTCAATATTGACAGAATCATTGTCAGCCGCGAACTCCAGAACAGCCTCCGGCATACCGCCGATGCGCATATAATCATCCCACATCTCGAGCAGCTCGTTGTGCAGCAACTGCGGGATCGGTCTCTTTTTCTCGAAGTGGCCCTTGATCAGCTCACTGTACCATTCTTTGCCTGTACCTTCCAGGAACTCATCAAAGTCCATGGCAGTCATCCTGATGCAATTAAAGGCCTGTATCAGGCTCTGCGGCGCAAAAGATGAGATACAGCATATTTTTATGCCGAACGGGGTGTAATGGGCTTTAAACAGCTCACACAGGCTCACGCATGCCTGTATCTCGTCAAATATCAGCAGTATATCACCGGGATCCGTACCTTCGTCCAGTCTCAAAAAGGCGTAAACGGTATCCTTAACCGAACCGAAAACGTTTTTCTCAAAGAAAAGCCGCGCCGAAGCATCCGTTTCGAGATTGACATAAATGCTCCTCTCCCGTCTGCTCTCAGCCCACTCACAGACCGTATAAGTCTTTCCGACGCCGCGCGGACCCATTACAAGAAGCGGCGCAGAAGCGCCGCTGTCTAACAGGTTATTAAGTTTTGCCGTGATATTTCTTTTCATAGATTATTCCCTGAGTTTAGCCAGCAGCTCCGTAAAATACTCCGGCAGATCTGCCTTGAACTCCATATATTCGCCGGTCGAGGGATGCACAAGTCCGAGTATGCCCGCATGCAGGCACTGCCCCTCTGTCTTAAAACCGGGTCTTTCGCCTCCGTACACCGTATCGCCGAGCAGCGGATGTCCGATCGAAGCCATATGCACCCTGATCTGGTGGGTGCGGCCGGTCTCCAGCCTGCACTCTATATGTGTATAGCCCTTCAGCCGCTCGATCACCCTGTAATGTGTGACCGCATCCTTGCCGTTTACGCGGTTTATCGCCATTTTCTTGCGGTCATTGGGATTCCTGCCGATCGGAGCGTCTATCACGCCCTCATCGTCCTTTAATGAGCCTATGCAGATCGCCTCGTAGCGTCTGGTCACCGAATGTTCTTTCAGCTGCTCTGCCACATTCCTGTGTGCTTTATCATTTTTGCATACAACGAGAAGTCCCGTCGTATCTTTATCTATCCTGTGCACTATGCCGGGTCTTTCAACGCCGTTGATACCTGAGAGCTCGCCCGCGCAATGAAACATCAGCGCATTGACCAGCGTCCCTGAAAATACGCCCGATGCCGGGTGTACGACCATCCCCTTGGGCTTGTTTACGATCAGTATGTCCGCGTCCTCATAAAAAATGTCGAGCGGAATATCCTCGGGCTCTATATCGGGCACCGTATTGTCAGGCACGGTAAATACTATCTCATCTCCGTCCGATACCTTAAACGATGCCTTTACAGGCTCGGCGCCGACCGTTACCAGCCCCTGCGCGATGAGCTTCTGGATATAGCTGCGCGAGAGCTCAGCGCAGTTTTCGGAAAGGAATTTGTCTATTCTGAGTCCGTCGGTGAATCCGTCGCAGACGATTGAGATTTCTTTGGCCATATCAGATTATAAT